>JAGWND010000094.1 GCA_028873075.1 Bacteroidota bacterium
AATTCGCCGCGCCGCAAAATTTTGTGTCGCGCAAGTTTTCAATCAACCCAACAAATGAATTTATGGAAAACGTACGTTCGTTGCTTGGAAAACATTCAATAAAAATTTCAGCATAAAGAAGGAGAAATTCATGAAACCAGTGGAAGTGAACGACGCGAATTTTCAAACGGAGGTTGTCGGTTCCAATGTCCCGGTGCTCGTAGATTTTTGGGCGGTCTGGTGCGGCCCGTGCAAAATGATCGCGCCGGTCGTCGAAGAACTTGCGAACGAATACGACGGCAAGTTGAAAGTCGGGAAATTGGATGTTGATTCCAATCCTGCCGTCTCCATGCAGTACGGCATCCGCAGCATTCCGACGCTCCTTGTGTTCAAAGGAGGAAAAGTTGTTGACCAGATTATCGGCGCAGTGCCGAAACGAATTCTTGTTGACAAAGTCTCGCGGCACATTTCGTAATGAGATAAAATAAGATGTAGGACACCTCTGAGGTGTCCTACATCTAACGTTTATTGCAAAGCCCCGATCCTCGGGGCTTTGTTGTTTTTTGCCGCGCAGATGAAGTCAGCCTCACGCGCGGGCTCCACCAGGACTCGGTAGTGTTACAGTTTGATAAGTTTGGATCAAAAACGAATGTCATGCCAGCGAAAGCTGGCATCCAGCGTGCAATTTTCTGGATTCCGGCTTTCGCCGGAATGACACAGATGCGAAACTGTAACACTACTCAGGACTCTTGATGGTTGCATTTCAATCCCGCTCTCGTTATACTGAAAGAATTACCGGAGGAATTCTTCTCATAAACGGATGGCTTTGCCAAAAGGAGCCTGAGGACAGTGGCGGAACTTTCACACGAAGAATTGCGTCAGCGATTCTCGTCTTCGAGAAGCTTCAACGATGTATTCGATGCGTTTGAATCCGCGCTTCGTCAAAAAATTGACGACATCGAACTTTACCGCCTTCTGTTTTGGAACAATGCGTTGACGGCGGACGAGATAACGCTCTTCGGTGAAAAACTCGCCAAAGAATTTCCGCATATCGCGTACGATGTGTATATGTGGATGGCGAACGTGTTCGAGGCGCTCTACGCATCGTCAGACAATTTTGAACACTCGCTGATGTATTATCAGAAAGCGGCGAACGTGAATCCTGCCGTTCCCGATCCGTATCTCGATGCGTGCGATTGCTACGATCCCGATCTCAACATTCCGCCCCTGACGACCTTGATTGACTTCGTGAAGTCCGGTCTTGAAACCGTCCCGAACAAAAAAAGTCTGCTCCAGCGTCTTTCGTACCTTTACAAGCTGTTGGGGGATGACGACCTCGCCGAGTACTACCGCCTCAAAGCGGATGAAGCCTCGGCGGAAGCTCCGACCGGAGATCCGCCCGCCGTATGAAGCCTGCCTTGACCGAAGAGAAGCACCGGCTTCGCGCAGGCAGGCGCCTGAAAGGGTATCTGTTTATCGCCGTTGCCGCTTCGCTTTGGGGAATTTCCGCAACCGTTGCAAAAATGTTGTTCAACCGGGCGATCGATCCGCTCATTATCGTGCAGACACGCGTTTCGATCGCGTTTATCGTGCTGCTGATTTATTTCGGCGCAGCGAGGAGGGAAGTGCTCAGAATTTCCCTGCGGGACGTTCCGCTCTTTTTCTATGTCGGCATTTGCGGATTAGCCGGCTCGAATTATTTTTATTACGCCGCGATCAAAGAATCGAATGTTGCGACCTCGATACTCGTGCAGTACACCGCGCCCGTGATGGTTGCGCTGTACGCAACCGTTGTGCAGCGCGAGGCGATGACGAAGTTCAAAGCCGCGGCGCTCCTGTTTTCGATGACAGGAATTGTTCTCGCTGTCGGCGGCTATGATCCGAACTTGCTGCGCGGCTCGCTCAAAGGAATTGCGAATGCGTTCGCCGCGGCTGTTTCATTTTCCATTTTCAACATTGCCGGCAAGCCGCTGACGATGAAATATTCCGTCTGGACGACGCTGATCTACGTGCTCGGAGCGGCGACAGTCTTTTGGCTTTTTGTCAATTCTCCTGCGGCAATCGTGCACGCGCATTACTCGCCGGACAATTGGCTTGTGTTCACACTCGTTTCCACGATTTCAATTCTTCTCCCGTACATCTTTTATTTTTCCGGATTGAGATTCATCGAACCGACGCGCGCCATCATTACCAGCACGCTCGAGCCTGTCGTGGCAATCGTCTCTGCCTTTTTGGTTCTCGGCGGCGCGATGAGCTTCATTCAAATCGTCGGCGTCGTTTTTGTTCTCGCGGCAATCGGATTGCTCCAAGTGAAGCCGCGCGATGAATCGCGCGTGATTGTCATGGGGGCGGAATGAAATCCGAACAGCGCCGGAAAAAGCTCCTCACCGTTCTTTCGCGGCGCCAGCCCGATCTGACAATTGTCATGGAAAATATTCACGACCCGCACAACGTCAGCGCAATGTTTCGTTCTGCCGATGCGGTCGGCATTGCGCAGGTGCAGCTTCTCTACACGAAAGAAAAATTCCCGAAGATTGGAAAGAAAAGCTCGTCGAGCGCAAACAAATGGGTGGAGCAGCGGAAGTTCGCTTCGGTAGAAGAGTGCTACACACAGCTTCGGAAAGAAGGCTTTTTCATTTTAGCAACGCGCCTCGACGAGCAGGCGTACTCGATTTATTCATACGATCTCGCTTCTCCGATCGCACTCGTTTTCGGAAATGAACACAGCGGCGTTTCCGAAGAAGCCGCTGCGCTCGCAGACGCGAAGGTGATGATTCCGATGGTGGGGATGATTCAAAGCCTGAATGTCTCCGTCGCGTGCGGCGTCTGTTTGTTCGAAGCGCTGCGCCAGCGGCTGCAGGCAGGAAAATATGAGAAGCCGTCTTTTCCTCAGAAACAACTGCATGCGCTGTACGGTGAGTGGCTGGAAAAATGAAGGAGTTTTTTTGCCTGCAATTTTTTGTTCAATGTACGATCCCACCCTCACCCTCCCCTTTCAGGGGAGGGGATAGTTAGAGAGTGGGTCGCACAAGATTTAAGGGCATCTCTAAAAATTGATTACTCGCAAGAAAAATGTCGCGCTGAGCGAAGTCGAAGCGTGATTCTTGTAAGAAAGGGTGATTCGGCTTCGCTACTAATGACATCGAGAAGGAAGAGGTTTTTCCGCCCTTCGGCTTCGCTCAGGGCGACTGTCGTGGTGAGTCCCGCTTAACGGGATAAACTCCGTCGAACCACGACTACGAATGACAAAGGATGTCACTATAGATGAAGATTCCACGCCAATGGCGTGGATGAACGCCTCGCAATGACGATATATCTTTTGATATGTCAAAAGCTAACGAGTGTAACTTCTTTTAGAAGTAATGTTTTTTTGAAGCCACCGCCTTTGGCGGTGGTCATTCACCAGGGGCACTTAATTTTTTTGAGTGTCATACTTTACATTCTTTCAATTTCTCATTACATTCCTCACACTTGCCTGCCGGAGGCAGGCTACCAGTTCAGACATAGCAAAAATTTTAAGGAGCAGGCTCTCATGTCCTTCAAAAGCGTTGCTGTTCTCACGTGCAAACCTTTTTGGGCGGGATTTTCCATTCTTTCTTTCGTTCTTCTTTTTCTTCTTCTCCCCGGATGTGTGAGGGAAGAAAAAATTGCTGCAATCAATGCCGAACAAATTCCGCTGCGGGATAAAGTCGTTACCGGGTATGTTACCGGCAAGGACGGCGTTCAGCTTTATATCCGCATCGAGGGAACGGGAACGCCGACGATCGTGCTGCCCGGCGGTCCCGGTTATTCGTTCGACTATCTTGCGCCTGTCCTTTCGCCGCTCGATTCGCTCGCGCAATTTATTTTTCTCGATCCGCGCGGCTGCGGCAGGTCGCAGGGGTTCCGCAACCCCGACATGTACAATCTGAAAGAGATGGTCGCCGATGTCGAATCGGTGCGGTCGGTGCTGCGGATTCAGCAGTTGGATATCATCGGGCACGAAACCGGCGGGATGCTTGCTCAGGAGTACGCTGTCAGATATCCCCAGCACGTGAACAAAATGATCATCATGAGCGCCCCCGCGCGCGTGCCGGATGATTTTAATGTATGGCTGAACCAGATGCGCGACTTCATGCCACGCCAGATCACTGCCATTGTAAAGTCGTACGAACAGGACAGTTTAATTATCGGCGACCGGTACAATCCCGGCTACGACGATGCGGTGATGAAAGGCTTGCTCATCCCGAATTATTTTTCAAGCCCGTATGCCGTGCCGCAAAACTTTTCGCTGCCGGAGCGCTCGTGGCCCGTTTTCTTTGCAATGTGGGGAAGGAACGGCTACTTCGACATCACGGGAAATCTCAAGGACTTCGATACACGCGACGATCTGAAAACGCTGAACGTGAAAACGCTTGCGCTTGTCGGACAAAACGATTACATCTCCCGCTTCGTGATGGAGGCATTGGTGGAATCAATTCCCAAAGCGAAGCTCTATGAATTCGAAAACACCGGACACGAATTTTTTATTGAACACAAAGATGAGTTTTTGAAAGTGGTGTCGGAGTTTATGGAGAAGTGATAGACAGTTAAAAACGAAATAAACGACATATGTCGTCTATCCACCCAAATTGGATGTAAAAACGACATAGCTCGTTGTTCAAATTGTTAGCCGCAATTCGCGCTGAGGACACATGTTCACGATCATAAAAACGGTAACTCACAGAATTCCTAAGAAGGGGATAACAACACTGGTCAGCCCTTTCGCAGGAGTCATCGCGGATCGGCTTTTTGATTCTTTCGTTCTTCAGCAACCATTCATAGGATGGCCGCGACTTGTTTCCGCAATCTTATGGAGTGGCGGAATCTTGCTTCTCTATTTCTTCGTAGCTTTCGTCTACCAGTCCCTGAAGCTTGTCTCGGACTTGACTTCTGTATCCGCGGCAAGCGCCGCCAAGCCCTTATTGGTACCTAAAAAGCTGGAGGTCTCGGAAGTCTCTATCGGAACGTTTAAGGACGAACTGCTAGCAGTCGGCATACTCGCGAAGATTGTCTTAATGGAAGGCAGCAAGCCTGGTGTCGAAGTGTTTCTTAACAGATTACGACTGGGTGATCCATACTGCCCGAGCTGCAAGCGCTCGATGGACAAAACTTACCTCGACCCTCGTGTCTCGTTTGGGCCGACGGTAACTGGTTTTGCATGTCCAAATTGTGGCACAGAACGCGAAGGGGACATGCATGATCTGTATCAGGATGCTGAAGGTGAAGTCCGCCGAGAATACGATAGATATTGGGATAACTATATAAAGGCGATCCGCGATCTCACGCATGGCGAGCCCAATGATTACGTGGTGGAATGACGCGCGAACGGCGGCTAACAGGTGTAGCAACGATATTCGCTTACAGAAAAGGCAAAGTGAAACCAAGAGTTGGCTCAAAGTTTAGTGCTCATTCCATGGCGCCGTCAGTTGGCATACAAAGTCGGCGCCATGGCGTTGCTACACCAAACGTTAGGCGCCATAGCGCAATGAGTGGTAAATGAATACTAGACTCGGCTCTATTTGTGTGGTTTTTCTTTTGCTCGTATCCTGCGGAGCGTCCTCAGCTCAGCAGGACTCAGCCAAAGCCAAATGGTTCAAACATTATTATTCGGGACGGTACTTGGATCAGGTGCTTCAAGGGAAGCATTTCAATTATGTGCCGCCGCTTGGTGTCATTCCCGACTCGATGACTGCGATCAACGTTGGGACACTTATACTTTCAAAAGTGTACGGTGATAGTTTGATAGAATCGGAGAAGCCCTTCACCGCGGTGTTCAGCAGAGGTTACTGGGTTGTGTACGGCAGTTTGGGTGACAACATGGTTGGCGGAGTCGCCGAGATCGTTATAGATAAGAGCAGTGGTGAAGTGAAAAATATATCGCATGGTAAATGAGCGCTACGGCAGATAACAACGCGAATCATGACGCTCGACTATTATATACTTTGGTCCTCGCTTCATGCCGCGCTCTTAGTAGGCTACATGGAGCGCGGCACGAACATGATTCGCGTGGACGTTCCGTCGCCATTCGCACCACGTATCCATTAACTGTCAGAAAGGAGTATTGTAGTGGCAAGTTCGAATAACAGAATCACAGGCTCTATTACTCAGCGCTCCTTTATCCCGCGCGACCTCGGAATGGTTCTTAATGTTGCGACCATTCCGATAGGTGAACTGGGCTGCAAGTCATCTTCCATTGAGCAGGGGAATTTTCTTCGAAATCTAACATCAAGTCTCACGGGAGTGCCAAGCGATTCCATTCTTGATGAGGCGCAATATGCTCGGCTCAGACGCATCGCAGGCGAAAGGGATTCACTCATGAATCTATTAGACCTCAGAAGGGACCCGTTCTATTATGAAGTGTTCCATGATTACTATGACACTTGGTTCAAGAAGTTAGCCGAAAAATCAAACGAAGAAGACTCGCCCACAAAGAGGTTTGCTCTGGACTCACTCGCGTTAATGGCCTCTCCACAGTCCAGTTACCTACACGGCGCAACTCTATATCCTTTCTATCTTTTTCCGCAGGAATACCAAGCTGCCAATAGAAGGCTTGAACTCTCGATGCCGTCCGAGACTTTCCAAACTGGTTTCGCTTGCTTGCTCGCAAGCCTGACATCCGACGAACGGGTCTCGGGCTTCACCTCTGATTTGCAGGAATACCATATCCCATTTGGACAAAGCCCGAAAACGGAATCCGACAGTCTGCTCAAGCTCATTGAAAGTGGCAAGAAGATGTGCCTTGCGCCCATGGCTGCTGCAGGAGTCTATGGCGTCACCCAGTTAACTCAAGGAGCATTCCTCGTTGCACTTTTGACCGTCGGCACGGGCTCTGCGATGAGTCTAATGCTTATCGGTGCATTATCCGTCGGAGATTTAATCGTTCGCTACCTGCGGTCTAAGGATCCGACCAACCATAACTGATGGCACCATGGTGCGAACGGCAGATAACAACCGCAAAAAAGCCGCTCCACATTATATATGCAAGATGGTCGCTTCATCCCGATTGCCGCGTGCCATGGAGCTACGCACATTTGTAGGCGGCAATCGGGACGACTTCTTTTTGGTGGACGTTATGCCCTCGTAAACTCTGCGCCATCTCCTTCCCGTCTCTCTCTCCACAACACTCCAATCGCACCGCCCACAACAAAAACCACGCTCGAATAATAAATCCAGACCATCGTTACAAGTATGAATGCGTACGTGCCGTATAAAGCGTTGAAGGGGTGAAACGTTTCCAAATACCACGAGAACAAAAAGCCCGAAGCTTCCCACAAAATCGTTGTCATCAGTGCGGCAATGAGTGACGAGCGCGTTGTCGTTCCGGAAAACGGAATGAAGCGGTACGCGATAAAAGCAATCAAAACAAGAAGCAGGAATGTCGTGATCACGGGAATGTATTCCGGCAAGCCGGTGAAGAACGGCGCTCCGGTTCTGCGGAAAAGCTCGCTGCTGAATTCATTGATGAATGCATAGAGCCAGTGAAACACCGTGAGCAAAAGAAAAAGAATTCCGAGCGCGAAGACGAGCAGAACATCTTTCACCTGAGCGATCAAAATGCTGCGTGTCGAGGCGATGCGGTAAATTCTGTGAAGCGCGCTCCGCACGGCGCTGAAGAGCGACGTGCTTGTGTAAATGAGAACAAGAAGACCGATCATTCCCATTGACTTTCTGAATTCCACGAGATCATGAATAATTCTTCCCGCAAAAAGGCTCACTTCGCTCGCGTACGGACGGTTGGGGAGCGCCTTTGCGACAAGCTCCTGAATATTTTCCGTTGCAATTTGTGTGGAGTTCAGCAGCGATCCAATGAGAGAAGAAAAAAGCAGAAGAAGCGGAATGAGGCAGAAAATAATATTGAATGCGATTCCCGAAGCGAGAAACAGAATGTCATCCTCGATGAAGCGGACATACACGCCGCGAAGATAGTAGCGCGCTTCAGCGAAGAATGTTTTGAAAATATTGTTCGTCGTTTTGATAGCCATGACAACACTAGGACATCACTGGTTAAATCTGTTCCGAGTTCAAAGCTCCACGTTCAAAGTTTTAAGTCTTGGCACTCGAACCACAAAACCCGAACCCCGAAGCTTAAATCATCAATCGTGAATCTTGAATCCTGCATTTTTTTCGAGCGTCGCAAAGATGTGCGCCTGAACGAGCGTCGCCCAAAAGATTACGAAGGGCCAGCCGATAATGAGCGTCATCCATCCGAAGGAAATTGACAGCACTATCGTGCCGTACGAAATGAAAATCCCGCGCGCAAACAACGCAGGATCGCGAACGATGAAACGATTGATTGATTTCCAGTCGAAGCAATCGCGAAGTGAAAACCGGATGGAGTACTGAGCTTCAATAACCGGCGCTGCAACAAGAAACAGGACAATGCTGACGGTCAAAAGCGAAGCCGAATGAGAGAGAACATTCACGACAGTCAACGGCGCAGCATACGCGGCGAGAGCGAGCACGAGGCGAATTCCGTGCGAAAAGAAACGTTTGCCATGGCGCCATTCGGGCGGGATTTCATTGTCGTGAAGAATACCGTTTGTCAGTTCGGTAAGATATCCGAGCACAAGAAAAATTCCAACGACCGCTCCGGAAAGCAGCAATACCAATCCGCCGATAAAAACCTTTGAAAACCAAAAATCATCTTTGAACAAGAAAACAAGCGAGTTGGAGAGACGCGGTGTCGGTGTGTTCGGCTTCATGTTTTCGTACAAAGGATAGAAAGTTTTTTGCTCTGTTGCAAGTGCAGGCTCTTGACTTTACGAGTTCCAATCAATAAGTTTAAGGCGGTTTTTCTTTTGTAAGGCATCAAGGAATTCCCCTAAAGCCTGTCATGTTGTTTGCGAGCTTCTTTCGTTCATAAATCCACAAAGGTGCTGCCATGATAAAGAGTAAACCTGCAACCAGAAAAGAAAAAATCGGCATTTTTCCCCAAAAAAGATCTTTCATCGCACGCAAAGAAGAAGAGGAGAACGTTCCCGTTCATGCCGATATTCAAGGCGCTATTCAAGTTATTCCGAAAGATATGCGGGAAGGGCTTGAGTATCAAATCAGCGTCTTCAAATCGAATCTGCAAATAGAACTCGAACAGGAAATTTACTTTCTTTCCCGCCGAAACCGACGTTACTTTTGGACACTTCTTTCCTCGCTTTTTGTTCTCGTATGCCTGACGACGGCAATTTTCTACTGGGTGTTTCATTCATTTGCTGTTTCGCAAAAGCGAATGCTCGATCAACGCATAAACGAAGTACAGGGATTTACGGGGACTGAAGTGGCGCGGTACGCATCCCGGATGGATTCTTCACTTGCGGCTTTGGAGCAGTCGGTTGCAAAACAGTTGGCTCGGCGCAATAGTGAGATTATGTCGTACTTAGAGACTCTCCGCGGGACTACTTCGTTGGATTCAATGGCGCAGCACGGTTCACGTGCAGCGTTTACAGAAATGCTGACTCTTTCTTCGACCGTTGGGAAAGGTGAAGGAGCTATGCCGCGTCAACCTGCCGGCAGGTTAGGCTCACCGCCGTCTCCGGTACAGAAGGATCTCTTCAACGCGAAACTGCGCTACGCCGTGTTGCGGTCGCCGGCATATTCAACGAGAAAGGAACATGCTCCGTTTGTTCTCAATAACGATACGACAAACATTGACGAACTATCGGCGCCTCAATTGGTGAAGCTGATGCAGGATTCGAGTCTTTCATTGGAACAAGTTCATGCCGTTATGTCCCGATTGTGGACGGTACAGCCGGGAGAGATTACGGTAGACCTGCTCCTTCTCCTCCAGCGCTCCGACAATCTTGCCGCGAGTATTGCAACATGTTCGCTGCTCTCCCATTATTACGGACCGAAAGCGGACATCTATGAGTTCAACAAGTGGATTCAATTTTTAAAAACAAAGCTGCAAATACAAGGATAACGCCTATGCAATTTTTCACGCTGCGCATTGATAAACCTCCCGACACGAATTTTATCCTCGGTCAATCGCATTTTATCAAAACGGTAGAAGATATTCACGAGGCGATTGTGCTGGCAAACAGCGCGATCAAATTCGGCATCGGCTTCTGCGAGTCGTCCGGTCCCGCGCTCGTCCGGTGGAGCGGCAACGACGATGCGATGATCGCGCTCGCGAAAAAGAATGCGATGAATCTTTCCTGCGGGCATTCGTTCATTGTCTTCATGGAGAACGGATTTCCGGTGAACATTCTGAACGCAATTAAAAATGTTCCCGAGGTCTGCCGGATTTACTGCGCCACAGCGAACCAGGTCGAAGTCGTCGTTGCAGAAAGCGAGCAAGGGCGCGGGGTCATGGGAGTGATTGACGGCGTGAAAACGAGAGGCATTGAAACGGAAGAAGACATTCAAACGCGGAAAAATTTTCTGCGAAAGATCGGATATAAGTTATGAATTTCAGTCTTTCTCGTTCCCACGCTCCACAGGTTATGTGAAAACCCGCACTGTCATTCTTCGTCGCTTCGCTACTCATGACGTCGAGAAGAAAGAGGTTGTTCCGCCCTTCGACTTCGCTCAGGGCGGCTGTCGTGGTGAGTCCCGCTTCGCGGGATAAACTCCGCCGAACCACGACTACGAATGACAACGAATGTCATTGCAGAAGATCCCATGCCAAAGGCGTGGATGAGTGCCTCAGGGTGACATTGTTCACACAGTTCGTCCGGCGTGGGAACGAGAAAGCGTGAGAACGAGAAACGTTCAAAAAATATTTTTGAGGAAGATCGGATATAAATTATGACAGAAAAGAATAAAAACTTTCCTGCGCCGGAATTTCAGCTGTGGCGCCTGCAAACGCTCACGCAAAAAATCCTCCGGAAACATCAATACACCGTTGCGCTTTTGCCAATCGGCTCGACGGAAGCACACGGAATGCACGTGCCGTACGGCTCTGATGCATTTCATGCTGCCGCAATTGCCGACCGCGTGTGTGCCGAAGCGTGGGACAAAGGAGCGCGCCCGCTGCTGCTTCCGGCAATTCAGTACGGCGTCCAGGGAAACACGATGGGCTTTCCGATGAACCTCAACGTTCGCCAGTCAACGCTCGACGAAATGGTGATGGACATTATCCGCGCGCTCGAGTTTCACGGCATTTTCAAATTGATTATTGTGAACGGACACGGCGGAAATGATTTCAAGCCGCTGCTTCGGGATATTTATCCGAAGACGAAAGTGTTTGCGTGTTTGGTTGATTGGTGGAAAGCGGGCAACGACAGGATAAAAGAAATTTTTGAGAATCCCGGCGAGCACGCGGACGAGCTTGAAACGAGTGTTGACATGGCGCTCTTCGGCGAGCTTGTGCATTTGGCAGATGCCGGCGACGGCTCGACACATCCATCCCGCTTCGAAGCGATCAACCGAGGATGGGTTTCAGTCGCTCGTCCGTGGCATTTGGTTACAAAGGACTCAACGCACGGCGATCCGCGGAAAGCATCGGTAAAAAAAGGAGAAGAATATCTCGGCATTGTCGTCGAGCGTGTTGCGAAATTTGTGGTTGAGTTGGCGAAAGAGAAGATGGATAAGAGGTTTCCGTACTAAAATGAGGCTGGGATAGTAAAAAGCAAATTAGTGCAATTTTTCCACTTTGATTAATGATGATTTCAAGCAGAACAGATATGCCACTTGATGCACAACAGATGGTTAATACAGCAAATAGTTTTACTCTCGCAGCTTACAGATGTTTAGAACGACGCCCATTAGTGGAGGTTCAGTCGGCTTTGCACAAATCAAGGTAACAACGGCATTCTGGATTGAAAAGGAAATTCACAATCCCCAGAGTTTGTATTATCTCGGAAGCGATGTGGAGAGAAGATTTCCGCGAAGCACATCACGCTCAGAACTGATACACCGCTTGCTCAACGATAGCACAAACATTCTTTACTGCTGTGCCTATCTTGCAATGATTCAGCAGCGGTGGGAGAAAGCAGGGGCGTTTCTATCGGAACAAAACAAAACGGGAATTATTGCAACACTGTACTCTTTGGGCGTCATTCGATTTGACGGAACTGAACGAACCCCGCATCCCAATCCGCAGATGAATCATTTCGGGGAAACGGCGCAGAGGTTTTATGATGGGTTTGTGCTAAGGGGAGAATTTCCGGGGTAAATAGCAATGAAATTATTCCATCTATATTATTCATTTCACAACTCTATATGTTACTACCCAATTATTAGGAAGGGGAAATTTC
>JAGWND010000095.1 GCA_028873075.1 Bacteroidota bacterium
GCCTGATTTCTGCCGTCGTACAATGCAAGCGTACAATTTTTCGCCTGGATAGAAATTCGCCGGGCAGGATCTTCCGGTGCAAGGATAGGCGTAGTTCCGGATGCAACCGGTTTCGGCTCAATTGTTCCCCAGCCGCTCTTCTCCATTGTGCCGGCAGGATAGAGAGGGAACGTTCCTGCTTTGTCGTCCATCATGTACGATTTTTCAAAATAAGCAGCGGGAAGAAATTCGAGATTAAATCCTGCGCGTCCTTCAAGCTCTTTCGGAAGAGGATTTTTCAGATTCACGTTAAGAAACACGCCGTCGTCGCGTGCCTGCGCTTTGATGACGTAATCGAAGTGAAAGCTGGGGTACGACAGCGATGCTTCAATAATGTTCTTATCTTGTTCTACTTTGCGATCAATGAGTCTCGGAATGGAATCCCACTGCCCCGGAGTCGGGCTCAACCGGATATCTCCGTTCGTTGCCGTCCGCACGCCATGGTGAATGATCTCGACTCCGCTCAGTTTTTCGTCATTGAAAAGCCCGTAATAATTGCTGAACGCCAAAACATTCAACCCGCGTTTTTCGAAATAGCCGAGGTTGTTTAGCGTAAGCTCGCTTGTGTCTGTTGGCTTATACTAAAGATTGCACCCCAGTAAGAAAATCAAGCCCGATGAAGTCGTATGGGTTGTACGTTTATTCCGGTTCAACACTTTCCCTTCATCGGATATCGTGCCGGAAAACTCATCTGCCATAGTACGTCTCATTCCAGCGCAATTCTTTTTTGAAATCGGAGATTGTCGTCTTGTCGTCAATCACGAGCAGCTCCGCTCCCGCGATTTCAGCAAAATCTTCCAAATGTTCTTTAGTAATTGCCCGGCTGAATACGGTATGGTGTGCACCGCCGGCAAGAATCCACGCTTCAACAGCCGTTTCGAAATCCGGCATTGGTTTCCACAGCGCGCGGGCGACGGGAAGTTTCGGCAGCGGCTGTTCCGGTGAAATAGTTTCAATGTCGTTGACGATGATGCGAAAATGATTTCCCAGGTCAACAACTGTTGCATTGACCGCGGCACCTGCGGGAACGTTGAACACCAATCGCGGCGGGTCTGCTTTTCCGCCGATTGAAAGAGGGTGAATTTCTAATTTCGGTTTTTCTGCAGCGATTGATTCACAAATTTCGAGCATGTGTGCGCCGAGCACTTGCTTGTTTGACGGATCGAGATGGTACGTATAATCTTCCATGAATGATGTTCCGCCTTTCAATCCGGCAGACATCACTTTTACTGCGCGAAGCAGTGCGGCGGTTTTCCAATCTCCTTCGGCTCCGAAGCCGTATCCTTCCGCCATCAAACGTTGAACAGAAAGTCCGGGAAGCTGTTCAAGTCCGTGCAAATCTTCAAACGTCGTTGCGAATGCCTTGAAATTCCCGTTCTGCAAAAAAGTTCGTATCGCCGCTTCGATGCGAGCCGCTTCGCGCAGCGATTGTCGTTTTTCTCCGTTTGTGCGAAGCGAAGGAGCAAGGTCATATTTTTTTTCATACTCGGAAAGAAGGGCATCAATTTCCTTCTCACTCACTTTTTTCATCACGTCAACAAGGTCGCCGACGCCGTAACCGTTCACGGAATAACCGAACCGCATTTCCGCTTCCACTTTGTCCCCTTCGGTAACGGCAACGCTGCGCATGTTGTCGCCGAAGCGTGCAACTTTCATTCCCTGGCTGTCTGCCCACGCTGCCGCTGCTCGGGACCAGATTCCGATTTTTTCCTGAGCATGTTCATCCTGCCAAAATCCGACAACCACCTTGCGCGGTTTTTTCATACGCGCAGTGATGAACCCGAATTCTCTTCCGCCGTGCGCGGTTTGATTCAGGTTCATGAAGTTCATATCAATTTCGCCCCACGGAATGTCGCGATTGAATTGCGTGTGAAAGTCGAGAAGCGGTTTGCTGAGCACTTTCAATCCTGCGATCCACATCTTGGCCGGAGAAAACGTGTGCATCCATGCCACAATGCCGATGCAGTTCGGTGCGCTATTCGCTTCAAGACAAATTTTTGAAATTGATTCCGGGGTTGTCAGCACCGGTTTGAAAACGATTTTCACCGGAATGTGCGATGACGACGATAGGCCGTTAGCAACAACGCGGGAATCTTCATCAACTTTTTTCAGCGCTTCGGGGCCGTACAGATGCTGGCTGCCGGTAAGGAACCAGAGTTCGTATTGGTTAAGGTTGATCATAATCAAATCCATAGAAAAAAAAGAGATAGATGGCATACATCAGAAG
The DNA here is from genome assembly GCA_028873075.1 of Bacteroidota bacterium. GTDB lineage: Bacteria > Bacteroidota > Ignavibacteria > UBA10030 > UBA8401 > JAJYOI01. The sequence continues at coordinate 2,267 of JAGWND010000095.1, forward strand.
TTGAGAAGTGAAGAAACTCGGAAGCGTAGCTTCCAATTTTTCATATCTTCTAATCTTCTCACCTTCTGTTTTTCTGTCCGTAGTACGCATTTGGTCCGTGTTTGCGTTCGTGATGTTTTTCAAGAAGATGTTTCGGCAGTAGTTTCAGTTTTGGATTGAGCTGAAGCGAATGCAAAGCCATAAAGGCGATACGTTCTAACATTAAATTATTTTTTACAGCGTCGCCCGCGTTTTTCCCCCACGTGAACGGCGCGTGCCCGGCGACCAGAACTCCTGGAACGGTATTGGGATCGAGTTTTTTGAATCGTTGAATGACGGCTTTTCCCGTATTCAGTTCATAATTTTCTTCTACTTCTTTTTTTGTAAGAAATCGTGTCAACGGAACATTTCCATAAAATGCATCGGCATGAGTTGTTCCGAAACACGGGATTTCTTTACATGCCTGAGCAAAGATTGTCGCATACGTGCTGTGGCTGTGCGCAATGCCTCCGATTGATGGAAATGATTTATACAATTCGATATGTGTCGGCGTATCAGATGAAGGGCGAAGGTTTCCTTCGATAATTTTCCCGGAAAGATCGAGCACAACCATATCATTGACGGTCAGTTTCTCGTATTCAACTCCGCTCGGTTTGATGACGACAAGGTTTTCTTCACGCGAAATGCCGCTGACATTTCCCCATGTGAGTGTAACAAGGTCGTACTTTACCAAAGCAAGATTCGCTTCGAAGACTTGTTGTTTCAGCTCGTTCAGCATGATGTTGCCTTCCTTACTTCATCTCTGGTTGTCAGCAATTCTTTCATGACATTGTGCATTCCGCCGTTCCAGTCCGTTGTTCCGAATCCGTCGTGGAGTTGCTTGTAGAGCGAGTACAATTTTTTATAAACGAAATGATTCGCTTCAACCGGCATGAATACTTTCCCCGTCCCGGTCATTTTCTTCTGTGCTTCTTCTGTTGAACCGTAACCGCCGGATTTCCTTCCGGCGGCGACGGCCCCGAAGATTGCAGCGCCGAGTGCGGGGGTTTGATCGCTGCGAGAAATTTTCATCGGCCTGCCGGTAACATCGGCGTAGATTTGCATAAGCAGGGGATTTTTGCTTGTGAGGCCGCCGCAGTTCATTACTTTGCGGATCGCCACTCCGTGTTCTTCAATGCGGTCAATAATTGCAAGCGCGCCGAACGCTGTTGCTTCAATGAGTGCGCGATAGATTTCATGTGGTTTTGTATGGAGCGTTTGTCCGATCAACAATCCGGTCAACCGCGTATCAACAAGAATGGTGCGGTTGCCGTTGTTCCAATCGAGAGCGAGCAAGCCGCTTTCTCCCGGTTTCAGTCTTCGTGCGGCGGCTTCAAGTTCTTTGAATTTTTTTTCCTGCGTTTTTCCGTACGAATCTGGAACAAGATTGTTGACGAACCAGAGAAAAATATCTCCGACTCCGGATTGTCCTGCCTCAATTCCGTAATAGCCGCTCATGACGGAGCCGTTGACAATGCCGCACACGCCCGGAATGTCATTGAGCGTTTCCGTTTTCGGATGAATCATAATATCGCATGTGCTCGTGCCGATAATTTTCACGAGCGTGCCGGTGTGAATGCCCGCGCCGACAGCGCCCATGTGCGCATCGAACGCGCCGATAGAAACTGCAACGCCGGGTGAGAGTCCGAGCTTCTTTGTCCATTCCTTAGAGAGAGTTCCGGCACGATTTTCAGAAGTGTACGCTTCATCGTAAAGACGGCTGCGAAGCGCACCGAGTCCGGGAGAAAGTGCTTCGAGAAATTCAACGTCAGGCAAGCCGTTCCATTCCGTGCTGAACATCGCTTTATGTCCCGCGGCGCATATGCTGCGTTTCATTTTTTTCGGATGAAGTTCACCGGTGAGATTGGCGGTAATCCAATCGCAGATTTCCGCCCAGCTGTAGGAGGCTTCAAAAACTTTCGGAGCGGTATTTTTGCAGTGAAGAATTTTGCTCCACCACCATTCGGAAGAATAGACGCCGCCGATTTTTCCGAGGTACTGCGGGCGGGTGCGCGCGGCGGTTTCAGTGATATGCGCCGCTTCAGCATAGCCTGTGTGATCTTTCCACAGCCACACCATCGCCGCAGGATTTTTTCTGAATTTTTTGTCGAAGCACAACGCTTGCCCGTTTGCATCAACCGGCATCGGGCTGCTGCCGGTAGTGTCCACTCCGATTCCGATGATATTGGAAGAAGAAAAATTTTTCTTCGCAGCTTTTGCTTTCTTCAGTGCACCTTTGATCGCCGCTTCAATTCCCCGAAGATAATCTGCCGGGTTTTGCCGAGCGAGATTCGGATCAGAAGCATCAACGATCACGCCGTCTTTGCCTGATGGATAGGGAAAGACGTGACTCGCTACCTCTTTTCCAGTTTCAACATCAACGATGAGTGAGCGGCAGGAATTTGTGCCGAAATCCAGTCCAATGACGTAGTTGCTCATGGTATTCTTTCAATCACCAACGCTTTTTATCCGGTGAAGTAAAGATATGCTGCAAGAATCAGCATCAACACGATAACAGAAGAAACGACATCGCGTGCGTCCCAGCTTGCGCGGGATTCTTTCCTCTGTCCTTCAGTTACTGTGCCGTACGTCAGTCCGCTGATTTTTTCAAGCTGTGGCGCCTCCGTCATGTAACTGACGGTGATCATGACAATGGCGGAAACAAGAAGTATCAAGATACTGTAATATTGAAAGAAGATGTTGTTCATAATCCACAAGAATGAACCTTCCGCGTAATGAACGCCTCCTAATTTTACCGGCGTGTCAATGAAAAGGCGCGCAATGCCCATTGTAAAACCGACGATCAACGCCGTCATACATCCTTTTGCGTTCAGCCGTTTCCAAAAAACGCCGAAGAAGAACACAACAAAGATCGGCGGCGCAAGATACGCTTGCATTCCCTGCAGGTAATCGTACAATCCTTTCCCGCCTCTGATGACGGGAATCCACAAAATGCCGATCAACACCATCACTGCCGTTGCAATTCTTCCCACCCACACCAACCGTTCCTGCGAAGTTTGCGGCCGCAAACGCGAATAAAAATCTATCGTGAACAATGTTGCGCAGGCGTTGAACGCGCCCGCAAGCGAGCTCATTAACGCCGCAAGCAGTCCCGCAACAACGATACCGCGAACGCCGACGGGAAGTACGTTTGCAACCATCAGCGGAAATGCTTGTTGCGCCTGCTCGCGGATGACGTGCCCGTTTGAATCGAGGATTGCATGTTGCAGCGCAGGAATTTTTCCCGAGACTGCAAGCGCGTAGCAAATAATTCCGGGAATGATAAAGATGAATACCGGAGTGAGCTTGAAAAACGCCGCCGCAATAGTTCCGCGGCGGGCTTGTGTTTCATTCGGAGCGATAAGCACGCGCTGCACGATGTACTGGTCTGTTGTCCAATACCACAAGCCGATGATCGGCGCGCAGAAGAGCATCCCGACCCACGGATAATTATCGTTGAAGTACCACGCCATTTGCGTCGTTGTTTTCACGGGCGCCCACGTTCCGTGTATACCCGCGGGAACGAGAGGCTTCCACAGATTGAACATTTCCGGCGGAACAATTGCACGAAGCTCCGACCATCCGCCGAGCGCATGAAGCCCGAAGATTGTTACGAGCGCAGAACCGACGATGAGAATGATCGTTTGCATCGCTTCGGTGTATGCAACAGCCTTCATTCCGCCAATGATCGTGTACAGTCCCGTGATGACAACGACGAGAAGTGAGCCGACCCAGAAGCTGTCCATTCCCAGAAAATTCATTTCGGGAAGAAGCACGGCGAAGACAACGCCGCCTGCGAAAATTCCAACGGCGATTTTTGTGAGGATATACGCGACAAGCGAGATGACGGAAAGGAACGTCCGGTTCGCAGGAGAAAACCTCCGCTCAAGAAATTCCGGCATGGTAAAAACTTTTGAACGGAGATAAAACGGCACCATCACCCAGCCGAGCACGAGCAAGCACCATGCGTGCAATTCGTAATGAGCGAGCGCCACGCCGTCCGTCGTTCCCGAAGCCGCAAGTCCTACAAGATGTTCGGAGCCGATGTTCGAGGCAAATATTGATGCGCCGACGATGAACCAGCCCATTTCTCTTCCAGCAAGAAAATAAGAATCTGAGGTTTTTTTCTGCCGCTTCGATGCCCACCAGACAATTCCTAGAATAAGTGCAAAATAACCGGCGATCATGAGCCAGTCTAACGTTTGTAAAACACTCATCGGGATGTCCTCCTTAAAAATTATTTGGTTGAGAATTTGTAGCTGGTTGTTTGACGGTACGTCTCGCCCGGTCTAAGCGTGACTGAAGGAAGCCACTGCGGCTTGTTCGGTGAATCGGGGAAACACTGTGCTTCCAAACACAGTCCGGTTCGGTGCTGGTAGAACACGCCGTTTTTTCCTTTCACTGTGCCGTTTAAAAAATTGCCGGAATAAAATTGTATCCCCGGCTGATCGGTGAACACCTCGAGCACTCTGCCGCTTGAAGCATCGTACACTTCGGCGACTTTGCGAACGCTTTTGTTGTAGTGATTGAGAACAAAGTTGTGATCGTATCCTCGTCCGAATTTCAATTGTTCGTTGTTTGCGTTGATGCGCAACCCGATTTTCGTGAGCTTTCTGAAATCGAACGGCGTGTTTGTGACGTCGAGAAATTTTCCTGTCGGAATCAATGCTGCATCAACGGGAGTGATCGCATCGGCATCAATCATCAGTTCATGGTCGAGAATTGTTTTTGTAGGATCACTGGTCAGATTGAAATACGAATGATGTGTCGGATTGAGAATTGTCGGCTCGTCGGTTGTGCCTGTATATTCAATGCGAAGCTCGTTCTGTGCGGTAAGTGTGTAGGTCACACTCAATGTGACTGTTCCCGGATATCCTTCCTCGCCGTCTTTGCTGACGTACGTTAATTTGAGCGCCGGGTTGTTCGAATCCTCAATCGGCTGAGCGTCCCAAAGGACTTTGCCGAATCCCTTCACGCCTCCGTGCAAGCTATTCTCGCCGTCATTGTGTGCAAGGTGATATGTGTTCCCCTCAAGTTCGAATGTTCCTTTCGCTATTCTGTTTCCGTATCTTCCGACAATGACGCCGAAGTATGTCGTACTGTTCACGTAGCCGTCAAGACTGTCGTATCCTAACACAACATCGGCGAGTTTGCCGTTGCGGTCGGGAACATAAAGTGAAACAACCGCTGCACCGAAGTTGATGATTGTCGCGCGGGTGCCCGAAGCATTGGTAAGCGTGAAAGAAAAAACTTCGCGCCCGTCACGCAATTTTCCAAAAAGTTTTTCTTCAATAGCGGGATGTGGCATTGTACGTTTGTCTGTCACAGGTTGTGCTGCCGTAATTCCTGCAGCCGCGATGATCATAAAGCACAAAATAGAAAAAGTTTTCATAAGATGCCGCTCCTTTCAATGCTTACCTTCTTGGGAATTGCGTACTGAACATTGCGTATTGAACGTTGCAATCTTCAATTCTCAATGTTCGATTTTTTGTGTTCTTGTATCTTTGTTGCTGAGTCATTCTCTTCACGAAAACTCTCAGGGGGGCCTAAATAGCTCGTTTTGATGCCGCCGCAATTCGCGACAATTTTCTCAAGTACGACCCCGGGATCAATCATCCAGATTTTCACCGTGTGGTATCCCGGCTCTGCAATTCTAAATGCAGCATGACTGTAGCGCGCACTGTTTGCGACCGTTAGCTCCCAATCACGGTTGCCGTTTTGTGCATTGTAATCTTCCGGAACAAGTGCAATGATTTGCGGTGTCTCGTTATCGAATGAGATTGCATAGCGAAGCCCTCTGCCTGGGAAAAAATTCAATGTCGGGCTGAATATTCCTTCGACATCAACGGTTCCAGTATCAAAAAGAAACATTGAATATTCCAAACAGGGGGAGTTTGTTCCCAGTACCGGTGCAGGTGCATTGAGTGCCGATGTTGTTCTCATTGCAGAAGAAGTGCGTCCGTAATTTTCGATTTCGATCCAACGATACGTTCCATTATCTTTCTTGTGCGAATAATGGTCCGCATCAATCGAGACGACGCCGTTGCTTTCGATGAATGTTCTTCTCCGAACCCTGCGGGCGTTTTGAACGCCGGCAGAGTTGATCAGTTGTTTCGGACTGAAAACTTTCACTTTCACAGGGATTGTACGGCCGGTGCCAATCACCGTAAAAGTGCCGCTGTCCGGTCTGTTCGGTACTTTTTTCCATTCTACGGTGACCCACAGCCGCAACTGCTTTTCGATTCTGCCTTTCAGTGAAGAAAGGCGGATCCACGGTTTGTCTTTCTTTATCGAATATTCGAACGGAATTTTTCCCCGGTTGAAAATATCCACGTACAACGACTGCCGATTGAACGGGTCGAATTCCGGCAACGCTGCCTCGGTTTTCGAGCCGGGCCATGATTCGCTCGAGCCTTCAACCGCGACTCCCATCAACGCAGAATCCGGAATTGTTATCTTGGCAAGATGGATGGCATCTAAAGTGTTTTTCTGCGGTTGATTCCAACCTCTGTAACCGAGCACAGGTTGATCCATGAAGTGATTCCACTTGCCATTTGCAAAGGTATGATCGAAATATCCCATTAAACTTGTGAAGGTTTGAAAGAGTGAATCAACTTCGTGCGCCATATCGTTTGTGCTTGCTCTGCCTTGCCTTGCATACAGCGCGTTTTTCCCGGCAGCGTTGTACAGCTCGTTGAGTACTTCGCTCGCTTTTGTTGGAAACAATACTAACTCATAGAACGCATCTTTTTCATCCTCAGGCAGGTTATTATAGATTTTCTCTGCGGTGCCTGTAATAGCTTTGAACTCGGACACAATATTATCAGCTTCTCGGTAATTTGTTTGGCTGTATGTTGTCGGACTGAGAAGCTCCGGTTTTCGTCTGCCATTGTATTTTGTGTATTTCGAAAGAATGTCGGCGATCCCTGCAGCGTAGTTCGGGCTGAATTGCTGCTCAGCCCAGAGACGGGTGTACTCATTAACGTTTTCATTGGTCCATCGGTTTGTGTTCCATGCAAGATCCATGAAGTACGAAATCGGCAGTTCGTAGCCTTTCAAATGTCCGACGTTGACGATCCAGATTCTGTCTGCTCCGTACTCTTTTGCGAGCGACATTTGATCCGAGATTTTTGCAATCGGGTTTGTGTTGATCCACTGGTAATTTCGCGGTCCGCCGTGATAATCGAAATGATAATAGATTCCGGCTCCGCCGCTTCGTTTGCGTTCTTCAGGTGTCGGAAGCCGGCGAATGTTTCCCCAGTTGTCGTCCGTCCAGAGAATTGTAACATCGTCAGGCACGCGAAAGCCCGCATTGTAAAAATCCAAGACCTCTTTATACGGGCACCAGAGCTGCGGCACCTTGGTAACATCGGGGTTTACTTCTCCTGCGATAATATTTCTTTGCCCGTCGATAATTTTTTTGAGCAGTGCCATGTTCGCTTCGGGTCCGCCCGGTGCCATCGGCGTATCGTTCGCGCCGCGAAGCCCGATCGTGATGATGCTTTCATAGTTTTTGTTTCGCCGAATACTTTCGCGCCAAAAATTTTCCATCGTGTCGGGGAATGCGGCGTAGTTCCATGTTCCCAACGTGTTCAAGTACCGCCTGTCCCATTCTTTTTGCGCGCGCAGCATCGGCTCTTGATGAGACGTTCCCATGACGATGCCGTATTCATCAGCGAGCTTCGCGTTCAACGAATCGTCTTCGTTGAATGCGTTGTTCCACATCGCGGGCCACAGATAATTCGCTTTCAAACGAAGCAGCAGCTCAAAAATCCGTTCGTAAAACTCGTGTCCGTAATTTGCAACTCCCGGAGGAACGGGGGGATTCGTACCAGTACGCACAGCGCCGAATTTTTTCTTCACCCATTCTGTTAAGTCGGGCCATTCATCGTTCAGAAAAATTCCGCGGTACTTCACCGAAGGCGGTCCGCTTGTGTGGCGTCCGTGTGTGATGTACACTGCCGTATTTTTTTTCACCGGCACGTCCGCCCACCAGTACCACGGCGAGATTCCGATGTGTTCCGAGAGATCGAACATGCCGTAGATCGTGCCGCGCTTGTCGCTTCCGGCAATCACCAACGCACGGACAACATTGGGGAAAGGTTTTTCAATAGTTTGAAGAAGAAATGTTTCCCACTGTCCGGCAATTCCGTGAACATCAAGTTTTTTGCTTTCTACTAGCTGGTCTATCAATGGATTTTTTCCCAAGGTGCCGATCAGCACAATTTCCTTTGCTGAGGGAATTGTGTCGGAGAACAGTTCCGGTGTTGCTTTTGTCACGTTCTCAATATCTTGCTGGAGCTGTTTCGCAATGAGAAGCACGCCGGGGAAATCGCGGGAACTAACACATAACGGTGCGTTTTTTCCCGAAACGGCAAGGGTAAAATCTCCGGAATGCTTCGCTGCGGAAACGTATGTTTTTTCACCGACAAGAGCCGAAAGCCGATGGGGAGAAATGAGCAGTAATACAGCGACAAGGAACGAAGAGAGAAAGATTTTTTTGTGCATATTCTTTCCTTTGTTCAATTTTTTTTGAACCGATTCAATTGTACAAACAATTACTCTTCAAGTCAACTATTATTTTTGGAAAAGCTGTTGGCGTACAGGTACTTGAAACGGTTCACACCATTGCTTAAAAGATAAAATTGTATTACCTTTTAATCGTCTGAATCGGAGACAGCCATGAAAAAAATAACTATAGAAGAAGTTGCTAAAAAAGCGGGGGTTTCTAAGGGCACAGTTTCTGCCGTCATCAATGCGCGGAACACTGTGAAACCCGGAACACGGTCCCACATTCTCGAGGTGATGAAGGAGCTGAATTTCCGCCCGAAGGGCGTTGCGAGGAATCTGAAAAACGGCGGGCAGGATAAAAGCATTGCAGTGATTATCAAAGATTTGAATTATCCCTTCTACACCTCCATCGCAACCGGTGCAAGAGAATACGCGGAAAGCAAAGGCTACTCTGTCATCGTCGGAAGCTCGGAAAACGATCACGAGTGCGAAAAGAAATTCACACACTTGTTTTCTGCGAAAGATATCAAAGGCGCGATTATCGCGCCGATTGTGGAGGGAACGGCGGAGATTGAGCACTTATTCAAGCTGAAGATGATCAACTACCCGTTTGTGCTGTTGGAAGATGTGCGGGGGATACAAGCGAACGTCGTGGCGATTGATAATTTGCGAGCGATCAAGAAAGCGGTGAAGTATTTGATTGACAGCGGCCACAAAAAGATTGTCCACTTTGCCGGTCCTCCGAAGTCGTCGCACACGCAGGAGCGTATTGAAGGATTTCGTCACGCGTTCAGCGAAAGCACGCTCGTTTTTCACCAGGATATGATCATTTCCATCGGTTCGGTGTACGAGGAAAGCTACGGCAAAACGTTGGAATATTTCAAAAACACAAAGCGCGAAGACTACCCGACGGCGGTTGTTTGTTTCAACGATCAGCAAGCGCTTGCAGTGATGATGGCATTAAAGGAATTGAAGATCAAAGTACCGGATGACATTTCTATTATCGGCAACGACGATATTTATTATGCGAAAATCTATCCCGTTCCATTGACGACAATTCGTGCTCCGCAAAAAGAAATCGGCGAGCGCGCCGCAGAGATTTTAATTCGGAATATCGAATCATCGTCGCTGCTGCCGATAGAAAGGGTTGTGCTCGATACTGAGTTCGTTATCAGAGAATCATCGAAGGTGT
>JAGWND010000096.1 GCA_028873075.1 Bacteroidota bacterium
TATGAATGGCATCAATAATCTTCAAACCGGCTTCAGGTCCGTCGCGCATCGCAATTGCAACGGCACGATTCAATTCAATCACAGGCGAAGGCTCAATGCGAAGCAGCACGTCATACAATCCGACAATTTCGGACCAATCGGTTTCGGTCGGAGCCGGCGCTTCTGCATGCACTGCAGCAATCGCTGCTTGAAGCGTGTACGGTCCGAAGCGCCGCGATGACAACGCTTGTTCAACAAGTGCAATCCCTTCTTTGATTTGTTCTTGATTCCATAACGAGTGATCTTGATTTTCGAGCAAAATCAGATCACCATCCGTTGAAGTGCGGGCGGCACGGCGTGATTCCTGAAGAAGCATCAACGCTAACAATCCCATCACTTCCGGTTCAGGAAGCAATTGCAAAAGCAGTCGTCCGAGGCGGATTGCTTCGCCGGAAAGATCGGCGCGCGTGAGCGTATTGCCGAACGATGCGGAATACCCTTCATTGAAGACAAGATAAATGACATGAAGCACAGCGTCGAGCCGCCCCGGCAATTCGGCGTGCGACGGTACTTGGTACGGAATGCGGGCAGAGCGGATTTTTGTTTTGGCGCGCACAATACGCTGTGCAAGCGTTGTCGGCGCAGTAAGGAAGGCGTGGGCAATTTCTTCAGTGGTGAGTCCGCAGACTTCGCGCAGCGTGAGTGCAATGCGTGCGTCGGGCGACAACGCCGGATGGCAGCAGGTGAAAATGAGCCGCAGCTCGTCATCCTCGATTCCTTTATCAATCTGCGCGGCAATGTCGAACGGATCGGCTTCGAGCTGTTCGGTCAATCGCTCAAACGACGAATCACTTTTTTGTTCGTCGGGCACGAATCGTGCGCGGCGGCGCATCGTATCAATGGCTTTGAAGCGTCCGGTTGAAACTAACCACGCGCGCGGATTTTCCGGAACGCCTTCCTTCTGCCATTGTTCCGCAGCGGCGGCGAACGCATCGTGCAGCGCATCCTCGGCAACATCGAAATCGCCAAGCAAACGAATGAGCGTCGCAAGAATGCGGCGTGACTCGGCGCTGTAAATCTTTTCGAGCGTTTGGCGAATGTGTTCTGGAGAACTTTCCGCCACTGGGCTTTCCTCCTGAATTATATTGCAAAATACTTTACGCGGAGGAAAAAGGCAAGAATTGATAGTCTTGTGTAAACTTCCCTCCTTGACTATCCAATTCCACCAATCTCAGTTGAGATTCTTCTCTTTCTTTTGTAGTTTCTCGAAAGCTTACGTCACGATAGATCACAGGAAAGAAAGGAAAAAGCTATGGCGATCCGCATGTTGTGTTTGCTCTTCGTTGCTCAGATTCTCTTTGCAAGTGAAGATCCGCGCATGAAGAATGCGTCACGCGAAGATAAAAACGGCTGGATATATATCCATCTCGAAGGAACACCGCGCGAGATCGGATACCAGCACGGCTCGCTGCTCGCAAAAGAAATTGACGATGTCATGCAGATGTTCGCGTACTATCTGAAAGGCTCGACGCAGAAAGATTGGAGCTTCTACCGCGATGCCGCTGAACGAATGTTCTGGCCCAAGCTCGACAAGGAATATCAGGAAGAAATTGAAGGCATCGCCGAAGGGCTTCAGGCGCACGGTTACAAGTACGATAACATTGACATCACTGCGCTGAACGGCAACATCGAACTCGTTTCGTACTACCTTCCTTCTCTTGCCAACAAAGCGAAAAAAGATTCCATGGACAATCGCGCGCCCGGTTATTGCAGCGCGTTCATCGCCAACGGAAGCTACACCGCCGACGGCAAGATTGTTATCGCGCATAATAACTGGAGCGAATACATCATCGGTGAACGATGGAATGTCATCGCCGATATTGCGCCCGCGAGCGGCCACCGCATTCTTATGGATTGCATGCCCGGACTCATTCACAGCGGCGACGATTTCGTCATCAACGATGCCGGCATTCTCTACACCGAAACCACCATCACGCAGTTCAAAGGCTTCGACTCAACAAAGACGCCGGAATTCATGCGGGCACGCAAGGCGGCGCAATATGCCGGCAGCATTGACGACTTCATCAAAATTATGAGCACCGATAACAACGGCGGCTACGCGAACGATTGGCTTGTCGGCGACATTAAAACGAATGAGATCGCGCGGGTCGAGCTTGGATTAAAAAACATTCGCGTGTGGCGCACATTCGATGGCGTGTATGTCGGCTCGAACTTTCCGAGCGATGAAAAGCTGGCGAAAGAAGAAACAACATTTAATCTAAACGACTCGACTAATTCGCCGAACGCACGCAAGATTCGCTGGGAACAATTGGTGAATGAGCACAAAGGAAAGATCAACGCGGACATGGCAATGGTGTTCGAGGGCGACCACATCAATGCGTTGGAAGGCGTGAAGACAAGCGGCCGCTGTGTTATTTGCGGGCACAACGATGAAGATCCGCACGGCACACCGGAATTCAGTTGGGCGCCGTTTTTTCCAGCCGGCGCTGTTCAGGGAAAAGTCTGCTCAACGTCGCTTGCAAAGGAAATGAAATTCTGGGCGCACATGGGACATCCATGCGGAGAAGATTTTATCGCGTCAGCATTTTTTGAAAAGCATCCGGAATTTCAGTGGCAGGCAAAATATCTTCACGACATGAAATCTTACCCGTGGACATTGTTTGAATCGAAGCCCTGACGTCGTATGCAAAACTGGTGATTTTTACCACAATGCCATCACTGTACGGACAAGAAAATATGATGCTATCACAAGAAGTGAAACGCCAAATCCGACTGTGATTCGCCGGATGATTTGTTCTGAAAAAAAATGTTTCACTTTGTGCACGCCCACGGCTAAAACTGAAAGGTACGACGCAATTCCTAATGCTCCTGAAAAAAGGTACAGTGCCGTCTCGAACGTTGTTAAATTTCCTATCAAACCCACGCTCTTGAAAAACTGCGCGCCCATCAGCCACCATGCGACCATCAGCGGATTTGTGACTGCCAGCGAAAATCCTGTAAAGAACGCAACGTTCTTTTTTTCCAATGATTGATTCGCATTGCTATCTATCACCTGTTGCGAGCGTGCCTGACGAATAACCCAGATTCCGATCACAAGAGTAATCGCCATTCCAACGATCCAAAAGATTGCAACGACCTTCGGCTCCTGAAGGAAAGGAGCGATTCCCCAAAAGGCAATCACGCCGTACATTGTATCGGAAAGCACAGAGCCTGCCACAAGCATTAATGCTGAAGATAAATATCCGTTGATTGATCGCCGTGCAATTTCCAGTTGTGTCGCGCCGACCGGTATCGCGGCAACGAATCCCACGCCATAAACACAGACTGCAAAAAGCAGAAGGTTCAGCATTGAACTGTGTTAGTTTATCGTTCTTCGGTAAGCAGCCGGGCTTGCCAAAGTTTCAGCGGTGCGAACATACTCATGGCTGCGTACCTGTCTAAAGTAGGAAAGAACGTAGTCCGTTATCTCTTTCGCTTCCAGTCCATGAAAACACCTTACCTCTTTGCAAGACTTTCCCCATTTGTTGACGCAGGTGATATTCCTGCACGGTGCGTGTGCGACAAACACTTTCGATGGCGCTAATTGGTTCGCAGGAACATGATCTTTTAGTCGAGAATCGTAGCCGTACATTTTCGAATCTCCGGAGCCGAACACGGTGATCACCGATGTATTGTTCTTCAACGTTTCGCTTTTGGGGATGGAAACTTTCCATGAAGCCGCAATATGAACGGGTCCGGTATCACTCGAAAGAAACATGGTGCATGAATCAACCAGTGCGGCGTACACGCTGACAGGCAAATGCGGAACAATCACGATTTTCTTTTGAAGAGATTTTGGAATAGCGGACACAACCATTTGCTCTACCGATTCTTGAGAATAGCTGGCTCCCAGCAACACTGCATCAATAAGCTGAGAAGTAAGAACATTCTGCAAAATTTCGATTTGCAGAGAAAGCGGCATTCGCGTGTAGCGCGATGTTGCATCGGGGTTGAAAAACAATAAGTGTTTTTCATGAAGAAGGCCGTACCGTTCAAGGAAATTACGCGCTTCATGGATTGCATTATATGTGAGGTAAATTGAATTTCCTTTAAACATAACCTCGGAGTGTGTTTCTTGTTCTGAATTATGAATATGTCTAGAGGATATAATCGGCGACAGAAGATTTTTCAAAAGGATATGAGTGGCATCTGAAATATGCCGCTGTCCGTTCTGCTGTTTCCAGCGTCGAATAATGTGCGATGCCAGGGGGACATACATTCGCACAACGATTGCTTTCGTGTCGAGAACATCGTTTGCAATGAACGGACAATAATTTATAATCACAGAATAGCGCGTGCTCTTCACAATGTTATTGATCATTGCAAGGTCGTTTTTTGTTGGAACGCCGGCGCCTTTAAAAACCTTGTAAACGTGATTGACCGCCGGCAAATCAGTCACAAGTTCCCCGCCGGTTTGATTGCAGAGATAATCAATCCGTGAAAAGGGGAAGTATTGCCTCAGCACCTCGAGAGATTGCTGAAGCATGATGGCGTCCCCGATATTTACATCAGCAACGACAAGTATTGTGTCGAAATTTTTTGCTTTTTTCAGGATGCGTTTATATCTCGCCAGATAAAAGGAATACACTACACCATTACCCAATAGTGTTTGAAACACTTTCTGAAAAAATACCGGAACGACTGATGGAAATATATCTGTTAAGCGGTCCAATAAATGGAAAGCGACCTTTGAAAGTCCTTTATTTGTCATGGCTTTTTCGATCTCCGAAAGACTGTCAACGTAATTTCCCCCTATTTACAATACTGTTGCTGGAGCAATAGTTTTTTGACACTTCAAATTCCGATCGGCTTCAATTTTCAACCGGCTCGTGCAATAATCTCACCGAATTGTTCACAACAAACCGCATGCACTTTCTGGCAAGCGATTTGCAGAAAAACTCAGGATGTACTAATCAAAAAATATATTATGTTTATGAAAAGACGCTGAAAATATTGGGGAAGGCAATAATGATGAGTAAAAGAAAAAAAGGAGAGATAATCACGACAATTATAATTTGTTTATTGGAAAACCGTTAGATGTTGTTTATATTTTCGTGCCTGCATGCCACAGTGGTTACAACATGCAGGCATGCGACTGTCATTGTTGCACATGTTCAGAAGCGAAATGAGCCGCCCCAAAAAATCATTAGGCCAGAATTTTCTTCACGACGCGAACATTGCGCGGAAAATTGTCGCTTCAATGGGTTTGCACAGCAGCGACTGCGTTGTGGAGATCGGTCCGGGTAAAGGCGCGCTGACAACGTTCCTTCTTGAAAAACTTCCCCGTCTCACAGGGGTTGAATTGGATGACGAGCTTGCTGCGGGGTTACGAACAAGATTCGGCGAAAAGCTGGCGCTGATTCACGATGATGTGCTGAACGTTGATCTTCGCGCTCTTGCAAAGACAGCCGGCAGCGCGGTGCGGATCGCTGGCAATATCCCGTACAACATCACCAGCCCGATTTTGTTTTGGGTGATTGATGCACGGGAATCGGTGCGCGACTGCACGCTGATGATGCAGCGTGAAGTGGCTCGACGGCTGACGGCAAAGCCGCGCACAAAGGAATACGGGATACTTTCCGTGTTTGCTCAATATTATGCCGCGCCGAAACTGTTGTTCAGCGTTTCTCCGAAATCGTTTACACCGGCTCCCGAAGTAACATCAGCGGTTGTGCATCTGGATTTTCGATCACCTCACGAACCGCAAGCCCGGAACGATAAAATTTTTCGCGCGGTTGTTCGCGGTACGTTCGGCAAACGGCGCAAGACGCTTCGCAACGGCTTGCATGGCTTGGGAGTGCCGACGCAAAGATTGAAAAATATTTCATTCCCTCTTGATCGCCGGCCGGAAGAATTATCGGTTGCAGATTTTATTTCGCTGGCGGATGAACTGACACGGCAGCAGATCAACATTGCTTTTCATACAGGACAGGCAGAAGCATAATGAAATTCAAGAAGTGGTTTTCGGCGCTCACAGCGGCAGATGCCGCAACAGTTTTCTTTCTCGCAATTCTTTCAGTTGTCAATCTGATTTTCTCTTCCCGGGTAGAGCAATGGGCAGGGCTGATCCTGCTCAATTGTGCGCTCGCCCTAGGAAGTATTTTTGTTGCGAATCGTTCGCAACACTCACCATCAATACAACTTCGGCTCGTTCATGATTGGTATCTTCTCCCGATGATCTTGTTTGTGTTTAAAGAAACGTACTGGATGGTGCATCCGATTCACCCGCACGATTACGATTCGTTTCTCATCAACATTGATCACATACTGTTCGGCGTCAATCCGACTCAATGGTTGGAGCAGTGGGCAAGCCCGCTTGTGACGGAAATTCTTCAAATCAGTTATGCTTCGTACTATTTCATTCTTGTTACAATTTTTATCGAACTCTATGTAGAAAAGCGGTATACGGATTTTTATTCGGGCGGGTTTTTCATCGTGTACGGTTTTTATCTTTCGTACATCGGATATTTTTTGCTGCCGGCAGTGGGACCGCGGTTCACGCTGTATAACTTCAATTCTTTAAATTACGACCTGCCGGGGATTTTTCTTACAAACTTTCTGCGCGATTTTGTGAATACCGGTGAATCTATTCCGAAAGGAGCGGCGGATGTTGTGCAGTTTGCACAGCGCGATGTTTTTCCGAGCGGCCATACACAGCTTACGCTCGTTTCGCTTTACCTTGCTTTTCATTTTCGACTTCGCACTCGGTGGGTGCTGCTGATCGTCGGTGTGCTGCTGATTGTTTCCACCGTCTATCTCCGCTATCACTACGGCGTGGATGTCCTTGCCGGCGTTCTCTTTTTTCTTTTCACAATTTGGAGCGCCAAAAAGTTGGAGCGTTGGTGGGAAGTGCAACGAGAACAACAGAGAAGAGAGAAGTTAAGAAACTGAGAGGCTATGAGGGGGTGAAGCAGCTTGCCTTCGTAAGCAAATTTTCGTATTTTGTTTTCGCTTGTCTGAAGAGTAGACAGGCTTAAAAAGTCCCGCTGAATCAAAGCGGGATTTTGATTCTTTGGTGGCTGTAGTTCAGTTGGTTAGAATGCCAGGTTGTGGCCCTGGAGGTCGTGGGTTCAAGTCCCACCAGCCACCCGAGAGAAATTAAAAGTTAAAAATGAAAAAAGAAATAGCCGTTTTTTCGTTTTTTTTAACTTTTAATTTTTTCATTTTTCTTTACCACGTCCCCATCGTCTAGAGGCCTAGGACCGGAGCTTTTCAAGCTTCTAACACGAGTTCGAATCTCGTTGGGGACACAAGAAAAGAAATTGCGGAAGGGGAAATTACTTCGCGTAAATCATTTTCTTCACGTCCCTCAGTATTCCAGCTTCTATCTGATAAAAGTACACGCCTGACGCCAATCCTCGCGCATCAAACTCGACGGCGTGAAGTCCCGCGTTTTGATGTTTGTTCACAAGCGTTTCGATTTTTTTTCCAAGCGCATCAAAAACTTTCACCGTTACGTCGCTCTCCGCCGGCAGTTGGTAGTTGATTGTTGTCGAAGGATTGAACGGATTCGGGTAGTTTTGATACAACTGAAATTCGCCGGGCGCGGAGGTGTTTCGTAACCCCGTGATGCTGTCAAAGATCGGCAGCGCGTCGAACTGCTGCCAAAGAACCGAAGTTAGCTCGTCAGTTCCTACATTGAACCATTGTGCAAGCACGGAAGAATAAATTTGCCGGAAGTCGTACTGCATTGAAAGATTATCGTTCACTGTTGCGTTTGCCGGCAGCGTGGGATTTTTGCCGTAGAGTCCTCCGTTGATCTTCGATCCGAAAATGAACATCGGCTCCGATGTTCCGTGGTCGGTTCCGTAACTTGCGTTCGATTTAATGCGGCGTCCGAATTCAGAAAACGTCATCCCGACAACGCGGTCCATCACTCCAAGCAAATTCACATCGTCCATGAACGCACCGATGGCGAGCGAAAGTTTTCCGAGAAGCGCTGCGTGTGTTCCTGTCGTCGCGTCCGAATTTGTCACTTGAGATGAATGAGTATCGAAGCCGCCGATGTTGACGACGTAGATGCGCGTCTTCAATCCCCCCGCGATCAACCGGGCAACAATGGCAAGTTGATCGGCAAGCGTATTCTGTCCGCTTGCCGGATACAGTGTTGATTTATTTTGTGCGTTATTGTAAGCGGCTTTCACGACTGTTGAATATTGTTGCGTCTGCGATTGAACGCCGAGAATGTATGCCACCTGAGCGCCGGCAAATGTGTTCGGCGGCTGTCCGCTTTCACCAGGAGAAAGATAGCTGCCGTTCGGATTGGTGATTGCCGTTCCCGCACTTCCGGTTACACCTTGCAGTGCGTTTGAAACTACTGAACTGATCTGAATGGCAACCGGATCAGGCATTGCTTCTGTCGGAAAGCCGTCGGGATAACCGGGGAATTCTTCATCCACATACCTGCCAAGCCAACCGCTTTCAAGATATTGATCGTAATCTGCGGCGGTCAGCCAAATATCTGTGGCGCGAAAATGCGAGAGATTGGGATTCGGATAGGAAACGCCTTGCACGACTGCAAGCTTTTGCTCATCGAATAACGATTTCAAATGTGTCATCGCCGGATGAAGCGCTGTTGCATCGGAAAGTTTTGTTGCTTGCAAAGTTGCTTCCGGTATTGCTATGTTAGAGCGGGCGGCTTGGTACGCGCTATATTGATCAAGCGGAATGACGGTGTTCAATCCGTCGTTTCCGCCGATGAGCTGAACCAAAACGAAAACGCGGTCAGTGTCTGTCGTAGTTTTCAAAAGCGCATCGCTGAAACGCGATCTGCCGTACGCTGTCAGTGAAAATCCGTTCCAGATAAACGGAAGCGCGGCAACGGGAGCTGTCAATCGTATGAATTCTCGTCGCTTCATTGTTTACCTCACATCACCTGATATTCAGCCATCCGCAGCATTGCTCTGAGAAGGTTCAACAATTTATCGCGTATGGCATTCCGGTTGTTCACATTGCTCGGATCGCTCACGTACGCGTTCCATTGATTTGTCCATTCATAATCGGGAAGGTCGTTGAGCAACACTTGTTTCAAGTACGCAATTTGTGAATCGGACAACGGCATTGCAAACAAATGCCGGGCAAAGTCCTTGAGAAGCTCGTTCGGATCGCTTGGTGCCGGCATTGTTTCAGCGTAGGCAATCGGATCGGCAACAAGCTGAAACGTGCTTGTCGAAACTCCATTTGCACGAACAACTGCCGACGTAAAATTAGAACGCTGCGGAAGCGTGCTTGTGTTGATCCACAATTGGTAGAAATCCGGGTCTTGATAATACGCTTTCCATCCAGAGACATCGGGGGTATCGAGAATGTCCATTCCGTTCGCCGCCATCTGATTCCGAATGTAATTCAACAGTGAATAGACTGCGACCGTATCGGCTGGCAGAGACATTTGCAGCGAACGAACAACTCCAGCATAAAAATCTGCGGGGCATTTTATCGTCGCGCCCATAAATCCCGTATCGGAATTGTCGAAGAAATGCTGGCTCGTCAAAAGCTGCTTCAACACCGGAGCTATTTCAAAGCTGTTTGCTTTCAACGTGCCGGCAAGCGGTGCAATAATATTTTGTTCGATGCTATCATCAATCGAGGAATAGACGAACCAGCGGTAGAGCTTTCGGCAGATGTAGCGAGCTGTTTCGTTTTGATTGAATATCATCGTGATAAGATCGTCCGTTTCATTTGCGCCTTCTGCTCCCGTTCGTCCATTGATAATCTGATTTTGATAATGAGCGGAAAATTGTTTGTCCCCCGTGTCGTGCCGTGTCGCATCGAAATACGAGGTGATCTGTGCGCGGTTATCGCGCCATCCTGTCAACACTCGAGCGGCGGCTTTCACATCGTCTTCGGTGTAATTGGTGTAATCGCCGGGCGCAATCTCCGGTCCTTTGCCGATGGTGAACAATTCCTGAAGTTCGCGTCCGTAATTTTCATTTGGACTTGCTTTTGTGTTCGTGTTGCCGTTCAGGTAGCGCAGCATTGCCGGATTGATAGTGATTTGTTTGACGAGCGTCTTGAAATTCCCAAGCGCATACTGTCGCAGCAAATTGTTGTAGGCATACATGTAGCACGCGTCGCCTACGGTTTCGGTTGCGCACGAGAAATGGTTGTGCCAGAAGAGCGCCATTTTTTCCCGCAACGATACTCCCTGCGAAATCATCAGTCCTAACCACCATGCTTTCAACGAAAGTCGCCACGAGGTTTCTTGATTTTTATCGTACGGCTGCTGCACCCACACCTGATTGAACATCGCATCATTTTGATTATAGTCAACGGGAGGAGAGGGAAGAACTGTTGCTGAAAGAAGTTTGTCAATGGCGGCTGCCGCTGTTGTGCCGACTGCTGCTTGAATTTCTGCAAACGTCGGTCCGAACATCGTACGGCGGAGAAGATGTGCCGCGTGTTGAAAATCGAGGGGCGTTTCGTACGGCGTGAGGTCGAGCGTTGAAGCGCGCTGCGGTGCGCTGCCGAGCGGCTTCACAACGCCGGCTGCCTGCGGCGCTGCCCATTCTCCAATTTCCCTTTGTGTTGCATTAAAAACCATACCACGATTTCTTTCATATCTTTTTTGGTTCGGCAAGCGAGGTTATTTCTTTGACACGCTCAAACCCTCTGAAGGTTTATTGTTCAGAAAAAATTATCTTCTTCCATTTTGAGAATAAACACGATGGATGTTTCTCCTCGTTCCTGATTTGTCGTTTCTTAAAATGATTTAATGAAACCGGATTTTGGCTCAGCAAATTCACCTCATCTCTTTTCTGTAAGTGTTCATCTATTTGCTGTAATCCATCTCCTTTAATCGCTGTATCTTTCAAATTCCTCTTTTTGCCCGATTGTTTGCGTTTCCGGGTTTTATTAAGGTAAAGAGGGGCGAACGTTTTTTTCACAGGCACGCCTGCCAAAGGACTTGTTCG
The DNA here is from genome assembly GCA_028873075.1 of Bacteroidota bacterium. Taxonomy (GTDB): domain Bacteria; phylum Bacteroidota; class Ignavibacteria; order UBA10030; family UBA8401; genus JAJYOI01. The sequence continues at coordinate 10,950 of JAGWND010000096.1, forward strand.
AGGCGTGGGCAGGAAAGGTAGGTATTTGTTTAAAAGTAGTCAGCTTCATTTCATAAACTTTTCAGCGAAAGGAGTCTGCTATGAAACACCGCAGAGTTGTTACTGTTTGCTCTCTTTTATTTTTTCAAATTCTTGTTTTTGCCGCCACACCGGGCAGCGGAACACTGGCGCCTTCTTCGACGGGAGGGCCATCGAGTATTTCGTGGACGGGCGGTCCCTATACGGCAATAACAGCTGACCCGTCCTTGTGCACGTCGCTTAGCTGTGATGAATTTTTTCTCGCGGTGAATGTCCCTTCTTCGTTTTATACGACAAATCCCGATTACAGTGTTCGCGTTCATATCTCGTGGGCCGACTCGCCGAACGATTTCGATCTGTATGTGTACGATGCGGGCGGAAATCTTGTCAACTCGTCCGCGCAAGGCAACACGACATTTGAAGACGCCGATCTCGGACAGTTGACGACAGGAACATTTCGTGTGCAGGTCGTCGCCTTCTCGACTGTGAATGAAATGTATTCCGGTGTTGCTTCGCTCGCTCCGCCTCCAGTTGATCAAGTTCGATTAGCTCGGTATCAAAAAGGGAGATTCACCTTTACACCGCCGCAGCAAATGACTGGTCCGAACGGACTCGTGTTCGGTGTCCAGGATTTGGAGCCCCGCTCGGCGTACGATACGTCGGGAAATATTTATGTTGCGGCAATTCAAGGCATTCCCGCGGGAACGGATGTATGGAAATCGGGCGACGGCGGCACAACATTCACGTATCTCGGTCAACCGGACGGTGCGCAGGCGGCATCGGCGATGTTGGGGAGAACTCCGGGTGCGGGAGGCGGCGATGAAGACCTTGCGGTCGGTGCGGGTGGAAGAGTCTACATGGCTTCACTCTGGCTCGGCTCAGTTACAATGTGCAACTCGACCGACGGCGGCATGACATGGCTCGCGAATCCTGTTTCCACAACCGTTCCGCTCGATGACCGGCAGTGGATTGCGCCGTACAATGA
>JAGWND010000097.1 GCA_028873075.1 Bacteroidota bacterium
GGGAAGGTGAAGCGTATCTGAAGACCGGCGACGTTGCTTCCGCGATGAAATTCTACACCATCAGCGCGGAAAAATATCCGGATAATCATCTTGCCGATTACGCGCTCTATTCCATCGGGTGGGCGGACGAGCAGCAAAAGGAATACACAAGTGCGATTACTGCCTACCAGCGTTTGCTGAGCGAAAAAAAGGAAAGCGGTTTGTATTCCGCGACAACCGTACGCATCGGCGATTGCTACTTCAAGTCCGGCAACTATCTGCAAAGTGCGAAATATCTCACCGACGTGAAAAAATATATTGTCGACACCGCCGAAGCGGCGCAGGCGCAGTATTTAATCGGTGAATCATATTACAATCTCGGGCAGTATGCGAATGCCCGCACTGCGTACGAAGAATTTTTGAAAGAGTATCCGGCGGACGCGCTGGCTCGTGAAGTCGAATATTCCATCGGCTGGACCTATTTAAAGACGAACGAGCTTCAGAAAGCGGAAGAGATCTTTTCGTCGCTCGTTTCCGGAGACGACGGCATCGCTCACAGTGCTTTGTATCGTGAAGCGCAGACAGTGCAGCTTGAAGGGGACCTTCCACGCGCACTCGATCTGTTTGCGCAGGTCGTGCAAACCCGTCCCGACGGAGAGTACGCCGACAACGCGCTTTACGAATCGGGGATGATCTTCTACAATCAGAAAAATTACGAAAAGGCGAATTCTTTCTTCAAGCAAGTAGCAGAAAAATATCCGAAGGGCGATGTTGCGCCTGACGCATACCGCATGATGGGAGAATCGTATCTCGCGGGAAAGAATTATCGCGAAGCGGTTACGGCTTTTCGGAAAGCGAGCCAGCTCGCCCCGACGGGGTCTTCGACCGGTGAAAGCTCGGTCAGCGGCGATGCAGCATTTCAGGAAGCATGGTCGCTCTTCAAGCTGAAAAATTTCGACGAGGCGGCATCTGCGTTTGAGTCCTATCTAAAAAAATATCCTTCACACGGGAAAAATGTTGAGGCGAAATTCTGGCTTGCAGAATCGTATTTTCAAGCAGGGAAATACGGCGATGCGGAGACGAATTACACGCAGTTTGTGAAGGAAGGCGCTGATCAGGCGAAGTACGAGGACGGCAAATACGGTTTAGCGTGGAGCTATTTTAAGGAGGGAAAGTACGCAGAAGCGGCGCATGTGTTCAGCCAGCTTGCACGTGAGGAGCGCCTGCCTGCCTATCGCCTCGATATTCAATTACGGCTCGGCGATTCATATTACTACCTGAAAGATTTCGTCAATGCCGCCGATGCGTACAACGTGGCAATCAGATTATTTCCGAACGCCGGCGGAATTGATTACGCCTACTATCAATTGGCGCAGTCGAGCTTCAAAGCGGGAAAGTTCGATGAGGCGGTACAGCAATTTCAAAACCTCATTGCCAAATTTCCCCGCTCCGATCTTGCGGACGATGCACAGTACGGCACCGGCTGGATTTATTTTCAGCAGAAAAAGTATGATGAGGCGATTGCAGGGTTTCAAAAAGTCGCTGCCGCGTATCCGGCGAGCGACCTTGTTCCGCGGGCCTATTACAGCATTGGGGATGCGTATTACAATCTTCAGCAATACCAGCGGGCAATAGATTCTTATCAGCAGATTGTCAGCAAGTTCCCTGCTTCACCGTACGCGAGCGACGCGGTGAACGGCATTCAATATTGTTACACGTTGCTTGACAAACCGCTCGAGGCGATTCGCGTGATTGACGACTATGTGAAGCAGAATCCGAACGCCCGCATGGCGGATGAATTGTATTTCAAGAAAGCGGAATTGTATTACGGCGAGCAGCGGTACAACGATGCCATTCAAGCGTATCAGGATTTTCTCCGGAAATTTCCTTCGAGCAGGCTTGCGCCGGATGCGCAGTACTGGATGGCAAAAAGCTTGGCGGCGAGCAATAATTATCCCGCGGCATTTGAGGCGTACCGCAGCTTGTCAACGAAGTATCCGTCGGGAAAATTTGCAAGCGCGGCATTGTTCGAACAAGGCGGAATGTATGCGAAGCAAGGGAAACCGGACGAAGCGCTGGCAGCGTTTGAGAAAATTGAAAAAGAGTATCCCCGTTCCGACGAAGCACCGGAGGCGTCGTACCAGCAGGCATTGGTGTTGAAATCAACGAATCAAAGCAGTGCCGCAGTCGAAAAATTCGGGGAGGCGATCGCAAAATATCCGAAGTCAATTGCTGCCGACCGCAGCCGGATTTCTCTTGCATGGATCAACGAGGATGCGGGACAGTTCGGGAAAGCCCTGGCATATTTCAAACACGTGGCGTATAACCGGACCGATGAGTTAGGCGCTGAAGCCCAGTACGGCACCGGCGTCGCGAATCAAGCGATGAAAAATTATCCCGAGGCGATTCTTGCTTACATGCGGATCAAGTATGTGTTTCCTTCAGCAGCAACGTGGGTTGCGAAATCGTATTTGAATTTGGGCGATTGCTACGTGCAGACACATCAACTGCAAAAAGCGCGCGAGGCATACACGTACGTCGTTCAGCAATCGAAGGAAGAAGAGCTTGTGAGCGAAGCACAGAAAAAATTGCAAAGCATCGAGCGGATGTAAATGCAGCCCGCGAAAGACACGAAATGAATTTTTCGGAAAAACGATTGCCGTCTCCCTTTGTTCCCCTCTGTGAGGGGGATAGGGGGAGGCATCAACTTGCAATAAATTGTTGGATAATTGCGCTGTTGCTGTTGTTTGCCGGCTCAATTTCTTTTTCTCAAGAGAAGAAAGAACCGGCGTCGCACGAGATTGCCGTTCCGGATTCCGCGCAGGCGCCGCTTCCGAAAATAAGCCTTCCGGAATTCGTCATCACCGGGAATGAAACGATTGACCTTCCGGCTTCGACAAAAAATGCCGAAGATGAGAACATGGTGTATGTTGCGAAGCCGCTTTCACCGGAAAGCGTGAGAAAGTCTGCCGTGAACGACATCGGCGGGAAAGCAAATAAGGAGTCCGGCACGGCAATACAGATGAACGGGAAAATTTTGGCCGGCTTCGGCGCGTACACGACTCCGTTCGTTGAAGGCTGGTTCGGAAAAAATTACGGCGAGGGAGGAATTCTTTTTCACGCGCAGTATCTTGCAACCGACGGTCATGTTACGGACGCCAACCGCACGTCGGGAGGCGTTGATCTCAGCGGCGATTATCTCATTCCGGCGTCGCATGAATTGTTGGGCGGAAGCAAGCTGAACGGGGGCGTGAGTTTTTTCGGACGCTCCTACCGTGCCTACGGTTCCGCAACGCCGGCGCAAGTGCGTTCAGCAAACGATATCCGTGCCAATATCGGTGTAAGCGGGAAAATCCCAACGGGGCAGGCCAACAGCGAAAGTTCTCTTTCACAGAACATAACGTACTCCGCCGGCATTTTCGGACGCGGGTACTCGGTGAACGACTCTTCAACTTCGAATGAAAGTGAATTCGGTTTCAGCGGTGCGGCTTCGGCGCAGTATGAAAATTATCAGCTTGACGGGAATATGGAATATATCGGCGGGGCGGTAGCAAGCGGGTTGCCCGCGAGCGTTGCAGCACATTCGCCGCGGTGGTTTGCGCTGCGTCTAACGGGACGCACGATGCTGTTTTCATCGCTGCAAGCATCGGCGCGCCTTCAGCAGTTTTTGTATCGCGGAAATTTGTCGAGCGGCAGCGGAAGGTTCTACCCTCAAGTTGATCTGCGTTATTTTCTGAACGACCGGACGACGTTGTTTGCCGGCGTCCACCCGACAGTTGAACGTACAACGCTTCGTTCATTGTTCGGAATGAATCCTTATATCACCAACGCAGTGCTGGTTGAGCCGAACGATCTCAGGCTTGCAATCGAAGGCGGCGCGGAAACACAATTTAATGACCGCCTTCGCGGCGTAGCCTCCGTTTCCTACAAGCTTATTCGGAAGTACACGAGCTTTCTTGAAAACGATGCCGCACGCAACTGGACAGTAATCTACCTCCCCGAAGTGCATGTGGCAACGTTCGATGCGCAAGCGGCGTACAGAATCTCGGATCAAAGCTCCTTTTCCGCTTCGTTTACTGTAACTTCAGCGACGGCAAAGGATTCCTTGCCCTCGCTTCCGTATGTGCCGGCGTTCAGAGCAGGCGGTGTATATCACCGTAATTTTGATTTTGGGATTGCGGTTGAAGGATATGCGGAGTATATTTCAAAGCAGTGGAGCGATTTCGCTCACACGCGAGCGAACGCCGGCTATGTTTCTGCGGGCGGGCGCGCTGAATATGATTTGCATAGCGATGTCCGAATGTTCATGCAAGTGAGCAATCTTTTTAACCAGCATTATTATGTGTGGGACGGTTATCTTGAACGAACGTTCTACATCTCACTGGGTGTGACGTACACATGGTGATAGCTAGATTTAAATCTCATTCACTCTCTAAAAAAGGAGGTTGTCAACAATGCCTAATCTCAATCTGAAAGGTACGACTGCTCCCGTTCCCGGAATGCGTCCGGGAATAAAGCCTGCCGGCGATGCGAACAAAGGCGGGGTGCCGCCCGCGCTGCTGTACGGTCTCGGCGCTATTGTCGTTCTTGCTGCTCTCGCGTTTGTGTTGAATGCAGCAGGTGTTGTTCACTTGTGGGGAAAGAAACCCGCACGAGTTGTTGCAACTCCGCCGCCGGCAGCAGCGACTGCTCCTGTTACAACGCCGCCGGACACTGCAGGGCTGGTTGAATTCAGGGAGCCATCGGCTCCCGCCAAGACTCCGGCGCGACCTTCGTGGAGTCCGACCGCATCGTCAACAGTCCCGAAAATCCCGATGACGTCGGGGGGGAAATATTCCGTGCAGGTCTCGTCGTGGACAACGGAACAGAAAGCGCGCATTCAGGCCGACGTGTTGACGAAGGCAGGATTTCCGGCGTTTGTGGAGAAAGCCGATGTTACAGGGGGAGGTAAACACTTCCGCGTGTATATCGGGCGGTACAGCTCTCCTCTTGCGGCAAAAACTTCGGCGGAGAAATTTTCCCCAATGCTCGAAAGCGGTTACTGGGTTGTACGGTTGGAGAATTAAAGGTATGAACATGATTGATTTATTTTTGAAAGGGGGAGTTGTAATGTGGCCCATCCTGCTTTGTTCGATCATTGCAGTGGTGATCATCGTCGAGCGCTTTCTCACTCTGCGGAAAGCGAAAGTTGATCCGAAGCAGCTGATGATGAAAATCCGCAGCACACTTTCTCGCGGCGACTTGTTGGGGGCGATCAACGCCTGTACGCAGGTTGATGCGCCGGTCGCAAAGATATTGAAAGAAGGAATTGCGAAATATAAAGATGGCCACGAAGCGGTGAGAGAAGCGGTGGAAAATGCCGGCAAAGAACAGGTCAACGAATTGGAAAAGCGCCTTGATTGGCTTGCCAACATTGCCGGTGTTGCGCCGATGTTGGGATTTCTCGGAACGGTGACCGGTATGATTGCCGCGTTCCGCACGATCGAGCGGTTGGGCGGCAATGTCAATCCCGGAAATCTCGCTTCCGGAATTTGGGAGGCGATGCTGACCACAGCCTTCGGACTCATTGTCGGAATTCCGGCGCTCGGTTTTTACAACTACTTTGTCGGACGGGTCGGAAGGTTTGTATTTCAGATCGAACAGAGCGTGGAAGAGTTCTTGGATATGGTGAAAGCCGGGATTGTGCCGGATGCTTCTCAGGGTGAGAAATCCGCAGCGAGCGGAAAAACAATGCGTACGGTGTTCAGTGAAGAAGACGAATTTTTCGAACCGAAGAATGACTGACAATTCCCGAAGGGATTTTCACTATGAAATTTGAACGAACATATAAGGTCAATCCGGCTTTCAACTACGCCTCGCTGACGGACATTGTCATGCAGCTTCTCATTTTCTTCCTTCTTTCTTCGGCGTTTGTGGTAATGCCCGGAGTGAAGGTGCAATTGCCGAAGACGCAGTTTTCCGATACGCAGACCGATCGCCAGACTGTTGTCACGATTACGAAAGATGGAAAATTGTATTACAATTCGGAAGAAGTAACACCGCCGGTGCTGGCGCAACGATTGATTCCTGTGATTGATGCCGACCGAAATCGTGTTGTCATTATCCGCGCAGATAAGACCGTGAGGCTCGACCGCGCCGTTGAAGTGATTGATATTGCGAAAGGAGTCGGTGCGCAGCGATTTATGATCGCGACGACGCCGGCGCAAGGAATGTAGTTTGCGAAAAACCTTGCGAAGGTTCAAGAACCTTGGCAAGATTAAGAAGGAACGTGGTCTAATGGGTCATCAGTATTCGCGCGAGCTAAAAACTGCGTGGGTGATTTCTATTCTGTTTCACATTATCGTAGCGGTGATGATGCTGTTTACTTATTTGCAAGGAGTGCTGCCGCAGCCTGACGTTGTTGAAGTGCAATGGGGTGGAATGTCCTCCTCGTTTGGTCCAATGCCGCCGCTCGGGAAAGAAGCTCCGCCGCCGACCGAGCAGGGGAGAGGCGCCGCAGAGCCGGTTGAGCAAACCGTTGAGCTTCCGACCGCGCGCAATGCATCCGTTCCCGAAATCGTTAATTCCCCGGCACAAAAGAAATTATCGCCGCTCGAAGCACCGTCGCCGAACAATGGGGGGACGAAAGGAATTTCCATCGGTCAGCGCGAACCTGCTTCTCCAACGAATATTCCTGTGGTGAAGGAAAATGCTGTCGGCAAACCCGGTATGCCGGCGGGCTCCGATATTGCCGCGCCGTTCAATGCTGGCGGAGTGGGGAATTCGATTGCGTCGAATGTCAATTACGATATTCAATGGTCAGGGGGCGGGCAGCGGAATTTAGCAGCAGGAGATTTGCCGAAATATCCTGCAGGTGTGAAGGTCGGGGCGCAAATAAAATTGCGCATAGTTGTTCTGCCTTCCGGTGCTGTGAAGTCTGTTCAGCCGCTGCAAAAAGGAAACACGCGCTTGGAAAATGCCGCTATCAAGGAAGTGCGTTTATGGATGTTCGAGCCGCTCAGCAGTTCCGATCCCCAGGTCGAGCAGCGTTGCGTGGTGACGTTTAATTTTCGGTTAAGGTGATTACTCGCTACGAAGACACGAGGGGGCTCGTTGAATATTTTCCGTACCGTGACAATTCCATGTTCAATGTTGTGCCTTTGTGGTTGAGTAGCTTTTCAAGAAGAAATAATAAAACCCCGATTCAAGCATTGTCAGTAGAAGAAGCGTGAGGGCGTCTCTGTCTAAAAGAAATCCGAATCCTTTCGGACCGATGACGAGCTTCAACAAAAACGTGCAGATGCTCCAGCCGATTGAAAAAATCAGTATCATGAATCCGACAGCAAGAACGCCGGCGCCCAAACCTTCTTCCTGATATTGCTGCACAAATGCGTACACAGCTGCAATGGTGAGAAGATAGAAAACGAAAAGGGGAATCATTCTTTTCTCAGTACGCGTCCTTTCCAAAAATTACAGCGCGAATTGTCTTCAAAATTATTTTCAAGTCGAACACGAGCGACCAATTTTCAACATAATAGACGTCGTACTTTGTTCGTTCATCAATCGGCGCGTCGCCGCGCATGCCGTTTACCTGCGCCCAGCCGGTCATGCCCGTTTTCATCCGGTGCCGCTCGAGGTAGCGGGGAATCTCTTGCTTGAACTGGTTGACGAAGTACGGGCGTTCAGGTCTCGGCCCGACAATGCTCATCTGCCCAGTAAGCACATTCCACAACTGCGGCAGCTCATCCAAACTTGTCCGGCGGAGCATTTTGCCGATTGCAGTAACACGCAGGTCTCCTTTTTTTGTTCGCACAGGCCCGGTGTAGATTTCGGCACCGGTTCGCATCGTTCGGAATTTGATTAAGGGGAACGCCACGCCGTCCAAACCGATCCGTTCCTGAATATAGAAGACAGAGCCTCTCGAAGTCAGCCTAATAACCAGCGCGATGAGAAGAGTGAAAGGAAGCGTGACGACGAGAATGAAGGACGAAAAAATAAGATCGAATGCACGCTTTGTGATCCGGTTCCACGTTGTCAGCGGAATTTCTTTCACCTTGATGAACGGGATCCCTTCGATCTCCTGAATGCGCACGCGGCTTGTCATCATATCGAGCATGTCCGGAACCATCATCAATTCGATGTTTAATCCCTCCGCATCGCGGATGAGTTCAACTAATTGCGGGTGTTCGCGGTAGGCTAGGGAAATGAGCGCAGCTTGCAATCGGTGCCGCGGGATATCCCCCGGTAAATTTCCTATCGGCCCTAAATAGTTCGCTTCATGGAGATGGGACGAATTCTCTGCCCCAGACTCCGCGTAGTAACCGGTTACTTCATACCCGAGTGAAGGATCAGATTTCAGAATGGAATAAATCTGATTTGCGGTGGAATTGCTTCCGACAATGACGACGGTTTTTAATTCCTTCCCTTTACGATAGAGAAATCGCTCGAACGTCATCACAAAAAATCTTCCTGCGCTCACCGTTGCAATGGAGGTGAGCCAGAGAAGAATGAACACGCCGCGAGAATAGGAAAACGAACGGTAAAAGAACGTCGCGCTCATGACAATGAGCATTCCGATCGAGACAACGCGCGTCAGCGCAAAAAACTCGTCGCTGAAATGCGTGTTGCGCCGCGTTCCGTACAAATTCCTCGAGCGGAAAATAAGGAGCCATACAGGGATGAAAACGAACGAGGTGTAAATATACCCTTGCAAAGGCGGAAAGCCGTACACGACTTCAAAATAATTTGTCAGCGGCGAATAGAAGCGAAGCCAGTACGAAAGAAGGAACGCGCTCTCGAGTGCGAGAATATCCGAGAGGACGGCGAGGAGCGGAATAAGAAAATCGTTTCGTCGTTGCGATGCCATGAGTTTTCAACACATGAATGTGCAAAAATATATCGAAAAGTACTATGCGTTGCAATGGAAAAACAATCTGTCTTTTTTGTTTGCTTAAAAAATTCCGCAAAAAAATTTCTCTTGACACCGCTTCGTTGAGATTGTATATTACAGAAGTTCATTCTGTTCTTTGTTATAAACGATAACGGTGTCCCGATGACGAGCATCGGGATGAAAAGGGAATTCCGTTGAATCCGGAAGCTGACCCGCAACTGTAATCCCGTTCTCCGCTTTACGGAGAGATCCTCTAAAAGTCACTGTGGCGACAAAGCGCTGCGGGAAGACAAAGAGAAAACGGGAGAGCCAGGAGACCTGCCGTTATCGCAAGCGACGACCTTCGAGGAAAGAGGTAAAGCACAAACACGAGATTAGTTTTTACCCCAATTTTCAAACATGAAGGTTGGGGCTTTTTATTTTCAAGAGAAAGTTTTTTCAATTTTCAATCGTCAATCGTAAATCTACAATCTAAAATTTTTCAGGAGGCTGTATGAATACAAAAACATCAAAAGTCATTGCAGCGGTCTTGTTTGTTTTACTTGCCGCTATGTCCCGTTTGCTTCCGCATCCGGCAAACTTTACGCCGATTGCGGCAATGGCGTTATTCAGCGGCGTTTATTTAGAGCGCCGGTTTGCATTTGTCGTGCCGATTGCGGCTATGCTTATCAGCGATTATTTTCTCGGCTTCTATACCGAAATGATTTGGGTGTACGGAAGCTTTCTTCTTATCGCTGTCATCGGTTTGTGGCTGAAGAATCACAAGAAGCCGCTGTATATTCTCGGCGGAACGCTCGGAAGCTCGATGCTCTTTTTTGTTGTAACGAACTTCGGTGTGTGGGTGATGCCGAGCTCGATGTATCCGAAATCGTTTGCCGGATTAGTTGAGTGCTACACCGCCGCGATTCCGTTCTTCCGCAGCACGGTCGAAGGCGATGTGTTCTTCGTTGCGGTGTTGTTCGGTTTGTATGAATTGGTGTTGTTTGCAGTAAGGAAGCTGTGGGCAGAAGAAGTGCCCGCTGCTCGTTCTTAAAAAGTTCTTTTACAATTTTACGGTGTTCCGCCTATTGCCAACAGCAATGAGCGGGAAGAATAGGGAAGTCCGGTGCAATTCCGGCGCTGCCGCGCAACTGTGATGTGCGAGAGCAGCAGCAAGATGCCACTATCACGATGTATGGATGGGAAGGCGCTGTTGCGATGCACAAAGCCAGGAGACCTGCCGTAAAAATACAATTAATTAATCAGCCTTCGCAGGTGAGGTTCGATGAAAGTTTCCCTTTCTTCCTTGATCTCCCAGCGAGGTTACTATCCACAACGAGATGGACTCCATCTCAAAATACAGGAGTAACTTCGATGAAACATTTTTTTCTTGCAGCATTTGCTGCTTTGAATTTTCTTTTTCTGCCAGCGGTGTATTCTCAAGCCGATACTTCTTCCGAAGGAATCCACCCGGAAAAAAATTACAAACTCTCCGAGATTGTTGTTTCCGCAACGAGGACGCCACTCAATGCTATGTATGCTCCGTCGCGCGTTACCCGCATTGATGTTGCTGCAATGCAGAAAAGCGGCTTTGATGATATGCAAAGTATGCTGTCGTTCGCTGACGGAATCTTTGTTAAGAATTATGGGACCGGGCAGCTCGCCACAATAAGCCTTCGGGGGACTGCGGCAGAACAAACGCTTTTTCTATTTGACGGTGTAAATTTAAATAATATACAGAATGGTCAAGTTGATCTGTTTCTCGTGCCGGTCAATAATTTAAGTTCGATTGAAATTTCCCAAGGTGGATCGTCTGCTCTTTATGGGGCAAATGCTGTCGGCGGCGTCGTGAATCTCGAGAGCAAAATTTCTTCAAACGATCATGTGAGAGTTGATGTGGGAAGCGGGTCGTACGGGAATCAAATATTCGGCGGCGAAGTGAGCGAAGGACTCGGTTCGGCCAGGGTCGATTTGATAGTACAGCGCCAGCGCGGAATAAACGACTTCGATTTTACTTTTAATGATGGCGCAAAAAATTTTCCGATGAAATTTGCCGGTGCAGACTATGTCGAAGACATGCAATCATTAAAATTTGCGTTTCCTTCATCAAGCAGCTCGACCTCTTTCTTAATTCAAAACGTTTCGGCAAATCGTGGCACACCATATGCTACCTCAGATTCAACACTTGAAACGACCGCGCGCGAAACTGACAAGAACACCATCACTGTTCTGAAAAATATCGGTCATCTCGGCGTTTTCAACTATTCCGCATCGGCAGGATTTATTTATTCATACCTCAATTACAACGACCCATCGTATGCAACAAATGATTATTACAAAACATTGTCGCTTCAACCGTCTATGCAGTTGTCTTATTTTAAGGAACAGTTTTCAATTGCGAGTGGAATTGACGCCGAGCTTGACCGAGGCAAAAGTGATAATATGACCGGCATTAAAAATAGAAATCGCGTCGGAATTTTTGCAAGCGGAGAATATGATGTAAGGAAAAATGTTGATCTTGAAACACGGCTTTTTGGTGCTCTGCGGTACGACGACTACTCCCAGTTTGGAAACTCCCTCAACCCAAAGCTCGGCATCAATGTAAAACCGTTGGCATCATTTCCAGTTCATCTCCGCGCGAACGTGGGGACATCCTTCAGGGTCCCGACGTTTAACGATCTTTATTATAGGTCTCAATACTACAACGGTAATCCAGACTTAAAACCTGAGAGAGCTACGGATTATAGTTTGGGAGGTGTCGTTGAATATGGTGATGGCCAAGGTCCATTTTATGGTGATCTCAATTTAGATTACTATCATATAGACATACACGATGGAATTGTTTATCAAACATTGCCGGACTTCACGGGAACAGAAGCAAATCTAAAAAGAATAGTATCAAAAGGAGTAGAGCTGAGTTTGAATATTAAATATGAATCCGTGTTCTCATTAAAAGGCAATCATTTTTTCGGAAAATCTTCCGATGTTTCCATCCCGGGTTCACCTAGTTACAACAAACAGCTTATT
>JAGWND010000319.1 GCA_028873075.1 Bacteroidota bacterium
GCGGAATTTGTTCCGTGACCTCTCCTCATACTCCGACGGCGATCTCGCTGCAGCGTTCATCGCGTATAACACTCTCCGAAAGAAGGTCGAGCTTGGCACCGTTGCACCAGCCGCGGTGAGCCGTCGTTCGTTCTTCTCAAAAATTTTCTCACTGAAATTGTGAGCATGGAATCCATGGCTGATTCGTTTGAAATTCAAAAGGGGAAGAATGTGATCCGCATCGAAACGGCGTCCGTTGCAGCGCTTGAACACCGAATTGATGCCTCGTTTGAGCGGGCGGTGAATTTTTTGTTTGAATGCAAAGGAAGAGTGATCGTTACCGGCGTGGGAAAGTCGGGGATCATTGGAAGAAAAATTGTTGCCACGATGAATTCGACCGGCACCGCTGCATTTTTTCTTCATCCTTCCGATGCCGTGCATGGCGATTTCGGCATGGTGCGGAGCGACGATGTTGTCATCTCCATTTCAAAAAGCGGCAACACGCAGGAACTTGTGCAATTGCTGCCGATGTTCAAGCGTGTCGGTGTACCGATGATTGCGATGGTCGGCAATCCTCATTCGCCTCTCGGGCGCAACGCCGATGTTGTGCTGGATATTTCCGTTGATGAAGAGGCATGTCCTCTCGATCTTGCGCCGACCGCTTCAACAACAGCGACGCTTGCGATGGGCGATGCGTTAGCGGTAACGCTTCTCGAAAAAAGAAATTTCAGCGCCGAAGATTTTGCGTTCTTTCATCCCGGCGGAACGCTGGGCAAGCGGCTTCTTCTCAAAATCGAAGAGATGATGGTTACCGGCAATCAAGTGCCGAAGGTATTGCTCGAAACGAGCTTGCGCGATACGATTCTTGAAATGACATCGAAACGTTTAGGTGCAACGTGTGTTGTTGACGAAAGCGGAACACTGCGCGGAATTGTTACGGACGGCGACTTGCGGCGTCTTCTCCAAAAAAAATTAGACACGTCAACTGTCTGCGCAAAAGATATTATGACGGAAAATCCGAAAACAATTCGGATGGGCGTACTTGCTTCTGTTGCATTGCAGGAGATGGAAACGTTCAACATTACCCAGCTCATCATTGTTGATGAACAACACAAGCCTCTCGGTATGGTGCATATTCACGACCTTGTGAAAGCAGGTTTGGGGAGCGACGGAGCTGAAAACGGCTCTGTCGGCGGTACGGGAGCATAATGGCCGGTTCAGCACAAAACCTTTTTCTTCGTATTGCCCGAAAACCCTACCCCTTATGTCCCCCTTCCCTAATGCTTAGGGAAGGGGAAATGGGGGGTGAGTTAAAAAATTTCATACTCATTGCAATTATGACGCTAGCATTGTTCATCACAGGCTGCGAGGAAAAAATAAAGCCGTCGGTTCTTGATCTTCCGAACGCTGTTCTTCCTGCGCAGGAAAGCTGGAACAGCACGGTGGTCTTTTCCGATTCAGGAACGGTGAGAGCGATTTTGAAAGCAGGGCACATTTTGGAATACGAAAACTCGAAACAAACGCTGCTTGACAGCGGCGTGCATCTCGATTTTTTCGACGCCGATGGAAAACATTCTTCCGTGCTGACTGCGGAGTCAGGTAAGGCGGATGAAGGCACGTACAATTTGGAAGCGGTCGGCAATGTTGTCGTTACATCGGACAGCGGTGTTGTTGTTCGTACGCAGCGCATGTACTGGGACAACAAACGACAGAAAATTTATTCCGACGACTTTGTGCGTATCACGTCGCCGAAGGAAAAACTGCAAGGAACCGGTTTTGAATCGGATCAGAATCTGCACAATTACCGCATCTTTAAAGTAAGCGGAAGCACTGAATCACAGTGAAAAATAAGAAACCCTGCCAGCGTTATGCGGGCGGAATGTGTAATTTTATTGGATTTTGTTTTATTCTTTCAGTCGGTAAACGCTGGCGGGGTTGGCTTATCAATAAAATGTTACTGAAAAGTTACTTGGCTCTTCTTTTTTGCGTAGCGCCTCTGTTTGCCCAACAAGGAGAGCGCATCATTCTTGATTATGCCGATGAATTTATCGGCAAGCAAATCAACGGCGAAGATGTGCGCCAGTTGAACGGGCATGTCCATCTTTCTCAAGGAAATGTACAGGTGTGGTGCGATAAC
>JAGWND010000098.1 GCA_028873075.1 Bacteroidota bacterium
GAAAAAAGGATAAATTTTTCTTTCCTGTTGCTATGACAACATGAATTTTGCAAATTACACATAGGAAATCTTAAAAGAAGGAAGAAGCAATGAGCGAAATTATTTTTCTTGTCGAAGAAGCGGCAGAGGGAGGCTACATCGCCCACGCCATAGGCAAGTCAATCGTAACGGAAGCGGACACAATTGAAGAACTTCATCGTAATGTTAAAGATGCGGTTCAATGTCATTTTGAGGAACAGCAACAGCCGAAAATCATTCGGCTTCACATGGTTCACGAAGAAGTTATCAGCTTATGAAGCTTCCGCGAAGCCTGTCGGGGAAAGAACTTGCCGGGTCGCTGGAAAAGTTTGGCTATCGGATTACACGTCAAACGGGCAGTCACATGCGTTTGACTACGATTGAGAAGGGAGAACATCATATCACAATTCCTCAACATTCCGATCTCCGAGTCGGCACTTTATCGGCCATTCTTGTTGAGGTAGCTCAACATTTTCAAATTTCAAAACAAGAGTTGATAGAACGGCTCTTTGGGTAAGACAAAAAAAATGAGCCGCATTCGAATTCTTCCGGTCGGCGGTGCAGGCGAAATAGGCGCGTCGTGCTTTCATGTTGATTTCGACGGAACAGGAATTGTTCTCGACGCGGGAATGCATCCGCGGAAAAAAGGAATCGAGTCTCTTCCGAATTTCGATCTGATGCAAGACCTCCCGCTCGATGCTGTTCTCATTTCACACGCACACGAAGACCACATCGGATCACTCCCCTATTTAATCCAGCGTTTCCCCTACCTGCGAATCGTTACCACACCCCAAACGCGTGCAATCGCCGAGCTTACGCTGCACAATTCCGTCTCGATCCTGCAGGAAGAATTGGCCCGCGAAGAGGGATACCTCTCTTCTACTGCATCTTTGATTGATGCGGGAAAAGAACGCCATCCGCTGAAGCCGTACACACACGATGAAATTGATTTGCTCATTCAGAGCATCGAGTACCGCGCCTATGAAGAACAATTCACCGTCAGCGGATATGAAAACAGAAACAACGCCGATGTCAATGCATCGTTCTGGGACGCGGGGCACGTTCTCGGTTCCGCCGGCATTCTTCTTGAACACGGTAGACACACGCTGTTCTATACCGGCGATGTCAGAATGAGAAACCAGACACTGGCGCACGGCGCACAAATTCCCCGCCGGCATATTGACACATTGATGCTCGAATGCACGCAGGGTGCTACAGAGCCTTCATCATTTCTTGAATGGGAAGATGAAGCGCAGCGTTTTGCTCAACGTGCAAACGAAATTATCGAGCAAGGCGGGTCCATTTTGATCCCTGTTTTTGCCCTCGGCAAAATGCAGGAAATGCTCGCCACAATCTGGCAGTTGATGGAGCAAGGAACTCTTGCGAAAACGGATATTTACACCGGAGGCATCGCACGAAAAATCTGTACTGTGTATGACCGTAACCGCTATGTTGCCCCCCGCATGGACAAGGAATTCGAATTTGCGGATGTCGAGCAGCTTGATTTTTTCGAGATCGAGCAGACACAGGAATTCTTTCGGCGACCGTCAATTATTCTCGCAACAAGCGGAATGATGGTAGAAGGAACAATGTCGTTCCGGTTCGCTCAGCAGTGGCTCAGCGAAAAACGCAGCGCCATTTTTACCGTGGGATATATGGACCCTGATACGCCAGGGTACCGCATTGCAAATGCCCAACAGGGAAATGAAATCAGTCTGACAGAGTTTTCCGAGCGACAGAAAGTTCGCTGCGCCATCGAGCACTTTCATTTTACCGCTCACAGCATGCGCGACGGATTGATAAGCATTGTCCGGCGTACAACCCCGGACCGTGTCGTCCTCATTCACGGCGATCCGGAGGCAATTGACTGGATGGGCTTTGCCCTTCTCAAAAATTTCCCGGAAACGAAAGTCCACGCCGCAGAGATTGGGAAAGCGATTGAGCTGTAGTCGCTCAGGTTCTTGATGCGAGGGTGGAAGGTTGATGGCTAACGGCTGATGGAAAATTCTCCCTGCTCTTAACTCCCTACTCCATCCTTCATTTCCCCTGCTGCTTCTCCGCTTCAAGATTCAGATCCTGACTGCTGACATACTGATCTCTGACTTCTGTCCTTCGACCGGTGGCTTATTGCTTCTCAAAAGATTCCTCACTACTTTTGTGATGTAAAACTCAAGGAGACACCATGAAAACACTCATCGCAGATTCTTTCCCGCAACAATACATCAATGACATCGCCAGCCTTGGCATTGACGTCGTCTACAAACCGAAACTCAAATCCGAAGAATTAGCAGCACATATCAACGATGCCTCGGTACTCGTTGTTCGCTCGACAGAGGTACATCAGGATTGCATTGAAGCCGCAAATACCCTCAGCCTGATCATCCGCGCAGGTGCAGGCGTTAATAACATAGATATGAAAGCCGCAAACGCGCGCGGAATTTATGTTGCAAATTGTCCCGGAAAAAATTCTATCGCCGTAGCCGAGTTAACGATGGCACTCTTGTGCGCGCTCGACCGCCGCGTCGTCGAAAACGCCGTTGACCTGCACGCGGGCAAATGGAACAAAGCGGAGTATTCAAAAGCGGAGGGGTTGTTCGGCAAAACAATGGGCATCATCGGCGTCGGACAAATCGGCAAAGAAGTGATCGCACGCGCGCGGGCATTCGGTCTGAACATTATTGCATGGTCGCGGTCGCTCACGCAGGAAAAAGCGCGAGAGCTCGAGGTTGAACACGCCGCTTCGGTCGAAGCACTCGTGCCTCGGTGCGATATCGTTTCTGTTCATCTCGCGCTCAAACCGGAGACGCGTAACATCATCAACCGCGAGGTCATCCGCTCGATGAAGCCGGGGACAATTTTCCTCAATACATCGCGTCCTGAAATCACAGACGAAGGAGCGCTGTGTGACGCTGTTTCATCAGGACAAATCCGTGTCGGCGCCGATGTGTTCATGCACGAGCCGGAAGAAAAAAGCGGAACGTTCAACAACAAGTTAGCGTCTCTTCCGAACGTGTACGGCACTCACCATATCGGCGCATCAACCAATCAGGCGCAGAATGCTGTTGCGGCAGAGGTTGTCGCGATCATTGATGAGTATATTCATCAGGGTACGGTGCGACATTGGGTAAACCGCGCTGTAAAAACCGCGGCGAAGTGGCAGCTCGTTGTGCGTCATTACGATAAGCCAGGCGTCCTTGCAAGTGTGTTAGATGAACTGAAGCGGTCGCACATTAACGTGCAGGAAGTTGAGAACGTGATTTTCGACGGCGCACAAACCGCGTGCTGCACGTTCCGATTGGATGCGAAACCTTCCGACGAAACAGTCTCTGTCATCCGCTCGCGAAAGGATGAGGTGATTCAAGCGTCGCTTCTTGCGATGTGAGCGGGATATTCATATCTTGCAATGAACTGCAGAAACCCGATTCAGGATGCAGGATTCATGATTCAAGTAAGCTGTTTGGAGGTTGGGGGCGCGAGGTTTGAATAACTCGGATCGCAAAGCCCGAAACACGAGCCTCGAATCTTCTGAACTTTAATCATGAATCTTGAGTCATTTTTTATTGTTTCGCGGCAATCTTTTCCAAGATGACAACACGATTTACTTCTATCGAAAACGAACTGCAGAGCCTCGTTAAAGGCGATGTGTGGTTTGACGACGAAACACGTGAAACGTACAGCACGGCGATGTGCATGTACAAAATCATGCCGGTCGGTGTCGTCGCCCCGAAAGATACGGATGACGTTCAAAACGTAGTTCGCTTCTGCAAGGAAAATCACATTGCGGTTATTCCCCGCGGCGGCGGAACAGGCTTGGCCGGTCAGGCTGTCGGGCTCGGCATCGTTCTCGATTTCGCAAAACACATGAATCATGTCGTAAAAATTTCAGATGAGGGCGACAGCGTGACGGTGCAGGCAGGCTGTATTCTCAGCGATGTCAACACGCTGTTGCAGCCGCTTGGAAAATATTATCCGATTGATCCGCAAAGTGCAAAGCTCTGCACCGTCGGCGGCACGATTGCGACGAATGCCGCCGGTGCACACGGACTTCGTTTCGGCGCAACAAAAGATCAGGTTGCAAGGCTTTCGCTCGTTCTTTCCAACGGAGATCAAGCGGAGATTTTTCCGCAGGAATCGTTCAATATTCTTTCGGACGAGGGAAAGAACATTTTCTCCAACACGAAAAATATTCTTCAATCGCATCGCTCTCTCATTGAACAGAAAAAACCGCGTGTAGCAAAGACTTCCAGCGGCTACAACGTGTACGAATCGCTGCGCGACGGAAATCTCGATGCCGTGCGTTTGCTCTGCGGATCGGAAGGAACGCTTGCCGTTGTCACGGAAGCGGAGCTTCGGCTTCACCCCCTTCCTGCGACACATGCGGCGGCGATCGCCTATTTCCCCACGTACGAAGCAACGGCAGAAGCTACGCAAATTGCGCGCGAATTTTCTCCAGCAGCAATCGAGCTGCTCGACAAATCGTACACTGATGTCGGAAAAGGAATGAGTGAAACGATAGATCGTTTCGTTGACGGCGAGTTTCAAACGATGCTGCTCATCGAATTCGAAGGCGAATTAAAGGAGGAGTTGCTGTTTTCTGCCGAAGCGCTCCACTCCGTTCTCCAGCAGCATGGACTTCTCTCACGATGGATTCTCCTCGCAGCGGAACAGGAGCGGAGCGAAGCATGGAGGCTTCGTGAAGAGGTATCGGTGAAATTGAACACGCTGCTGTCAGAGTTTTACAAAATTTCTGCAATCGAAGACGGCATTGTCCCTCTCGAAAATCTTCCGGCATATATGAAAGGCTTGAAGCGGATTTTGGATTCGCACTCAATCCCTTTCAGTTTATACGGACATGCCGGCTCGGGGAACGTTCACTGCTCGATCTTCGTCAAACTTGAAACTGAAGAAGGACGAACAAAGCTTGAAACTGCAACGCGCGAAGTTTTCGATCTTATCACGCAGCTTGATGGCTCGCTCTCCGGAGAGCACGGCGACGGATTCGTCCGCACGCCGTTTCTGAAGCGGACATTCGGCGGTGAAATGTATTCCCTGTTTGAGGGAATCAAACGGTGCTTCGACCCGCACAATATTTTCAATCCACAAAAGATCATCGGTACACAAGACGGACTTTTTCTTCATGACATCAAATACTCGTAATGTCGTTTCATGCGTTGTATGCTACATGCTCATGTTTGCCACGCTCTCGTTCGGACAAGAGCGCGGATTGGCAATGGGAGAAGGAATGCAGCTCCAAGGCGCTCTTCAACATCTCGTGGGTTTCGAGCCGCATTTCATCGCGGGCGACTCCTCCGCAACGCGCGTGGATATTTCATTCCGCGTTCGCTACGATTTTTTCATCTTCACGCATCCCTTCGGTACAGCATCGAACCGCTTTACGGCGAACGGCGAGATCGGCATTGAAGTACTCGACACAAACGATACGCCGGCAGCGCGCGATATCGAAACAATCCATCTTCAATCGGAAACAAGCAGCGCCGCTTCATTGAAAGACGACTACTATCAGGGGAGCGCAACATTTTCGCTTCATCCGGGGAAGTACAAGCTCGTTTACCATGTTGACGACAAGCAATCCGAGCGGAATTTCCGGGATGACCGTCACATGCTCTTCGTGCCATCGTTTAAGCAAAGAAATGCCGGGCGTTCGTCGGCAATTTTTGTCGAACAGGTACCGCAACCTGCTTCAACATCAACGTTTACACTGTTGAATCTCGGTAATGGAACAGAGTTGGGAAAGAATACCGGCATGATTCTCTCCTTGGCGCAAAAAGATTCCGCTCCAACGCTTCATTATGAAATTATTCCGGTAGGCGGCGAAGAAAATCCGAGCATCCGGTTCAGCATGACTCGTGAAGAAAGAAACGTTGAGCACCCGCACCGCGAGGAGCTTCAACTCGCGAACGAAAGATCGCCGGCACAAAACGACACCACACTCGGCACTGTGTTCTTTCCACAAACTGATATTTCAATCGCAGAGGTTCGCTCGCGTTCGGTTTCGTACCGCCTCGTTCCGCACAACGGGACCAAATGGGCCTACGGCGTTCTTCGCACGGAACAGCTTCTGCAAGGACGCTACCTTCTGAAAATTTATTTCGATGGAAACGATGCAGCAATCATGCGCCAACCGTTCACGGTGGAGTGGCTCGACATGCCGATGTCTCTGACAAATTTAGATTTCGCAGTGAAAGCGATGCAATACATCACAACGGACAGTGAGTACGACCGGTTACAAAGCGGTAGTTTAACAGAACGCATAAAAGCATTCGAGGCTTTTTGGAAACAGCGCGACCCTACCCCCGCTACGGCGTACAACGAAATGATGGCGGAATATTTCCGCCGCGTTGATTACACCGAGACTGCGTTCAGAACGTTGAAAGAAGACAACGGCGCGATGACCGACAGAGGAAAAGTGTACATTCTCAACGGCGCGCCATCGAATATCGAGCGCCTGCTCCAGCCCAACAGCGTTCCGAAAGAAGTCTGGACGTACGAATCGTTGAAGAAAAAATTTTACTTCGAAGACCAGAGCAGGCAGGGAAATTACAAGCTTGTTCTCGTCGAAAATCTCGCCGGGGAACAACAATGAAACCGCGTATCGGCATTACCATCGGCGATTTCAACGGCATCGGCCCCGAAGTCATCCTCAAAAGTCTCGCTTCTGCCCGCGTTCGAAAGACGATTTCCCCCGTGCTCATCGGTTCGGCAGAGATTTTCAAATTCTATAATAAAAAATTCAAAACAAAGATCGACCTCAAGGTTGTCAGCACACCCTCGGACAACACTGCTCAGGGAGAAATTCCTGTCGTTAATGTGTACAACGGCACGGAAAAAAACATTCAGCTCGGAAAAACGGCGCCGGATGCCGGGGTATGCGCGGGCATTGCGCTCGAACGTACCGTTCAGTTCTGCCTTCAAAAACAACTCGATGCCATGGTAACCGGACCCACATCGAAAGAAGCGCTGCACTACGCGGGATACAATTTCCCGGGCCAAACCGAAATGCTTGCAATGTTCAGCCGCTCCGAGCGCGTAACGATGATGCTCATAGCGAAAACACTCCGCGTCGGGCTTGTTACGATCCACGTGCCGATACGACAAGTTGCCGAAAATATTTTCCTCGAGCGCGTTGTTGAAAAGTTGGAAACGGTCGCCTTCTCTCTCAAAAACGATTTCGGCATTTCAGCGCCGAACATTGCTGTGTTAGGACTCAATCCTCACGCGGGTGAAAACGGCGCTATCGGATCGGAGGAAAAAGAAATCATTCGCCCTGCAATTGAAAAAGCGCGTACAAAAGGAATTAACGCTTCCGGCCCTTTCGCGGCGGACGGGTTCTTCGCCACACTCAAGCCTCCGCCAAAGGCGGATTACGATGCTGTCCTCGCCATGTACCACGATCAAGGATTGATCCCTTTGAAGATGCAGGGCTTCCGCGACGGCGTCAATTATTCCGCAGGCTTGAAGATCATACGCACGTCACCCGACCACGGCACGGCATACAACATTGCCGGAAAAGGCGTTGCCGATCCCGGGAGCATGCTCGCCGCCATTGACCTTGCCCAAACCATCGTGACCAACAGACAAAAAAAATCCTGAATTATCCATGAGCGCTGCGACGACTTCTATGGTGAGAGTGTTGAACGCAACAATGTCGTTCAACAACACCGTTGTGCTGGACCACATTTCACTCGACATCAAGGCGGGAGAATTTGTCTCGCTGGTGGGAACAACCGGAAGCGGCAAGAGCACTCTCCTCCGCCTGCTCTACATGGACATTTTTCCGAAGACGGGACTTGTTACCGTCGGCAATTTCGTCTCCACTTCGATCAAGCGCAGACAAATTCCCCTGTTGCGAAGAAAGCTTGGCATTATTTTCCAGGATTTCAAACTGCTCGACGACCGCTCGGTGTACGACAACGTTGCTTTTTCCATGTATGTTACAAATTCGCGCCGCAGCGACATCAAGAAAAAAGTGTTGAATGTGCTCGCAAGCGTCGGTCTGAGCCACAAGCGGAACAGCATGCCGTGGCAGCTTTCGGGAGGAGAAGCACAGCGCGTTGCTATTGCCCGCGCGCTGGTGAACGAGCCGTTCCTTCTTCTCGCCGACGAGCCGACCGGAAATCTCGATCCCGCCTCCTCTCTCGAAATCCTGAAAATTCTGAAAGACATCAACGCTCGCGGCACCGCCGTGCTGATGGCAACGCACAATTACGATTTGGTCCGCAAAGCACAGAGAAGAATCGTTCAGATCAAAGAAAAAAAATTGTTAGATGTGCAGCTGAAGACGCCGTAGAGTATGAAAAAGTAAAAACGAAGCACGTTAATTCAATAGTTAGACACAATGCCGACTTCTCTCTGAAGCAGAAAGAATTACTGCCGAATTGACCTACGCTACTTATATGAGATTGCAAACCAATATGAGCTATGAAGATGTCTATGATATTTTTGGTTTTGAAGGGAAAGGGCAATCAAAGGCATCACTCGGAGGCGCTACGACTGTCATGTATCAAAGGCAAGACGGAAACGGGCCCATAGTTGTGGTCGCTTTTGAAAATGACA
This sequence comes from Bacteroidota bacterium, assembly GCA_028873075.1. Lineage (GTDB taxonomy): Bacteria > Bacteroidota > Ignavibacteria > UBA10030 > UBA8401 > JAJYOI01. The sequence continues at coordinate 8,593 of JAGWND010000098.1, forward strand.
AACTTGTAGGTAAATCGCAATTTGGTCTCTAATGAACGAGACAGGCGTGCCTGCGCATAACAAGCGAGAAGAAGGCGCGCTGCAGTTGACACCGGGATCGGATAACGTGTTAACGTTTTAATTCTAAAGGATCAAGTAAATATTATTTGAGCACCAGCCGACTTTTCATAAAACTGCCCTACCGAAATAATATCGTCTACTTGGGGACAGAAATCTTTTTTTGAAAGATGGAACATATCCACAGTAGCTTTGCACCCATAGATTTGACAACCGGTATCGTGAATCATTTCAATAAATTCACGCACCGGAGGGATGTCCAATTTTTCAATTTCTTTTTTCATCATTCCGGTAGCAAACCACGACATCCCGGGCAATGCACCCATCCATGTTGGCAGTCCTGGCCCCATAGCAGATGGAACACACATTGCCGGATTACCAACAGTAGCAACTTTCAGTTTGTCCATCTTTTTTTCAGTGACTGCGTGTAAGCCGAAGAACGTGAAAAACAGAGTAGCTTCTATCCCTTCCATTCTTGCGCCGTTAGCCATAATGAGACCGGGATACACTCCTTCCAAAGAACCCCTCGAAACAACAATTGAAACTTTTTTAATTGACTCTTCCATTTCTCGTTCTCCCTGTGTTAAATACAGCCTTTGGGTTTAGGTAACCCGGCTATTTTCGCCGCCTTTTTTGCCGGGCCTTTGGGAAATAAGGCATACAATTCTTTAGTATCCACACCGCTTTCCTTGGTCAGCCTCCGGATAGAAGGTGCATCTCCTTTTTCATGGAATTCCTTCCTCATAAAGTTTATGACAAGCCAATGGCGTTCAGTTAATTCTTCGATGCCTTCTTCTTTAGCAAGCACCTCGGCAATTTCTGTACTCCAATCCGATAAATTTTTTAAATTACTATCGGCGTCCCGTTCTAGAGTTATATTTTTTTGTTCTACTGCTTCCATAACTTTTCCCTTTATTAATTTGTTTGTAATGATCGTACACTGGTCAAATCTTTAGAACCATTTGCAGCGAGATTCTTTAAGAATTGGATGACAAATGCCAATCCTTTCTTCGTTTCCGGCGCATTGAGATCTTTAATCAAAGACATAAAAGTAACCTTATCAGAAATTTCAATATCTAGTTTTTTATAAACGGATATTGCATTGTTAATACTATGAAGCATATCCGGCTGTGTAAGACTCTTTATCGTGTTAAGTATAGTAACAATGTTCTCGCCTAGATTTTTTACATCTTCCGGGCTGAAGGAAGTAACAATTTTATCAGCAACTTTTCCTAATTCTTTTATAAACTGGAAATATCCTTTCCGATCCAATTCATCAAGCTTGTTCATAAGACCGATAAACGATTCGCGGGATAACGGGGAAGCGTCCTTCAAAAAATCCTTAAGGCTCTCTAATTGTTCAATACTGTGTGTGATGATATTAACATTTCGCAGGAGTTTTTTGCCGAGATAAAAAATATCTCCGGTATTCATATAATCGTGTACTTGTTCAAGCTCAATAACCGCTGACCGGTAAAGATCATTTCCAACTCTTATGAGATCATCTTTTAGATCCTCTATTTCACGCCGGTGTTTTTTTTGTAGTTCAATCTCTTCAAGGAGAACATCGAGTTTGCCGTTTATTTTATCTATTTGCTCTTGAAAATTCCAAGTATCCATTTCAGGCTCTCTTTCCTGCCATCGACATATGAGATTCAATCGGCAATTCCAATCCTTTCACTAAAAAGTTCCAGTACATCCATCGGAACATCACTTTGCCGTAATGATTCATCTTGGTTTCTTCAAGCAGCGAAAAGGGACCTACGCCGGGAAGCGGGAATTTACCCGGCAACGGTTCGGTATCATAATTAAAATCAATTAAAATACCTTTGCCAAACCCCGACTCGATGAAGCAGTTTGCGTGCCCATCGAATTTTTCCTTCAATGCACTTCCTTCAATCCAGCTCAGTATATTTTCAAATAAAATATCCGATTGGAAATGTGCAACCGAACCGGCTTTTGAGCTTGGAAGATTAGTTGCATCTCCTATCACAAAAATGTTTTCATAAGTTTCAGACTGAAGAGTATGCTTGTTCGTAGGAACGAAGTTTAATTCATCTCCCAAACCGCTTCTCTCGACATAATCGTCTCCCTTATTTGTCGGTATGGTTACCAGAACATCAAAAGAAATTTCTTGCTCGTCCCACGAAACTATTTTCTTTGCATCGTTATCAACCCTCGCGATGCTAAAGTCGGTTGTCAACATGATATTTTTTTTAGCGAGAAAATCACCAAGAATAGATGAAGCTTTAGGTTTTGTAAACGCACCAGGCAAAGGGGTTACAAAGTGAATATCAACTTTGTTACGTATTCCTTTTTCGGTAAAAAAAGAATCGGCGAGGAACACAAATTCTAAAGGCGCAACCGGGCATTTGATCGGCATTTCGGTGATGTTCAAAACCAGCTTGCCCCCTTCCCAATGTTTGAAAAAAGCTTTCAATGCACATGCCCCTTCAATGGTATAAAAGTCGAATATATTTTTATGCCATAGCTTATCTTTCATCCCCTCTGTTTCTTCGGGTGCAATTTTAGATCCGGTAGCAATCAATAATAAATCGTAGGATAAGACACGATGATCACTTAACAGCACGCGGTTGTTCTCCGGTTCGACTTTGTCGATCTGTGAAATGATTGCTTCAACACCTGAAGGGAAAAAATCCCGCTTCGGTTTAATAACGTCGTCTCGTGAATATATTCCGAAAGGGATAAATAAAAACCCGGGCTGATAATAATGAGTTTCATGTTGGTCTACTATAGTAATTTGCCACTCGTTTTTATCAAGCGCATTAAATAATTTATTCAACATCATTGTGCCTGCAGTCCCGGCACCAAGGATAACAAGTTTCTTCATTTCACTTTCTCTTCTAAATAAGTACTAGTTTATAGGTACAATAAGTTCTCTTAATTTATTTTTTATGCTTTCGCAATTACTAAAACTTTGATATACTTCGCATTCCCTGCAGTCCCTGCCGGTACAATAATTATTTTTATGGTTTACCATCCAGCACGGTTTGACAGCGCTATTGTATGATTCACATTTCTCCCTGTCCTTATATGTGCATTTTACTAT
>JAGWND010000001.1 GCA_028873075.1 Bacteroidota bacterium
TTAAAGAACACGTAGATGTCATTCAGCTCATCCGACAGTGCGTGAACCTTTCTTTGCAATTGCTCCAATTCCTGACGCGAAAAATCATACCGGTACATGCTCGGCTTGCCGCCCTGCGGCACAGAGCCTTCGGGCGTCGTGCCGAAGCCGTGCAGCCTGAAATATGCGGTCTTGGATTTCCCGAACACAAGCGGATCGTTTCTCAACGGACCAACACAGTGAACCAACTCGCATTCTTCGCAGAGTCGTTCGATTAATGCAGGATCGTCGTACCATTTTCCTCTCGGTTCCCACACGGCGACGACACCGCGGCGGTCTATCTTGCCAAAAAACTCCGCCATTGCATCAATGCTGTGTTAAGTGGGTTTAAAACTTGCGGGGGATTGGAAGAGAATGAATCGCGCATGAAGCACAGAGCTAACTTCTTTGAGAGTGTCGTACGCGTCGAGCGATTCCTTTTTCTGAAAGCGATGGAGATGCGTTATCCCTTGAAACGCTTTGACGGTGAACTCAAAACCGGGAGTGACTTCGTCAACTTCCTTGCGCCATTTCTCGGCAGTCGAAAGACGAGGCAGACGGTAAAACGTGGAGTTAATTTCTACGGCAGTAAAAAGTTTTGCATAGGCTTGGAGTTTCGTGCGCCCTCGAACGGTCTCGCTGAGCGCCGTAAATTCTTTTTCGTTAAGATAACTCCAGCCGCAGCAGCCAATGTGAATTTTGGTGGGCATGGGAACATGCAAGCAGGCGGTTTATTTACCATGGAGCGCCCCCCCTCGAAGCGCAATAGAAGAAACCTGATGATTTTGCCGGAATCTTATGAAAAGGGATTTCAGAGATTATTTCTTCGCCTGCGTTTCCTTCCGCACCTCCGCTTCGAACTTGAAATGATCTTCCGCAGAAATGTTCAGCTTCTGGCGAAGGTGTGTTAACTCATCCGATTCCTCCGGAGTTACAACACCATCGTGCCACACCTTTCGCAATGCGGCAAGATAAGCTGAGCCTTTCGTTTCGTTTTCCATCGCAGTGAAAGCGCTGTCGGAAACGCCGAGGGAAGACTTCAACGTCTCGAGCAGAGCGCGCTCATCGGAAGAGATCGCTCCGTCTTCCCATGCTTTTTCGAAAAGAATTTTCAGGTGATCAGCGGCTACCGACGCATCGGCGGGACGCTGAGGCGAAACCGGCGACGCCGATGCAGCCGGTTGAAAACCCCCTTGGGGCTGCGGTTTCGCATCGGGCACACGCGGCGGTGCGGGTGCCGGCGTTTTTTCCTGTACGGGTTTTTGCTCCTCAGGTGTTCTTTTCATCCGCGCTTCCGCTTCTTTTTTCTGTGCTGCTTCGGATGCGACTTTGATGCGCTCGCTGTACGCCAGCGCGTACATGTTATTCGGCTCAAGGGCGAGCGCTTTGTTCACCTGATCCAATGCTTGGGGAAATTCCGCAGACTTGATAAATTTGTCTGCAGCTTTGAGATATTCCCCAATGATCCGTTTTTGCTCGTCTTTATTTTGAACCAGCGGTGTCATGATATCCCGTTATTCGGTTGTGTGCCGAAGTAATATATCCAACCATCGGAAGAATGTCAACGAAACTTCGAGCGCAATAATGCAACAGAAATAAAACTTTTTCTTACATTACGGATGCTCACTCGCCACAAAGGAGAACACTATGGTCATTCAAAAAATATTTTCTCTTGCAACGCGCGGCAACGGTGATATGCACGACATTACAGAAAGCGTTACCAGCATCGTGGAATCGTCGAAGATCCGCACCGGCATCGCACACATCTTCATCGTCGGCAGCACTGCATCCGTCGGCACGATTGAATTCGAGCCGGGACTCCAGCACGACTTGCCGGAGCTTTTGAACAAGCTCATTCCGCCAAGCCGAAATTACAAACACGAGCAGGCATGGCACGACGGCAACGGACATTCGCACTTGCAGGCAACACTAATGGGAGCGGAAATCACCGTTCCGGTTGCGAACAGCACACTTGTGCTCGGCACGTGGCAGCAAATTATTCTGCTTGAATGCGACGTGCGAAACAGGAGCCGGGAAGTTGTTGTAACAGTGATGGGAGAATGAAAAAATTTCCAGAACAGTGTAAAAACGTGCGATTTCAACTTGCCACGAATTCTCAAAGGCATTAAGTTTTTTATTTTCATTTCTTTGTGTCTTTGTGCTTTCGTGGCAAAAATTCATTTCCCTCCACTCCACCTCAACGGATTAAAATCCGTTCCTCTGTCGTAATAATCTTGCCGCTCTGAGCGTTTAAGAAAAGTCACCGCTGCGTACGTCAGCGGTGTTGCAACAATTTCGTATGCCGATTTCACGAGCCATTGTGTCACAATCAGCCGCAAAAGAAACGAGGAAGGAATGATCCCGATGAATGCGAGCGTGATGAAGATACCCGAATCGGCAAGCTGTCCTGCGAACGTGGAGCCAATGGTGCGCGTCCATAAATATTTCCCGTTGGTTGCCAGCTTCATCTTCGCCATCACGAATGAATTGAGAAATTCTCCGGCAAGATACGCCGCAAACGACGATGCGAGAAGCCGGGGCGTGAATCCTAACACCGCTTCGTACGCCTGCTGTGCCGATGCCGCGGAACTGTAGCCGAGCGTCCAGAACGCCGCCGGCGAAAGCTGAATGCTGATCCACATTGCCGCTACGGCAAAGAGATTGCATCCGAATCCGATCCAGATGATCTGCCGCGCACGGGCGTACCCGTACACTTCCGTCAGCACATCGCCGAAAATATAGGAGATTGGAAAAATGATGATTGCCGCGGGAAGCACGAACGGTCCCGCGGCAAATAATTTCACTGCAATGATGTTGGAAATAACAAGACTTGTTACAAATAATGAAGCAATAGTAGGAAGCCAGCGTTGCGTTGGACGCGGCGGCGCAGGAAATTCGTTCATCGCTTTTTATCCAGGGGATCCTTCGGATGCTCTGCCATGCCTGTGGCTTGACTTTCAGCTTCAACCGTAATGGAGATGCCGCCGCGTACTGCGAACGCCGCCGTCACCTTGCACCAGCGCGGTGAAAGCGCTGCAACAAGGTCGTCAAGCACAACGTTGGCGAAGTGTTCGTGAAAAACCCCTTCATTGCGGAACGACCAGAAGTACAGCTTCAGCGATTTCGATTCGACAATCTTTTTATCGGGAATATATTGAATCGTCACCTCGGCGAAATCGGGCTGTCCCGTTGCAGGACAAACGCAGGTAAACTCTTTCGTCCGCAGCGTGATCACGTAGTCGCGCTCAGGATGATGATTCGGAAATGCTTCAAGCTTCCGTGCCGGTTTTGCTCCGCGGCCAAGCAGAGTGAGATTGTCGAGATCGGATTCCTGCGTCAGCGCAGAAGAAACGCGGCGTGAATTTTTCTTCTTCATAGCCTTAACAACAAGCTTTCCTAAATTCTCCAGTAAATATTTCTTTTGTTGCACCACAGAAGAGTCACCCACAACACAGCCGTCCAGACCAATCCGACAAACATCCCCATCCAGCCGCTGTACCCGGTGAGATACGGTTTGAAGCCGAGCGAAAACGCGGCGATCCGGACAATCGGCTGAAGAAAATATCCCAGCAGAGCATTCGAGCCGAAGACAATAAACGCCCATGCCCATCGCTGAACATGCGCCGCATCCATGATTAAATAGAAAATAAGAAATGTGAACGCGCTGACGCCGGAAGTAAACAGCGCGTATGACGATGAAACAGTTTCTTTGTTCATTCCAAAAACCGGCCAGTCAAAGCGATGAAGCGCGTAACCGATAATGCAAAAAACAGTTCCGATAATGAGCGACTGCCGAATAATCGTCCTTTGGTCCCCGGTTGCTATTGCTTCACCTACCAATGTTCCGACCACCGTGATAACGCCGAATGAAATTGATGCCCACGGCGTGCAATGGATCGTCAGCGGGCGCAGCATGTCGCCGGAAAGATTTGCAATTGTCCAGAACGACGCATTCGGATCGCCGAGATGAAGCCACCACGGAACAGTCAACGACATAAGTTGATGGAACGCCGCAACAACGAACACGGCAATCCACCGCCATAATTTAGGGAGAGTAAAAAGCGCGGCACCCATAAAATATGCAATACCGATCGCCTGAAGAATTCCCCACCACCACGACAGTCCGAAGATAAGAGAAATATAAATGACGCCAAGAACGATCAGCATTACCGTCCGCGTGCCGACATGCTTCCACCATGAGGTGCCCCGGCGTTTTTTGCTCAGCGGAATGACGAGTCCGACAATGAACACGAAAAACGGTGCAACAAGATCAGTGAACGTGAGGCCCACGCCGGTTGTATTTCCGGCGGCTTCCGCCGCGTGATGAAATGTTGTGACCGGCGGGCTTCCGAACCACGACATTGTGAGCGGCAAATTCGAGTAGCCGGCAACGAGATTTACAAAAATCATTGCAAGCACGGTGAACCCGCGGAACGCATCTATTGAAGCGATGCGAGTGCTTTTCGGAGAAGACAAAGAAACGGTTTCATTTGTCATAGTCAACCTCGTTTACCACCCCGTTCTTTTTCTCAATGATGTGATGTGGGCGACATGATGCCGCCCATGCCACGCATAGTGCGCTACCGCGCGGTCCAGCGTTGAAACGCCGCTCTCGGGATGACGCCAGGTACGTGAAAAATCTTCCGGCTTCATGCTCTTCAGCAGCGCAACCCAGCGCGAGTGCAATGCTTCGAGCAAAGAGAGCGAGACGGCAATGTCGCCGTGCTTTGCATCAGGAAATTCTGCCCACAAGGCTTCTTCGTACGTTTTTATTGCCGGTTCTTTTTCTGTGAGCGCAAGCTTGAAGCGGATGTACGAATTCATATGGCTGTCCGGCAGGTGATGCACAACCTGCCTCACGGTCCATCCTTCGGGACGATACGGTGTATCGAGCTGTGTCGCAGAAAATCCGGCGACCGCTTTTCGAAGCTCAGCGGGCACAGCGGCAATTTGTGCAATGAACCCGCGGCGAAGCTCCGGCGTATAGTGCGCCGGCGGCTCAAATTTTCCAATCGGATAACGAAGATCGTCAGACATCATGTTTCTTCCTCTCTTTCACTTTTCATTGGTTTCAATTTACAAACAGGATATTCGGTACATGGCAAAAGCCGGATCAACGGACTGACGGATAAACGGAAGCCCCCGCATCCGACAATCCATTATCAGCCGTTTCTGCTTCGTGGCTACACACTTGAAAAAGATACTCACATCTCGGACATGATTCAACTCGCAGAGGCGCCGGACACCCGGAAAACGCCGTCTGCCATCTTCTTAAAACGGAAACTGTTTTTCGTACCAATACTTCGTTACGTCAAGCCAGAAAAACAAGCCGCGCCACTTGCCGAACGGTGCGTAAAACTTTTCGATTGTTGAATCCTTCACCGTGCGCCCGTTTTTATGAAGCTTGAAAAATTTTGCGCGGCACCACGAATCGAGCGCAAGATAATCGTAACGTCCGAGCAGCCGCATCAGATTTCCCGCCGCGTAGTCACCCGCTCCTTTCACAGAGCGCACGCGTTCGAACAGTTTCTCTGTCGGCAACGCAGATGTCCGCCATTCTTCCATTGTCAATTCCTTTGAGACAACGCGCCCGGCAAGCTCAAGTAAGTACGGCGCGCGGTAACCGCAGCGGATCTCTTTACGAAGAAACTTTTCCGAAACCGATGCAATCGCTTCAGGTGACGGGAACGCGCCATCGCCGATTTTCTCGACAAGATTCTTCACCATCGTTTTCGTCAATGCCCAACTGCAATTTGTCGTGCAGATCATTTTGACAACATCTTCGAACACGGTTTGCGAGCGCAGCATTCTTCCCGCGCCGACGCGCCTTACCCAGTGGAACGCAGCATGCTTGGAGGCTTCGGTATAAAATTCATCGAGCGACTCGTCTAACCGTAGCATTGCACGCACAGCATCGTTGATCATCTCTTTCTCGTTCTTTGAAAGCGCACCGTTGCTTTCAATACCGATGTAAAGGAACGTGTCCTTCGACTCTAAACGAACCGGAATGCTTCTCCTTTTGTTCAGTGCAATAACTGCTCGCAGAGAAGCGGTCTCTTTCTCGACAGAAAATGGCGGAAGCGAGCACCAGCCGTGACTGTACACTGTGGCGAGAAAATTGAATCCGGCAGGAAGCGGCAATTTGCTTTTCATTGTTGTTTGTTCATACATTTGTTTACCGAATAACATGAGGAGTTTCTATGAATCAAAAATGGATCGCATTCCTGCGCATTGTCGTCGGCATTTTCTTCATCGGCGAAGGCTTGGGAAAGCTTGGGTGGTATTCCTCGTCCGAATTTCTGAAATTGGACCTCGACCGCTTTGCGCAAAACGCGCCCGCTGTCTCTGCATGGTATCAACGACATGTTGCATACCCCGGCATTGAAGCGTGGGCACGTCTCATTCCGACAGGAGAAATGCTCATCGGCATTGCACTGGTTATCGGCGTACTCACATTGCCGGTATTGATCGCTGCATTTCTTCTCGTGCTTAATTTCAATCTTACCAACGGCGTCCTTTTTTCGTGGAGATTTTTTTCGAATCCGTATGCGCTGCTTCTGCTTTCATGCATTCTTATGTTAATCAACGGAAAAGCCGGAAGCGTTTTCGCGCTCGATACAAAGATGCGCAGAAGCAGAAAACTATGACCTCACGCAGAGCCGCCGCACATTAGTTGTCCGACAGTTGCACTGTCGGACATGCACCTGTTGGACAGTTATACTGCTCCCTTGCGAACAGGATTGTCGTGAATGTAGTTTAACTTTTGCATAAAAAAGTCCTGGAAAACAATGGCTTCCGGATGACCCCTCGATTGCCAGACCTTGCAATCGTTCCCTTCTCCCGCTCTTTCTGCCGCAGTAGCGAAATATTTCAAAAGCTTGATGTTGTTCGTTTCTTTTCAAAAGATCAGAAACTTTGCGTGACGTAAAGCGTTTGAAATCCCGAAGAATGCCGGAAAGATTTCCATCCACCGTTGAGAGAATGGTGTGGATATGGTTAGGCATAATAACATAGCCATGAATCGGCAGGCCTTTTTCATTTTGACAGTACTTCAAAGATGCAATGATTGAATTAAAGAAAGGGAAAGAAACAAATACGCATTGCCAGCCGACAATTGTATCGGTACGGAAATAGTATTCAACATCCTTTGTTAGGGCAAATGGTTTCATTTGTTGAGCTTTGTAGGAAGAGTTAAACTCTTCCCACAGTTTGTGTTCGACAGTGCAACTGTCGAACAACTTGCGTGAAATTTTCTAATACTTCCCGTACCACACGTCATCGGAAGAGACGAACGGCTCACTCAGATATTTTTCCGCTTCGATGATCGTCACCGCCGCTTCCGCAGGCGTGCGCCCGGCAACGCTTAACGCCTGACGGTACAGCTGCAGCGCTTCATCCCGCCTTCCCTTCATTTCGATTGCATTTCCCAATCTCACTAAACTCATTGAAGGAATCCATCGTTCCTGCTCCGCCGCCTCTAACAACGATGCCTGGCGGAAATAGGAATCCGCTTTCACAAGGTCGTTCCTCAACACGGCGATTTTTCCAAGCGAAAAAAGCGCCGGCGGATTGCTGCCTGTCAAGTTATACGGATCAAGCTGCAGTGCCAGCAGCGCTTCCTTTTCCGCATTGACGACGTCGTGGCTGAACACGCGGTAGCTTTCCGATGTACGGGCGTGTGCAAGAAGACGAAGCTGCGGCACCCAGCGCAGCACGTTGTACTCGGGATCGAATTCCACGTTCAACGGTTTGTCGGCAACAACAAATTCAAACGTCTGGTCCTGCCGTTGTAAAAATATTCGCTTCGGTACCGCACGTGAAGCAGTTGTGATCACAACATCCGCCGGCGTAACATACACGTCGCCGCGCTGAACAACGCGCACACGCACCGTGTAACTGCCGCGCACTGTCGGCACAACATCCGAAGAAAAAACAAGCTCGGGAAATCCTGTGCGGTACACCCATTCATCGAAGAACCAATCAAGCGGTGTGCCGTACGCTTCCTCGCACAGTTGTTGAAATTCCGGAATCGTGATCGGCGTAGCGTGGTATGCGGAATACATTTTATAAATCACCTCATCGAACGATTCCTTGCCGAGAATATACTCTAACATCGAAAACACGTACCCGCCTTTGCGGGAAAAAACCGCAGTCTCATTTTTCCGTTGCCGTTCTGCAGCGACCGGATAGGTCGGATAAAAATCGAGCGCGCCCGCCATCAAGCGAAGACGTTCATGCTGCCGCTGCGCTCCCGTTGCATCAGTCTTCTCTAAAAAAAATCGGGATGAAAGATAGCTCGCCCATCCTTCATTGAACCAAAATGTTGAATCCGTTGCAGCGATCCCAAAGGAATGAGAAAGATCGTGCACCCACATATTGTCGGCGGAAAGCTGAAGCAGCGATGAGTCGAGAACGGTGAACGCCGGTGAATTTTTTATGATAAATGTGCCGTCCCTTGAAAATTGCTCCGCGTTTTTCTCTCCACTGCCGATAACGGCAAAACGAAACTGAAGGCTTTTCTCAGAATGATGTTCGATTGGGAAACGAGAAATTTCCGAAGGGGTAAGTGTCAACGCAGAAAAGAATTCTGCTGCCGCACCAAGCTGGTGCACAACGTATCCGGCAAGATCGCTGCTGAATTGCGCGGGTGAAAAGTACAAAGAAACATGAACGGAACTGTCGGCGCTGACGAACGATTTTTCCGAAAACTCTTTCGACGCACAGAAAAGAAATGCATTGTTCACCGGCATGTTGTGTTTATGATGAAAGCTCCATTCGATAGGACCGTCCGGTAAATGCGCTGTGTCGCACTCCCCGCTGGAAACGGCTACATATGAAGCCGGAAGAGCAACAGAGAGCGTGACATTGGCCGTTTGTTCCGACGAATCCACGCCGGACAATAAAATGGGCCACCACCGTGCGTCGTGATCCGCCGGCAGGCGTGCCTGCGCAAAGCCGATGCGTTGCTTCGGCGGAGGCAGGAGAATATTTCCATCGGTAATAAATGTGGAAGACGTCAGCGGCGAATCTATTTCGGCGTTATACAACAACCGGAGAAAAAAGAGGGCGCCGCTTCGAAGTGCGCCGGGAATAGAAACATCAACATCGGTTGTTCCGTCATCAAGCCTCGTAATCTTTCTTGAAAGCTTTCCGCCTGTTGTGTCGCGTGCTGAATCGAAATCCAATATCCTGCTGAAAGAAAAATGAAGCACGGAAAGCGAATCTTTCAAAAGGCGAATCCTCATTTGCGCTTCTGCGGAAAACGAATGGCGTTCAGGGGTGATCGAAAGATGCAGCGAGTACAGTTCGATCTTTGCGGAAGCGCTGCCGGTTTGCCCGAAGACGCCAACAGAATTCGAACCAGAGAGAAAAAAAATTGAAAATGCGAACAGCCCTAATGGAGTTTTCAAAAAGCCTGCGATGTATTTCATGTACCGAGAAAAATTCAGGTGGTTACCGCCCCCTCTCTAAATGTTAGAGTGGGGTCATAAAAAGATGTCAGACCGCTAAGAAGCGCCGTCAGGCATCAGCAGGATGTTCAATATCCATTTCTAATTTTTGTCGAAGATTTACGTACACAATCTTCGGGCTGTTGGGTGAAATTTGAATTGCCCAATCTCCTTTCTCATTCCGAACAACTGATCCGAATAATTTGCGCAGGCGAAGCTGCGTGAATTTTTCCCAGAAGACCCAGCCGAAATACGCATCGGTGCCGTCCACATAAAATGCCGGTACGCGCTCCCCCGGCTCGCACGTTACCTGCTCGACAGTCATTGGTAGGAAATTGTTCTTCTCTAATTCCTGAAGAAATACATTGCTCACATCAACGCCCGAAAAAAGCAATTCGTGCTTCGCACGCTTCACCGTTTTACCTTCAATAATGTCGCGAAATGTCTCGCGCAGCTTTTTGTCGAGCTGGCTGCGCGCATTAGCCGTCGTCATTTCGTTTCTCCTCCCAGAATAAAATTCTTCGCAACTTCCGTAAATTTCTCCGGCTCGTCGAGCCACGGAAAGTGCCCGCTCCTTTCCATCAGCACGTAGCGGGCATTCGGAATTCTCTCGCGCATGGTTTCCGAGTGAGAAGGCGAAACGTGGATATCGTGCTTCCCGGCAATAATGAGTGTCGGGCAAGCTATCGCAGGAAGCTTAGCAAGAACATTGTACCGGCTCAGTTCGACAGTAGCAAAATATTTATAGCGCTCGATAGAAATGTCTGTCGAGGCAAACATCGCATCAACTTCCGCTTTTGCCCCTTCACGCTGAACATCCATGACATACACGGAACGCATGTACGCGCGAAAGTTTTCTGCAGTAAATTCGCGGCGGAATTTCTCTGCATTCTCTTTCACTTCTGGATAACGCGGATGATTTTTATCACGGATTGTTCCTTTGTGAAAAAATCCGGTTGGAGAAGAACAAATAACCATGAGCTTTTCCGCAGCTTGTGGAAATGCGAGTGCATATTCAAGTGCTGTAAATCCGCCCGCAGATTGTCCCATGACAAGCCACGACGAAATACCGAGCGCGTTTCTGACAGCTTCAAGATCATCCACGAGCGTTGGAATTCCGTACTCCTGTTTGTCGAAAACGGGGCCCGAAATTCCTGTCCCCCGCGGGTCAACAAAAATCAATGTCAGAAAATCGGACATTGCAAGAAGCGTATTCCATTGATGCGAAGAAACGCCCCACGGCACGGGACAAATGATGCATGGCGGTCCTTTGCCGCGTGCCGTGTAACCGATCCATGTCTTACCACGAGAAAGACGGAATGTTCCTCCCGCCTTTGGCGGGATGTTCCAGTCGGGAATAATCATCGGGAGAAAAATATAGCACTCCAGCGAATGAGAAGCAAAAAAGAAAACGCTTAACCTTACGAAGGTTGTAAAACCTACGCAAGGTTTTTCTTCTACGTCTTCTGCTGTTTCTTCTTCGCCGCTGGAAAGAGCACGTTATTGAGGATGAGACGGTAGCCGGGGGAGTTTTTGTGGAGGCTTAAATCTGTCGGCGGGTCGCCGACAGCATGTTGGTAATCTTCCGGATCGTGGCCGCCGTAAAACGTGAACGAGCCGCGCCCGTAATTGCCGTGAAGATATTTCACTTCTTCCGTTCCTTCCCGCTCCGCAAGAATTGTCACCGTCGGCTTGATCAAACTTTTTTTGAACGCCGTCGTCTGCCCCATAAATCCTTTGATGATGTTGACGTGGTCCTGTGTCAGCATCGTGGGAACAGGATCGTACTTTGCGGAAAACTGAAACAGTGTAAAGTAATCGGTGTTCGGGTCGCGGATCGGCACAGGATCGCTCGGAGGAATGTCAATGTCGGAATACTCGTAGCGGTACGGATTCATCTCGAGCGTGAAATTCTGAAAGGCGAGCGTTTTTGAAAAGTCGAGCTTTTTCTGCGCATCGGGGTCGGGCGGATCGCCGTCATACATTACATCGCAGATGTCGTCGTTCTCAGCCGCAAGTGCAATGTCGTACGTGTCGGTCGCGGAACACATCGCAAACATGAAGCCGCCGTTGCCGATGTAATCTTTAATCGCACGGGCAACAGCTTTCTTTTCTTCCGAAACTTTTTTGAAGCCTAACTTATGCGCTTCTTTTTCGTACTGGATCTGCTGCTCGATGTACCACTGCGAATTGTGATGCGTTGCGTAGAATTTCCCGTACTGTCCGGTGAAATCTTCGTGGTGGAGATGAAGCCAGTCGTACTGCGAAAGCTTTCCGCCAAGCACTTCATCATCCCACACCTTTGTGTACGGAATTTCGGCGTACTCGAGTGCCATCGTGACGGCGTCGTCCCACGGATTGAATGTCGGGGGAACATAGACGGCGATCTTCGGCGCTTTTTCCAACCGCTCGACATCCATATTCGAGTTTTCGCTTTCGATCTCACCGTAAACCTGCGCCGCTTGTGCGCCGCTTTCCGGTTCGAACAAAACACCCCGCACGCGGCACTCCGTTGCCGCAGCGTCGCTGTAATCCATCATGAACGAGCCGCCGCGGTAATTCAACAGCCAGTCCACTTCAACACCCTGCTCGAGCGCCCAGTACGCGATGCCGTACGCCTTGAGATGATTCGTTTGTTTCAAATCCATCGGAATGAGAAGCTTCTGCTGGGCATACCCCATGCTTAACGTGAAAAAAAATATTCCCAGAAAAAACAACCGTTTCATTTCTTTTTTATGGAATAAACGAGGCAGAAAAACACATCGAGGGTTACGGGTTTCATAATTCAATTAAAAAACTGTTTCGTGGTTTGAGTTTCGGGTTTTGCGTTTTTGAACTTCTGAACGCCGCCTGCTTAGCTCGAACCCAAAAACTCAAACCTCGAATCTTTTCAACGTACGAACTTTTCCCCACTTCAGCAAACTACGCCGCAGAAAGAAGCGCCGGAGATGGCTGTGTGTGTTTCTTCGCTTTCTTCACCGGAGCCGCGATATAACCTTCCCGTACCGCGAACGTATGGAGCTTTTCCTGCATCACTTTCCTCGCACGGTGGAGCCGCGAGCGAACCGTGCCGAGAGGAATTTCAAGTATCTCGGCAATTTCTTCATACGTCAATCCTTCAAGATCGGAGAGAATGATGATCGTACGGAATTCTTCAGTGAGAGACTCCATCGCATTGACAATATCGTCATCGAGCATGTTCCTGAAGAGTTGCGTGCGCAGATCGTTCGAATCGTCCGAATGCTTTTTCACCAGGTCGTAGTAATCCTGAATTTCGTCGTAATCAACTTGTTCCGGCGTTCGCGCCTGCCGGCGGTAATCGTTGATGAAAGAATTTTTCATAATGCGGAAGAGCCACGCTTTTGCATTCGTGCCTCGCTCGTACTTGTCAATGAAACGGTACGCCTTCAGGTACGTGTCTTGCAGCAAATCTTTCGCATCGTCGGTATTGCCGGTGGTGCGGAGTGCAAAGTTGTATAACAGACTCATGTGCGGAACCATCTCGCGCTGGAATAATTCCTCTCTCTCTCGTACAACGTTTTTTTCTATTTTTGAAGTCATAGCAACCGCCTTTCTTGGCATGTGGAATTCTGGAGTGCCTCTATAATTAACAACAAATTTCAGTTCCCAAGGTTTAATTTACTCCCGTTTTTCAGGCATTTCCTAAGAAAAAGAGCAGATGGACTCCAACTTCAACGTGGAGCCCATCTCTATACTAATGAAGACGAATCTCTTCCGAAAAAATTGCCGGGTAATCGTTGAACTGCTAACTTAGACGTTCTGCGCCGAAGTCTCGTTCCAACGTTTCAATGATGGAATGTATTTTTTCCGAACCCGCCTGTCGGACAGGCAAGTCGGCAGGGGACGGGTTCGGAGCTATGGATTCGGGAAAGGTGAGAGAAGTTTCAGAAGAAAAAGCCGCTCCCGGCTTGTCCAAAGAACCCTTCGAGTCGGGGCGCTGCTCGGGCAAGGCAAACGGCTGAACGACAGATTCGAGACGGAGGCGCGTGTTGAGCGTTTGGTTGATTTTCTCCGTAAGAAAAATGCCGTTCCGTTTTATCGCCGCCGAATGATATTCGTCCGGGCACGCAATGCGGAGCGCTCCGTTCACAATTTCAAGCGGGTGGCTTTCTGCAAGAACGGTCCCCACGGAAATTTTCTGCGCGCGCACGTCGGCAACAACTTGCTCCCACATTGTCTGAACGTGTTGCATGGTCGAAAATTCCTTTGGAGCAGTGCCGGGAACAAGCGATGTCCCGAGTGGATTTTCAATCCGCTGTTCCGAAGACAGCGAGCGATGTGCATCACCGGAAGGGAGCGGCGACATCGTCGTACGGGACTCGAATCCGAAAGAGCGTTCGGAGACGGCACCGGGAGAAGCAATAGACAGAGAATATGTCGCTTTTTTTCCGGTTGAAGACTCCTTTGGAGCAAAACTCAGCGACGGAGGCCCGTTCGGTTCAAGTCCCGCCTTTGGCGGGATGGATTCCCACTTTTTTTTTAACTCATCAATCTGCGCGAGGAGCTCATTGATACGGACGGACTGTTCCATTTTTGTCATCTGTACAATGCTCACTTCAAAACGGAAGCGTGGTTGTGTGCTGTACCGCAGAGCCGATTCCAATTCCGATACGGTTTTGATGAGCCGGAGCAAATCCTGTTCGTTGAAGGTATTGCTGTCTTGAAGGTATCGCCGGCGGTAGGCTTCCGACGTTTCAATGAGATCCCCCGAATGCATCGAGCGCGCGACCAACAAATTGCGAAAATGTTCCGCCAACCCTCCGGCAAACTCCTTCAAATCGAATCCGTCCCGCACAATTTCATCTACAAGATCGAGTCCTGCTTTTGTATCATGAGCTTTGATAATATCGGAGACGCGGAAGAAAAATTCCTGATCAACGATGTTGAGCGCCTCTGCCGTTTGCTGTGCTGTAATTGTTGTTCCGCAGTACGACACGACCTGATCGAAGATGCTTTGCGCATCGCGCATGGCACCGTCCGCTTTTTTTGCGATAAAGAGAAGCGAATCGTCGTCAATCGAAATTTTTTCTTCTCCGGCAATGAAGCGAAGACGCTTGCTGATATCGTCAATAGAGATGCGGCGGAAATCGTACCGCTGGCACCGCGAGATAATTGTGGACGGCACTTTCTGAATTTCCGTCGTCGCAAAAATGAAAAGAATGTGCGGGGGCGGCTCTTCAAGGACTTTCAGCAGCGCATTGAACGCGCCTTTGGAAAGCATGTGCACTTCGTCAATGATGTAGACTTTTTTCTTTCCGCGCGACGGCGTGTACCGGGCGGCTTCACGAATCGAGCGCACATCGTCAACGCTGTTGGTCGAGGCGCCGTCAATCTCGATGATGTCCATGCTGCGTCCGCTGTTGATCTCCTCGCACACCTCGCATTCGTTGCACGGATTGGAGTCCTTCGGGTTCAGACAGTTCACCGCTTTTGCAAGAATGCGCGCCGTCGAAGTTTTGCCGCAGCCGCGTCCACCGCTGAAAAGAAACGCGTGCGCCAGCCGATTGGTTGCGAGCGCGTTACGCAGCGTGTTGGTTACATGTGTTTGCCCGATGACATCTTCAAACACCATCGGTCGCCATTTGCGTGCGGTAACTTGATAGGGCATAAAGAGAAATTAAGAATGAAAAATTAAAAAAGAAACAACACGTTCATCAAGCAACTGTTGAGGTCATTTCTTCTTTCCAAACACGTACGGCACTGCGTCCTCGATCTTTTCAATCGGAAGAATCTTCAATCCTTCTTTCACTTTCTCCTGAATCTCCACGAGGTCTTTTTCATTTTCTTTCGGAATAAGGACGGTCGCCATGCCGTTGCGCTTTGCGGCGATCAGCTTCTCGTTCAGTCCGCCGATGGCGAGCACGTTGCCGCGCAATGTAATTTCGCCGGTCATCGCAATATCGGCACGGGCGGGCTTGCCGCTTAACGCCGAGAGCATCGCCATCGCCATCGTGATACCGGCTGAAGGCCCGTCCTTCGGAATCGCTCCTTCAGGCAGATGAATATGAATTTCTTTCTTCGTGAAGAAGTTCGGGTCTAACTTCATCTGTTTTGCGTTGGAACGAAGATAACTGAGCGCCGCATGTGCGGATTCTTTCATGACATCGCCAAGCTGTCCGGTCAGCGTCAGCCGTTCCGGTCCGCGCATGACGGTCACGTCAACGGAAAGAATGTCGCCGCCGACACTCGTCCACGCCAAGCCCGTGACAGAACCGACGCGCGGCTTGCGTTCCGCCATACGCTCGCGGAATTTCGGCACGCCCAAATATTCTTCGATCTTTTTTTCATCGATGACGATTGAAGCGTGTTTCTTTTTCGCAGCTTTTGCGTGGTGACCGTTTTTCTGTTTTCCTAAAACAATATCCTTTGCAATTTTCCGGCACACGCCGGCAATCTCGCGCTCGAGATTCCGCACACCGGCTTCGCGCGTGTACTCACGGAGGATTTTCGTCAGCGCCGCGTCGGTGAATTCGATCTTCTTTTCTTTCAACCCGTGTTCGGCAAGCTGCTTGGGAAGAATGTGGCGCCGCGCAATCTCTTTCTTGTCGTAATCGAGATAGCCCGAAAGCTCGATGATCTCCATTCTGTCCTGCAGCGGCAACGGAATCTGGTATCGCACGTTTGCCGTCGTGATGAACATGACGCCGGAGAGGTCGTAATCAACATCGAGGTAATGATCGTTGAACGTGCTGTTCTGCTCCGGATCGAGAACCTCGAGCAGCGCGGACGCCGGATCGCCGTGAAAATCCATGCTCATTTTATCCACTTCGTCCATCAGCATAACGGGATTGACGACGCCGGCGCGTTTCATTGACTGAATAATTTTCCCCGGCATCGAACCGATATAGGTGCGGCGGTGTCCGCGGATTTCCGCTTCGTCGCGCACGCCGCCGAGCGAAATGCGGACGAACTTTCTTCCCAACGCGCGCGCAATGGATTTTGCGAGCGACGTTTTTCCGACGCCCGGAGGCCCGACGAGGCAGAGAATCTGCCCTTTCATCTCCTTGACAAGATTGAGAACGGCGATGTGCTCGAGTATTCTCTCCTTCGGCTTCTCCAAGCCGAAATGATCTTCATCTAAAATTTGCTTGACGTGCTCGACGCTGAGATTGTCTTTCGTCCGCTTTTTCCACGGCACGCCTGTCAGCCAATCGAGGTAGTTGCGGGTGACGGTGAACTCCGGCGACATCGCGGGGGTTTTTTTCAGCTTGTTGAATTCCTCCATCGCTTTGTCGTGCACTTCCTTCGGCATTCCGGCTTTCGTGATCTGCTCTTTCACCTTTGCCAGCTCGGGCGTCGCTTCATCCTCCCCCAATTCATCCTGAAGAATTTTGATCTGTTCCTGTATGAAATATTTCCGCTGCGACTTCTGAATATTGTCGTGAACCTTCGAATCAATTTCTTTTTCGATCTTCAACACGCTGATCTCGCCGTTGAGAATGCGGATCAATTCCATGAACTGCTCCCGCACGCTGCGGATGCCGAGAATTTTCTGCTTCACTTCCACGCTCTGCACGACGTTCGACGCCATAAAATAAAGCTGGCGCTGCGTGTCCTTGATATTCTCGAACGCCGAGTGCACCTCCGGAGGAATATTCCGGTTGTAGCGGACGTACTCCCCGAACAGGTTCGACGCGTGGCGGACAACCGCCTCCATCTCCTTGTTTGTCTCAGGCACCGCCATGCTGATTTCCACTTCCGCCTGCAAAAACTGATCGTTGGGGTGGATGCGCTTCACCGATGCCTGCACGACGCCGTCCACCAGAATTTTCATCAAGCCGTTGGGCAGCTTGAGAATCTGGATGATCTTTGCCACAACGCCGTCTTTGTAAATGTCGTCGGCAGAAGGCTCGTCAACATTCGGGTCTTGCTGTGCGGAAAGGAAAATGAATTTTTCATGCTCGAGTGCGTAGTTTGCCGCCCGCAGCGACGATTCGCGTCCGACAAGAACCGGAAAAATCATATAGGGAAACACCACCACGTCGCGCAGCGGAAGAACCGGCAGCATGGTGGGAATTGTTCCCGGCGGCTCGCTGATGGTTTGAACAATGCTGTTTTTTTTCTCAATCATAAAGTTGTTTGTTTCATTGTCTTTGAATTGTAGAAATGTCCGACGCACCTTCAAGATGCGTCGGACATTCTGTAACACCGCTTGTAACGCCTGTACCCCGCAGAAAGTTTAACAGTAAAAAGATACTCAGAAATTGAAGTGTTGTCAAGAAACGGAAATGCTTGTCTATTCCTTGTAGAAATTAAAATTTGGGTGACGCCTTTTTCTTTTTCATCGCATAAAACACCGGCAACCCAACGGCCAGCATCACAATTCCCGCCGCCGCTTGCGCCGGTTTTTCAATCAGCGTGCTGATAACAAACCAGACGGCGAACGAAATAAAAATGAGCGGCGTAACCGGATAGCCGAATGTTTTATATTTCCGCTCTGCGTTTGCCAATTTCTTTCTGAAGATAAACACACTCGCCGCTGTCAGCGCAAAGAAAATCCAGTCGGTGAAAACGACGTACGAAATCAGGTTTTCGAACGTTCCCCAGAATAAAATCAGCACGATTGCCCAAAGCGATTGAAGGAGAATTGCGTTCACCGGCGTGTGAAACTGTGGATGAATTTTTCCAAGCGATTGAAAAAACAATCCGTCAGACGCCATCGCGTAATAAATGCGCGGCGCCGTGAGCGTGTAAATTCCTGTTGTGCCGAATGTTGAAATGAAAATCGCAATAGCAATTGCTCCGCCCCCCGCTGTACCGACAACGGTTGCAATCGCATCTGCTGCGAGACTCGACGACTGTGCGATTTGACTTGGTGAAAGTAAAAAGAGATACGCTACGTTCACCGACACATACACAAGTGTCACGATCATTGCGCCGATCACCATTGCGAGCGGAATTGTGCGGTGCGGCTGCTTCGCTTCTGCCGAAGCAAATGTCGCATGCTGCCACCCGCCGTACGACCATAACACCCCGACCATCGCTATTCCAAGTCCGCCGCCAAAACCGGATGCATGGAAAAAAGAAAAATCCGTTTTCGCACCGTTTCCCCACGCAAACCCGATGACAATAACGCCGAAAATTCCGGCAAGCTTCAGCACGGTGAAGACATCGGAAAAAACGCCGCCGGCTTTTACACCGCGTACATTCACCGCTGTCACAATCACAATGCCGGTGATCGCGCACAGTTTTATTCCCGTTGGAGAAAGGGGCATGAAGTAACCGAAGTATGTTGCAAAAGCAATGCTCAGTGCGGCAATCGCGCCGGTATTCACCACAAGAAAATACGCCCAGCCGAAAAGAAATCCGGCAAGGTCGCCGTAACCTTCTTTCAGGAAAACATAGACACCGCCTGCTTTCGGAAATAACGCGCCAAGCTCCGCGTACGTCAGCGCGCCGGAAAGCGCCATGACGCCGCCGAGAATCCAGACAAGCACGATCATCGGCGGCGACGGCAGCGCGTGGGCAATCATCGAAGGAGTCAGAAAAATTCCCGAGCCGATGGTGGAGCCGACGGCGATCATGATCATATCGAAAAGCGTGAGGCGCTGTTCAAGTTCCAATGGAATCCCTTCGGGACATAATTCGTAATGAAGAATGAGGAATTGTGTATTGGCTACGGCTTGCTTAAGGTAGGTGAAGGCGGGGAAAGAAGCAACTTGATAAACAAACTTATTGTGCTTGACTCAGCTTTGCAATAACTTCTCTTAGTAATTCCTGTTGTGACGTTTATCGAGACGCTGTTGTAGAAGTTGTTGAAACTCTTGCTCGGAAAGATTCGGATATCTTTTTCGAAGTCCGTGAATAAAAAGCTGCTTGCCGAAATCAGAAAGCGCAAAAGCTTTCTGCAATCGCTGTTCAGGCGTCATTTTCCTTAACACCTGAATATAAAGGTGATGATTCGGTTTTGGCTTGATATCCACAGACATTCTACGATTTGCTCCCCTCAATATAAATTTTTACGCAAGGACTGTCAATTAATTTTGGGAATGCGGCTTACCCCTTCCTCATCACATACTCATCAATTGCTTTTGCAGCAGTTTTTCCTGCACCCATCGCTTTGATCACCGTCGCTGCGCCGATGACGATATCGCCGCCAGCCCACACACCTTCGCGCGATGTTTTTCCTGATTCATCCGCAACAATGTTGCCGTACTTTGTCACACTGAGGCCGGGCGTTGTTTTGTTGATAAGCGGATTCGAGCCGTTGCCGACTGCAATGACAACCGCTTCGGCTTCGAGCGTAAATTCGCTGCCGGGAATCGGAACCGGCTTGCGCCTGCCCGACGCATCCGGTTCGCCTAATTCCATCCGCTGGCATTCAACGCCGTTCAGCCATCCATCTTTGCCGAGAAAGCGCGTCGGGTTCGTCAAAAGCAAAAACTCAATGCCTTCCTGTTCGCCGTGATGAATTTCTTCTTTGCGCGCAGGCATCTCGACATGCGAGCGGCGGTACACGATGTACACTTTTTCCGTCCACGGCAGGCGGAGCGCCGTGCGCGCGGCATCCATCGCCGTGTTGCCTCCGCCGACAACGACAACATGCTTCGCCATCGGCACCGGTGTATCGGCGCTATTAGGGAATTCAAACCCCTTCATCAAATTGACGCGGGTAAGAAATTCGTTGGCGGAATAAACGCCGTTCAGATTTTCTCCCGGAAGCTTCATGAAGTACGGCAGTCCAGCTCCCGTTCCGATAAACGCTGCATCGAAACCGTCTTCGTTCATCATCTCGTCAATCGTGCGCGTCATGCCGACGACAAAATCGCATTTGATCTGTACGCCAAGCTTCTCGAGATACTGCACTTCCGCTTCAACAATTTGTTTCGGCAGACGAAACTCAGGAATGCCGTACACGAGCACACCGCCCGGTTTGTGCAGCGCTTCAAAAATCGTTACCGAATGCCCGCACTTCGCCAAATCGCCGGCACAGGTCAATCCCGCCGGACCGGCGCCAATGATGGCAATTTTCTTTCCGGTCGGCGGCGGTATTTCCGGAATCGCCATCTCGCCGTTCGCACGCTCCCAATCCGCAACAAAGCGCTCCAAGCGTCCAACCGCCACCGGATCAACTTTCGCACCGATCACACAAAGCGATTCGCATTGGTCTTCCTGCGGACAAACTCTTCCGCAGACAGCAGGAAGCGCATTAGTTTGTTTCAAGAGCTGTGCTGCACGAGCAAAATTTCCCGCCGCAACTTGTTCAATGAACTGCGGAATCTGCACGTTGACCGGACAGCCTTCAACGCATTTTGCTTTTTTGCAGAGCAGGCAGCGCTCTGCTTCTTCCATTGCCATTTCGGGAGTGTAGCCGAGCGGCACTTCGAAAAAATTATGGGCGCGTTCCAGCGGACTTTGTTCCGGCATCGGGTGCCGCGGAATTTTCATCCGCTCTTTGTTGGAAATTTTCGGTTTGACTGATATTTGGATGTCGGTGTTCATTTGTTAAAAGAATGATTCAAGATTCAGGTTTCAGGTTTCAGGTTTCAGGTTTCAATGGTTTGAGATTCGTGATTCGAGTTTAGAGTTTGCAAGTTACGAGTTTCAAGCAGAGCAGCGGCACTTATTCCATCATTCCAATGTTCCATTATTCCAACCTACTTATCTTTTTCACTTCTGACAACTGACTTATTCCTCGAATCGCGAAACTCGGAGCCACTCACCACACCGCTGTTTCTCTTTGCTCCTGCGTTGCGCAAATCTTGTTGAACAATTCCAGCGAGATTTTTTCCTGCGGCGAATACATTTTTTGACGCGCCATCAGTAATTCGAAATCAACCTGATGCGCATCGAATTCCGGTCCGTCAACGCAGGCGAATTGTAATTTATCTCCGACAACGACACGGCACGCGCCGCACATTCCCGTTCCGTCCATCATAATCGGATTCAGGCTGACAAGCGTCTGTACGCCGTACGACCGTGTGAGATCGGCAACCGCTTTCATCATCACCACCGGGCCAATGGCGAGCACAACATCCATCGGCTCGCGATTTTCGAGCATCGATTTCAGAACTGTCGTTACAAATCCTTTCGTGCCGTAGCTTCCGTCGTCTGTAGCTATGCGCACATCATCGGAAATTGCGCGCATTTCATTTTCCATCAGCATCAACCCTTTTGTTCTCGCGCCAATAATGGAAATTGTTTTATTGCCGATGAGCTTGTGCGCGCGGACGATCGGGTGAATTGCCGCAATCCCGAATCCTCCGCCGAGCGCAACGAGCGTCTTCCCTTTTTCTATGTGACTCGGAATGCCGAGCGGTCCCACAACATCCGCCAGCACGTCGCCCGCTTTCATCATGCTCATCATGATTGTCGTTTTACCGATTGCCTGTACGTAGAGCGTGATAGTCCCTTTCGCAACATTCCAATCCGCAAGCGTGATAGGAATGCGCTCGCCGTCATCGTACAAACGAAGAATCACAAACTGTCCGGCTTTTGCTTTCCTTGCTACGTCGGGCGCTTCGATAATGTAGCGGTATACTTTAGCTGCAAGATCGTTCTTCTCAAGAATTCGAAACATAGAATTACTCTTTTATTATCCACAAAGAACACAAATGAACACAAATAATTTTTTCGCGTACTTTTGTGTCCCTTTGTGGATATCTTTTCTTCCAACTTATGTGCCAGAACTTTATTGCTTCAATTGCACATTATATTGAGGAAAAACTAATGAAGCGCCCCTTGCTTCGCAAAAGTGGGAATGGTTCTCAGAAGTGGAACAGATTGGTGCGTACGGGGAGATACAAAAATAAAAAAGGCATTCACCGCAGCAAATGCCTTTTCAACAGCACAAAAGAAACTGCAAACTATTTTTTCCGAATTTCGATGTTGGCGTTTGTCGTTTTCAATGTAATTTCCTGCCCCCCGCCATTCAAAATATATGTGCGGTTAATTTCATCGTCGTCGCTAGTACTGTTTTTCTGTGCTTCGAAATCGGATACGATGCCGTAATCCTCCGGCGACGCATCCTCCAAACGAATGATTGCATGAATGGTTGCCTTCGCATTTGCAGGCACGGAAAATTCAATATCGCCGCCGCCGGTCATGATCTTGCTCGGTTCCGCATCGGTCGGATCAAGTTCCGCCGAAACACTCCCGCCTCCTGTTGAAGCTTCGACAGAGCCGACAAGGCTTTTTAATTCAAGATGTCCGCCGCCGGTACTTGCCTCTATCCTTCCTTTGCTCCCGTTAACCTCAAGCGATCCTCCGCCGGTGGAGAGCCTTGTGCCTGTCGGTGCACCGGTCACCTCAATGCTGCCGCCGCCTGTTTTTACGTTAAGCGATCGTTGCACACTGTCAACATGAACTTGTCCACCGCCGGTCGAAACTTCCAATGCACCGGTCACATGGTGGATGTTCATTTGGCCGCCGCCGGTTCTCAGATCGGCGTCACCTTCAACAACATCAATTCGGACTTCGCCGCCACCGGTTTTTGCCTTCATGTTCCCGACGATACGCTCAACGTGAACTTCACCCCCGCCTGTTGTCGCATCAAATGTACCGCGAAGAGAACCGTGCTCTTCTATCCGTCCGCCGCCTGTGCGAAGCTCGGCGTTGTATTGCGAAGGGACGCGAATTGCAAACGATGGACCGCGCGAGTTATTCCAGCGGTGAGAAGGATTATATTTCACACGCACACCGTCATCGGTGTTCTCGATTAAAAGATTTTCGACTTCTCTCTCCGGGATGCCTTTCGCTTCGACTGAAACCTCTTCTTTTTCCCACGGCTCAAGAGAAATCTCGCCGGTTTTCACATCAACGAAAAGCGTACCGCCGCTTTTTACTGAAAATGATTTTGTGCCCGCCCAAACAGACGACGCTACAATTCCCAATAAACAGACTGCTGCCCAAAAAAGTATCCGATGTTTCATACGACTCTCCGTTTCTTTGATGAAAGGATTTTTTGCTTTCTATCACCCATGATATTTATTACTCACCTAAATAATATGTCAGCTTCACCATAAAAATATTGTTGAACTGTGCATTGATGAGACGATGCAGCGATGACCCGAAATGAAATTCGCCGTGGTCGTTGTAATCATCCGTTCCGCTCTGCGTCCAGACGAAATAAAGCACGGAGCCGGGAAGATATTCCCAGCGCAGCACGGCGTTGCCGCGCAATGATTTGAAATTGAAATCCGGATCATCGAATGTAAACGAATTCGCCGGTCCGTTTCCGTCGGGATCAACCGTGTATTCCGATCCCTGCTTCGAAACATCGCTCGCCGAATATTGATTGAACTCGTACGAAAGCGGGCGAGCAAGCTCTTTGTAGTCGTGATACTTTCCCGAAGAAATCAGCGGCTGCAAATAAAGCTGGACGCTCAACTGAGGAGTGAATGTCCAGTTCAACCGAATGCTCGCAGAGAGCGTCGTTTGGTCGAGCGTGGCGAAAACGTACCGGCTGCCGTATGTCGGCGCCGCCAGCGGATCGGTAAACGCGCCGACCCACTGCGAAAAATCTTTTACCTTTCCGAAATCCGGCTCGAAGCTCACGTACACATTGCCTGCAGGCTTCCACACGACGCTTGAAGAAACATCCCATTGGTTGCTCGACTTTTGATTGTACGTCGTGCCCTGGAGTCCGAATACCCATTTCTCTTTGCCGTTCGATTGAGCGGAAGCGTCAACCTGAAATCCGGGTTCGTTCAACGCAAGCGGGCCGCCGCGCGTGAGACGGTTATTCACGGTTTGCGGATTATACGCAACATCGTATGAGACAAAATAAAAATTCGGAAGCGTCGCTTCTGTGCGCTGAAACATTCCTTCCCAAATCGTGTTGCCGTCAAAATTGTGGCTGCCAAACACAGCAAGCATCGTCCAGATTTGCTGATAATATTTCGTCGGCGTTACCCATTGATAACCGGCACCTGCGTGGTAATTGATCAGATCGTTTCGCCAGACAAAGCCGAGATCGTTCACATCGAATCCCGGCGAAATGAAACCGAGCGCCGAGTTGACGAAAAAGTTTCCTTTCTGTTTGATGAGACGGAATCGTCCGGCATACCCGGATAACGACGTCGCTGCACTGTCAACGTGATAGCTCTTTGCATCGGGGCGCTGAAAATAATGGCGCGAGCTTGTTTGCACATCGAGCATCCGCGCCGTTGTTCCTTCAATGCGGGAACTGCCGAGCCAGCCTGTTGCAACCCACGATTTGTCGCCGTCGAGAAATGTCCATCCGTCAATGCCGCCGCTCAGTGCGCGGCTGTCGAGCTGATCGCGCAAACCGTTATTGTCGTTATCGAACGCTCTGTCGGTGAACGTGGAAATGAATCCAACCGCCTGATCGCCGCTGTTGAATTGTTTCTGTGCGCGCGCGATACCGTAATAGGTAAGCGGCTCGACTTCAACCGCTGAACGCCGGCCGGCGAGTTGAATCTGCGCATTCTCTTTTGACGTTACAGCGTGAATCGTGCCGATATTCCAGTTGCCGCCGACATTTCCGGAAAGTTTTGCGGCGCCGAGAATTCGTGTTCCGGCCGGTTCATCAATATAATCGTACGACGGCAAGCTTCCTTCCGGTGCTCTTCCGATTCTTCTGCTGTAGAAGAAGTCCGGACTGCCCCAGTTGAAACCCCAGTTGTTGCGCGCCCCGCCGTTGCCGAAATCGAAAATGCTTTGTCCTTCGAGAAAGAAGGGCCGCTTTTCCTGATAAAATGTTTCGACGTCGCTCAGGTTCACGACCGCCGGATCAACTTCCACTTGACCGAAATCGGGATTGATCGTTCCGTCGAGCGTGAGGTTGCTTCCGATGCCGACTTTCAGATCGGCGCCGGTTGCCGGAACATATTTCGAGCCGGAATTGAACGGATCGCCTGCGGCAGGATGAGAATATTCCGCGCGCGTTGTGACGTACGGCGTTACTTCAAATCTGCCCGGCGGCGTGATGTTTTCGATTCCTGCAAGATCGGGAAAACGGGAGACAAAACCGCTTCCGTTTTTCGGGGTGTACACAATCTGGTCCGTTTCATTTCTGCGTGCAATATCCCGCCGAAAATTTATTCCCCAAATAATTTTTTTGCTTTCGTGGAAGCGAAGCTGCGAGTACGGAATACGAAGTTCCGCCGTCCATCCTTTGCTGTCAATGCGCGTTTTCCCTTCCCAGACGCCGTCCCATGAATCGTCGGTCCAATCGTCGTTCAGGAATGTTCCGTCAATCAGCGTGCCTGCGGCGCTCACACCGAAATAAAATCCGCTCCGCTTGTCGTGATAGGTATCGAGTCCGACGGCAAAAAAATCGGCTGTGGTTATTCCATCGCGGCGGGTAAGCTCAGCGATAATCGAATCGGGAGCAGAATCGTACATCCGCGCACCGACATATAACGCCTGATCATCGTACAGCAACCGCACTTCTGTTCTTTGCGTCGGAGCCGCTCCCTGCACCGGATCGCTTTGCACGAAATCGGTGATCGGCGGCGCGCTTTGCCACGCGCGTTCGTCGAGCATTCCGTCAATCGTGATCGCCTGCGTCGTTCGCACGGCGCGGATTTCAGGAATGACGCGCGGCGTAGTTCCTTCGCCGGCAACCGCGTATGATGCGGAGGACAGGATCGGCAATATCAGCAGCAAAAATTTCATAACAGTTTTTCGAGTTTCGTGGTTTGAGCTTTGAGGTTCGAAACGCTCCTTACTGCTTATTTGTTTCGAGAGTTAGAACTCTAAAACTCGAATCACGAATCCCGAACCTCAAACCTTTTTTCTACTTTACAAGCTTTCTAATCTCGATATTCCCGGCAGACGTTTTCAAAGAAATATCTTCGCCGCCGCCGTTGAGTATGTATTTACCGTAGATTTCCTCTTCGTCTTTATCTTTATGATATTCAGCGGCTTTGAAATCAGAATGGATATCGTACCTCTCGTCGGAGTGCCGCCACCATCCCCGCAACCTGATCTCCGCTTCGATCGTCGCGCGCGCGTGTTCATCAATGTAAAGCGTCACATCGCCGCCGGATGAGCTAAGCTCGCTGTCACCTTTCCCGCTCGGCGTTAATTCCGCAGTGACATTGCCGCCGGAAGTTTTTCCTTCTACCGAGCCGGTAATATTGCGTAATTCAAGATCGCCGCCGGCTGTTTTTGCGGAAACTCTTCCGCTGGCGCTTTGGAGCTCAATGCTGCCGCCCGCAGTTCGGAGCGTTGCGCTGCCCGAAACTTTCCCAACGGTAATATCGCCGCCGGCAGTCGTAACATTCGCATCGCCGCCGACATCACCGAGCTGAATATCGCCGCCGGCAGTTGATCCTTTGAACGATTTTCCAATTTTCTCAACGCGAATATTTCCCCCGGATGTGCTGACGTCCGTTTCACCGGAAACAGAGCCGACACGCACATCACCGCCGGAGGTTCGCAGCGTTACTGTTCCCTCCACATCACCGGTGGTAACATCGCCGCCGGAGGTTGTGCCCTTCACTCTTCCTTTCACGACCCCGCGCAGATCAATGTTGCCCCCCGACGTGTGAACATCGGCGTCAAATTCCTGCGGCATCCGAATATCGAAACGGGCGTCGCCGTTAAATCCCCAGCGCGGGCGAAAATCTACACGCACGGTATTATCGGATTGGGAAATTTCCAGGTCTTCCAAATCGTCGTCATCAATTCCTTCGGCGCGGACGCTCACCTCGTTTTTATCCCACGTGTTGATGGCGATATCGCCGCCGCTGACGGTGACTTCAAGATTCCCCCCCTTGCTGACGGTGAATGTTTTCGTGCGGCTTGCGCCCGAATCGGCACATGCCGTGTTCATGAAGAAAACCGCGAAAAATAATTGAACGACGAAGAGATGAATGGCGCTGGATAAATGGATTGATGGATTGATGGTTTTCATTGTGAAACCTCCTGTAAGACTGTTCGCGCCTGTAGCCGAACATAGTTGGTGTCATCTGATTGCACTTTTTTCTTCAACGCTCTGAGAATATCGGCGTCGCTCATGCGTTTTTCATGCGATGTCAATTCAAGACTGTTGATCGCAGCGACGCGCATTCCCGAATTTTTATCGTGAAGAAGCACAAAGAGGACCGCCTCTTTGATTTCCTTGTCGAACGGCATCTGCATCAGCGCGCGCAACGCCTCGCTCCGCACGCCGGGATTGCCGTCTGTTTTCAACGCGGTAATAAGCGCCGATTTCACCGCCGGATCGGCATCGCGTAATTGTTCCCCTTGCTCGGCAAGAGCGCTGACGGTTTTCAGCCGCACACCTGGATTGTCGCTGTTGACAATTGCATGTGCCATTACTTTCTGCACTTGCTCGTCGTTCACATTTCCTTTCACTCGCATGGGTGTTACTGCATCGAACGTGAATTCAACTTCTCCGCTTTGAGGATCGAGATTGAGAAAATGGAGATTGTCTGTTCGCGTGCCGCCGCGAAGAAATCCGCCGTTGACGGACTGCCGGCTATTTTGCGATGTTTCTGAAACAAGCGGCATCCCGTTTTGTTTTGTTTGCTCAAAGCCTGTCCGATAAAAAATCGCGTACCCGATTCCAACGCCGGCCAAAAGCATTGCCGCAGCACTGAACGCAAAGCGGTAGCGCGGTGCAAATATTTTGCCTGCTCTTTCAGCAACTCTCTCCCATAGTGATTGCTTAACAGTTTCCCGGCGAAGCGCCGCGCGCAATTCCTGACGCGCTTCATTCAACAGTTCGCCGGTAACTTCAACGGCAGGTAGACCTGACAGAACTGCATTGAACGCTTTTAACGATTCAAGCTCGCCCCGGCATTCAGTGCACGTTTCAAGATGCTGCCGCACTTCCGCTGTTTCATCCGGCGAGAGATCGCCGTAAAGAAAAATCGGCAGAAGTTCTTTGATGTGTTTGTGATTCATACAATACCTCTATTGTTCCAACCCTTGGAGAATTAGTTGTTCTGGAGTTTAACTTCAGGACACAATTCAGTGCGGGAGTTCAATTCCCGCACAACTTTTTTTACGCAAATTCTTTCAATGCTTCTCTCAATCGCCGAACAGCGGTGAACAATTGCTTTTTCACTGTACCCTCGCTGCACTTCAACATCAAGGCGATCTCATTCAATTTATATCCTTGGTAATGTTTCAATGTGAAAATTATTTTTTGCTGCGGTGAAAGTGCGTCCATCGCTTCCTCGACACGTGCAGACAATTCTGCATTTACCGTTTGCTGGTGCGGGGAATGTTCTTCCGAAACGATCTCCACTCCATGAGATGCTTCTCCGTCGCTCACCTCCTGTTCCTGATCGAGCGAAACATGAGCGCGCCGTTTTCGCCGCGAATGATAACTGAGACAGACATTCGTTGCAATCCTGAAAATCCATGTTGAAAACTCGCTCCGCAGTTGAAACTTCTTCAACCCTTTATACACGCGCAGGAACACTTCCTGATAAATATCTTTTGCGTCGTCCGAACTGTTGACATATCGCGCAGCGATCGTGAGCACCTGTTTATCGTACTGATACACGAGCGCTTCAAAGGCGCCGGTGTCGCCGCTTCGTGCTTTTTCTATCAGTTCGATTTCGTGTGGCGCCATTGATTGACCTGTATATCTATATGACTTCGCATCGGGAAAATAGTTGGCGGCTTGTTGTGCATTGATGCGTAGGCATCAATCTTTCAGATTGAACGGATTTTTTGAGAAAATGTTGCTATGTAGGTCGAAGCGGCGCTTCGACCTACTTCGGCATTGAACTCATTAGCTCTTCACAGTGTTCTTTTACCATCATTCATACCATACACTCACAACTTATTTTTGGAGGATCCATGCACGTCGGTGTTTTCGGAACGGGAATGGTGGGGAAAGCCATCGGCACGAAGTTGGTACAGCTCGGTCACGAAGTAAAAATGGGATCGCGCACGGCGAACAACGAGAAAGCGGCTGCATGGGTAAAAGCAAACGGCGCGCGAGCAACGCAGGGAACATTCGGCGATGCCGCGGCATTCGGCGAAATGCTTTTTAACTGCACCTCGGGAATGGGTTCGCTCGATGCGCTCCACTCTGCCGGCGAAAAAAATCTGAACGGGAAGGTTCTCGTGGATATTTCCAACCCGCTCGATTTTTCCAAAGGAATGCCGCCGTCTCTTTTTGTGTGCAACACCGATTCGCTTGCCGAGCAAATTCAGCGCGCCTTTCCACACGCGAATGTTGTGAAAGCACTGAACACGATGAACTGCAACTTGATGGTAAACCCGTCGCTCGTGCCCGGCGAACACGATGTGTTCCTGTGCGGAAACGATGCCGGCGCGAAGACAAAAGTAAAAGAAATACTGACATCGTTCGGATGGGAATCACCGATTGATTTAGGCGATCTCTCCGGCGCACGCGGCATGGAAATGATTCTGATGTCGTGGATTCGCCTGATGGGCGTTTATCAGTCGCCGAATTTCAATTACAAAATTGTGCGGTGAGAAATGATTCAGGATTCAAGTTTCAGGGTTCAGGCCGGCTGTCGTTCACTACGCTTGAAACCTGACTCTTGAATCTTTTTCAATCCAATGTTCCCGCGTACACTTCAGTGCCGTATTCAAATGTGACCACGCCGTTCTGCTGCGTTCGATCAAAGATATTTTTCAATTCCCTCATCATCGGCACAAAACGTTTGTCGTCGCTCAGCGGTACGTACGACGAGGAAAGAAGCCTTCCTTTCAATCCTTCAAAATCAAATCGCTGGCTGTTGGAGAAAACTTTCTTAATGTGCGAAGTAAAAAATTTCGAGAGTACCGTTTCATTCACGTGGCGGTGATCAATCTGCTCGTAATCTGAGGAATAACGAAGCAGTAATTCTTCGTACGCTTTCAGAAATGGCGACGTATCGGTTCTCCGCGTGTTCCAGAGAAGCACCACCGGACCGCCCCGCTTTCCGATGCGGCGGAATTCTTTTTTTGTTTTCTCCTGATCGAACCAGTGAAACGCCTGTCCCGCCGTAACAAGATCAACGCCGTGCGGCGGCAGTGTTGTCGCTTCTGCCGTTCCATTGACGCTTTTGAAATTCGAATAGTGATGCAGCAATTTCTCGGCGGCAATTCTCATTTCGTTGTTCGGCTCAACGCCAAAAACCGTATTGCCGTTGCGAAGAAAAATTTCCGAAAGGATGCCGGTTCCCGAACCGACGTCTGCGATCATCCACGACGGTTTTAAATGAAGTTCACCCGTGAGAAACGAAAAAACTTCCGGGGGATAACCGGGGCGGTAGCGGACGTAATTTTCGACTCTGTTTGAAAAGCGTTCTGTGGATTTCATTTCTTCTTTCGTCATGTTGTTGTGTTTTGTTTCTTAAACCTGTTGAGCGACGCGGAAAAAATTCCCGCTCTCGCTTTTTGTGATTCATCAAGACGGCGGCGATGTGAAGAAAGAACATCGCTGCGGGTAATGATGCCGACAACCTTCGTCGGCTCTTTGCGGGACACGACCGGCAGCCGTCCGACAGAATGGTGCACCATATGATCCGCCGCTTCCCGCAACGAACAATCATCATAGACTGCTGCGGGCACACGTTGGATAAGATCGCGAAGCTTCATCTCTCCCAAGGGGATTTTCAATCTGGAAATCGAATCGCCGAACAAATCGCGCCGCGTTAAGACGCCGACAAGATGCCCTTCCGCATTGAGCACAGGAAATCCCTGATGATGCGAACCGCTGGCACCGGATGAAATCCATGCATTCACTTTTTCCACCGTGTCATCAGCATTCAATGTTACAACGGGCTTCGAAGCAAAATCGCGCACGAGAAGCTGATCAAGGAAATCGGCTGAATATTCTGCCGGCACACGGACGCCGCGGCGAACAATCTTTTCTGTCATAATCGTATTTTCCATGAGGAAGAACGAAGCAAGGAACGCCGCCGTGCATCCGCCGAGCAGCGGCAATAATCCGATCGGCTGCAGCGTTGTTTCAAATGCGAACACAACGGACGCGAGAAGTGCACGCGATGCGCCGGAGAACATTGCCGCCATTCCCACGAGCGCCGCAATCCGCACATCAATGCCGAACGACGGGAACAACATCGCTGCACCGGCGCCGATAACTGCGCCCAACGCACCGCCGATAGTAAACAACGGCGCCAGCGTTCCTCCTGATGTTCCGCTTCCTAACGCAACTGCCCATGAAATGAATTTGAAAATACAAAGGAAGAACAGCGCCTTCAATGCAAATGATCCGGAAACAATATTTTCAATATTGTCATAACCGACTCCTAATGTCCGCGGTGCGAAATAGCCGATGACGCCAACAGCAACTCCGCCGAGCGCGGGCCACCACATCCAATGCACCGGAAGTTTTTCAAACATGTCTTCAATTTTGTACACACTTCGTGTAACGAACACCGAGGCAACGCCGACCACTCCTCCAAGAATGACGTACGTTGCCAATGCGGCGCCGCCCGGCTCACTTAAATTCGGCATAGCGAAAATCGGTTTCGCTCCAACTAACGCAATACGCACGGCTGTTGCCGTCGCCGCAGCAAGCGACACAGGAATAATTGACCGCGGGCGAAATTCAAAAAGCAAAAGTTCAATGGCAAGAATCACTGCCGAGACAGGGCTGCCGAATGTCGCCGCCATACCTGCCGCGGCACCTGCGGCAAGAAGCGTTTTTCTTTCATCAGCAGTTGTTTTCAAAAGTTGTCCGACGAGCGAGCCAAGCGCGCCGCCTGTGGCAATGATCGGACCTTCCGCACCGAACGGTCCGCCGGTACCAATGGCAATAGCGGCAGAAAGCGGTTTGAGAAATGTGAGTCGCGGTTCAATGCGGCTTTCGTTTGTCAGCACTTGTTCCATGGCTTCAGGAATTCCGTGTCCGCGAATTCCTCTCGAACCGTACCGCGCCATAAATCCGACAATGATGCCGCCAATAGATGGAACGATCAGCACCAACCAGCCCAAATGATTTTCTGACGGCGAAACAAAGCTTGTGTTAAATGTCCCGTAGAATGAAATGTTTGTAACGAGATAAATGAGCCGC
This sequence comes from Bacteroidota bacterium, assembly GCA_028873075.1. Taxonomy (GTDB): domain Bacteria; phylum Bacteroidota; class Ignavibacteria; order UBA10030; family UBA8401; genus JAJYOI01. The sequence continues at coordinate 32,410 of JAGWND010000001.1, forward strand.
ATCAAAATTTGAGCGATGAACCCGGCAGCAAATGCGACAATGACAGCAAGTGAACTGATGAAGATGACGCGGCCTGTAACTACTCCCGATTGCGTTGGAACGTGAACGGACGCAAGCGACGGGCCGAGCGATGGTGCAAGGGGAAGTCCGTCGGTAGTTGAAGAATTGGAAATTTTTTTATGATTTTTTTTATTCCCCTCATTAACGTCTGACATTCCACAATAATCCTTTCACACGCGGCACACTGTGAAGCATGCATCATGCACGCCTCATGCAGATTCAATGACAGTAATGTAGAAAAACAGCAAACTCTGACTATTCAAAATATACAATGACGGTCGGGATTTTTCAACCTCGCTGCGCTATTTCGTTTTCAAAAATCTTTCCTGAAATGTCGGCTGCTCGCCTGCCATTTTCAGAAACAGATCGAGCGGAACGGTTTCAAATTCAGAGCCGAGCTTATCGAGTATCGCTTTTACGCGCGGAATGTCGCTCCATTCACGCACGTGCACGAGCAGAAAATACGGACGCTTCGGATTTAATCTCGCAAGCTCCTGTAAATCGGCAACTGCATCTGCTTCGGGACGTTCCTTGGAAAGATAATAATCGTACGAAACAAGCGGCACACCGTTGCGCGAAGTAAACGTGTACGACGGCGCATAGCCGTTCACAAATCCGATGGCATCCGGCATTTCTTTGTAGTATGCATCAACGACATTTTTTGTCAGTTCGGTATTTCCTTCAACCGTTGCGCCTTGAGAATAATCCATTATCTCGAACACGTTCAAATCCAATTTCTTCATCAAGCTGTCAGCAGTTGAAACAACTTCCGGCAAATATTCCGGAGGAATTGCTTTCGGATACATGTAGCCAGGACCGGACAACGCTCCAAGGAAAAAATCATTCTGTGTAGCCGTGCTGTAAAAATATTCGAGCATCGTCGGAGCAAGCCAATAAAAGTTGATCGTGACTTCCCACGCGTACGGAATTGAGCCGCGTCCCGGTTTCACCCATGCACCAAGTCCAAGTCCGTCTGTTTGAATGCACGCGATATAGACTTTCTTCTTCGGAATGTATTTCTTCCCGGCAGTCAGATTGTGACGATTCTTGAATTGAAATCCGGAAAGCGGCGGAAGCTTGCTGCTGAAACTCAGATTCGGCATCGTGTGCAGCCCTTCAACACGGAGAACATAGTGCGACGCAAGCTTCGTGTAATCGCGCTCTTTGTCTTTTGCGTACGAATGCCAGCCCATCAGCATTGCCATGCGATTCATGCCGCCGAAAATTTTATTCGACAAAGCATATTCAAGTGTATCGCTCGGCTTCGTCGAAAGATTTGCGAAGAAGGCATGCTTCGCAATGCCGAAATCGGCGATGCCCGGCTTCATCACATTGCCTGCTTCCCCCCCGAGCCACACAAGAAAATTTTTATTGCACCGATTCCAATACTGATCGTACGCCCATTGAAAAATCTGCGCGTCGGTTTGCCCGGAAAATTTTCCGCGGAAATCTTCCAACATGTTCAATCCCGCTTTCTCGACCATCGGAATTTGATCCTCGCTGACGACGACCGCACGCTCAAGCCCTGCCGCGGTAAAGGCAACGATGAGCGAACTGCGCACCGATTTGTCCCACACGATGTATCCTTTCACAAACGATTTGAATTTTTCCAGCGCTGCTTCGGGCGATTTCAATTCTTCAAAATCTAAATGATGCGTATACATGAGATACTGAAGCATGAACGGCGTGAAGCGGAAATCCCAATCGTTCGGATAAACAAAGTACAACCGCGGCGCATACGTATTTGCTAATCCCTGCAGACTAATAAGGAATGCATTTTCTGAAAGCTTGCCGTTGATTTCCCAGTTGGAAATCCCTTCGGGATTCACTGCAAGGTTCATAAAATAAGGATGCGTTGAATCCGTTTTGAAAAAAACGTACCGAAGCAGCGCTCCGGTTTTTCGTGTAGAGCGAGCAATCGTCAGCGTCAACATTCGTTCATCGGGAGAAATTTCGTACGTGTCGGTTTCGTTGACATTGTGTTTTCCTTCAGAAACGCGAAGTGTGTATTCTCTTTTCAGAAAAAGCTGTGTTCCGCTTTTTTCCCACTGCGCTGATACGCGCTGCACGCTTCCAGAATCCATTTTTACTCCCATCATCACATTCGTGGGCCAGATGCGGCTGTGCACGGGAAGCGTGTTCACCGCGTTGCCGGTGTTCAGCATCATCGTGTCTTTGAATTCCTGTCCGCCGCCCCACACGGCGATGATCGTGACGGCTTTTTCTTCCGCACTGATGTGAAGCGTTACGGAAGAGAACAGATCAATCTGCTCGCTTTTTTCCGGAATGAGCTTCCACGTTCCGTTGAACGCGGCGATGTTTGCCGCGAAGCTTTCCACGGACGCAACTGCCAGTGCAATCACAATCACTATCAATGTTTGATTCAAGCGTACCATCGGGCTTTCCTTTCTCTTATGTTTAACGCGCTTCTTTGTCCCCTCTTTGAGGGGGGAGAATTTTTTTTTACAATTACGTTTCATTAGTTGAACGGTTGAACTTTACGCATAATTATAGTACAATACTCCCACCTTTCATTCAACCTCCAACCACAATGAGGCAAGGCAATGACAAAAAAATTCTGCTTGATTCTTGTGCCGATGTTGTTCATCGGCAACTGGCTTGCGGCGCAGGTTCACATCAAGTTCGTCGAATACGACCTTCCGAACGGATTGCACGTAATTCTTCACGAAGATCACTCGGCACCGATCGTGTCGCAAGTGATGATGTATCATGTCGGCTCGAAAAACGAAAAGCCCGACCGCACCGGCTTCGCGCATTTCTTCGAGCATTTGATGTTCGAGGGCTCGCCGAACATTCCGCGCGGAGAATTTTCCAAAATGGTACAGAACGCCGGCGGAACGTTCAACGCTTCGACAAGCTTCGACCAAACACAGTATTACATTACGGTTCCGTCGAATCAATTGGACCTGATCATGTGGATGGAATCGGAGCGGATGCTGCATTTGAAGATTGATTCCATCGGCATCGAAACGCAGCGCAGCGTGGTCAAAGAAGAGCGGCGGCAAAATTTTGAAAACCGCCCGTACGGCTCCCTCTTCGAACAGATTTTTTCCCACGCGTACAAGGTTCATCCGTACCGCTGGATACCGATCGGCTCGGTGCAGTACATTGACAAAGCGACGCACAGCGAGTTCGAGGATTTCTACAAAACCTACTACGTCCCGAACAATGCGTGTCTCGCCATCGCCGGCGATATTGACGTGGCAAAAACGAAAGCGCTCGTGGAAAAATATTACGGCGATATTCCCCGCGGCACGCGCCCGATCTATCGTCCGACTGTTGCCGAGCCGCCGCAGAAAGCCGAAGTGCGCGATACCGTGTTCGACAACATTCAGCTTCCGGCGGTGATCGAAGCGTACCACATGCCCGCACAGGGGACAAAAGATTATTACGCCCTGAACATGCTTACGACGCTTCTCACGGGAGGAGAAAGCTCGCGGATGAACAAGCGGCTTGTTGATAACGACAAGCTCGCGCTTCAGGTTGCAACGTTCCCCATGGATTTAGAGGACCCGTCGCTGTTCATCACACTCGCCTTAGCCAACTTCGGCAAATCGTTGGACTCTGTCGAAACGGCGATGGACGACGAGATTGCAAAAGTACAAACGCACCTTATCAGCGATGAAGAGCTGACGAAAATCCGCAACGAACAGGAGACAGGCTTCATCGAAAAGAACCGCACGGTGCAGGGGAAAGCGGAGATGCTGGCAAATTACTATCTCTTCTTCCACGATACGAACCTGATCAATTCGGAGATCAACAGATATCTCGCCGTGACGAAGGAAGATATTCAGCGCGTCGCGCGGCAATATCTGATCCCGACGAACCGCACTGTTCTCTATTACGTTCCAAAATCAAAGTAGCAAAGGAGCAGCTATCATGAAAAAGAATTTTCTTACAATACAACCGAATCATAGCCATTCCCGCCCCGCTTACAGCGGGGTAAACTCCAGCGGGAATCCATTCTTTAATCAAATTTTTGCAAATGGATTCCCGACAAAAGCGTTCGGGAATAACGCCATTGTTGTTGCGCGCAACTTCTGTGTTTTGCTCCTTCTTGCAATTCTTTTTGTTGCCCCGTCATCGGCGCAGCTTGACCGCAGCAAAATTCCTCCGCCGGGACCGGCGCCGGCAATCGCGTTTCCGAATTACGAGCTGCTGACAACGCGCAACGGCATCCGCGTCATCATCGTGCGAAACACCGAACTGCCGACCGTGAGCATGCACTTGCTGATTGACCGTAAGCCCGCTCTCGAAGGAACATATGCAGGCGTTATTGATATTGCCGGACAATTGCTGCGTGACGGAACGACAACGCGCACAAAAGACCAGCTCGATGAAGAAGTGGACGTGATCGGCGCCGAACTTTCCTCCGGCGGTACTACTGTTTCCGCTTCAGGGCTTTCGAAATACACCGGAAAGCTGTTTGAATTGATGTCCGACATTACGCTCCGTCCCTCGTTCCCGCAGGATGAGCTTGACAAACTGAAAATGCAAACCGAATCGGGACTGAAATTCAGAAAGACCGAGCCGAACGCCATCGTGAATGTCGTGCGCCAGAGAATTCTCTACGGCAACAATCACCCGTACGGCGAAGTGGAAACGGAACAAACAGTCGCCAACATCACGCGCGACAAGTGCATTGAAACGTACAACGCATACTTCAAGCCGAACCACGCCATTCTTGCAGTGGTCGGCGACGTGAAGAAAGATGAAGTGATGAAGCTCGTTGAAAAATATTTCGGCACGTGGAACGAAGGCGACGTCCCGAACCCGACATTCGAAACGCCGAAGCCGCTCGACCGCACCGAGGTCGCGCTGGTTGACCGCGCAAGCTCCGTGCAATCGGTCATCCGCATTGCACAAACGGTCGAACTGCAGCGCACATCGCCCGACGTGATGCCGGTTTCCGTGATGAACACATTGTTAGGCGGCGGTTCGTATTTCCGGCTATTCGAAAATCTCCGGGAAAAGCACGGCTACACCTACGGCGCGTACAGCAGCATCGGACCGGATGAGTTGATCGGCGCTTTCACCGCATCAACCTCCGCCCGGAATTCCGTTACCGACAGCTCGATCGCACAAATGATCTACGAAATCAAGCGCATCCGCGCTGAAAAACCGGACAGCACCGAGCTGCAGATGGCGAAGAATTACATGAGCGGCGGCTTCGTGCGAAGCCTTGAAAATCCCGGCACCATCGCGCAGGACGCTATCGAGATCGAGCGGTACCATCTTCCGAAAAATTATTACAAGACATATCTCAAACGCCTCGATGAAGTAACCGCCGGCGATGTCGAGCAGGCGGCGGAAAAATATCTGCATCCCGATCATGAACTGATCGCCGTTGTCGGGAAAGCGAGCGAGATCAAAAGCACGTTAACGCAATTCGGTCCGGTGGCGATGTATGATGAAGAAGGAAATCTGATTCCCGAGAAACCGGCGGAAAACATCACGATCACCCCGGACGAAATTTTCAACAAGTTCATGGAAAAATCCGGCGGCAAAGCAAAGTTAGATTCCATCAAAGACAAGACAATGGAAATGAGCGGCACAATGATGGGCATGACAATTTCTGTAAAAACTGTCGAGAAGGCGCCGAACAAAGTGTACTCCGAATCGAAGTTCGGAGAATTTTCACAGAAGACGGGCTTCGACGGCGAGCACGGATGGATGTCGTCGGCACGCGGCGAGATGGAGATGACCGGAAAGCAGCTTGAAGGGATGAAGATCGAAGCGCAGACGAATTTCTACGAGCATTACAAAGAAATGGGTGTTACTCCGATCATCGCAGGGACAAAAATTATTTCAGGAAAGGGCTGCTACGAAGTGCATTTCACAACGGCGGACAGCGTCGAGTTCAGCCAGTATTTTTCCAAAGATGATTTCCTGAAAGTACGCGATGCGAAAACGCTCGACACGCCGCAAGGCCCGATTGAACAGATCACCGATTACTCGGACTATAAAGATTTCAACGGTTATCTCGTGCCGACACACATTGTGCAAAGCGTGATGGGACGATCAATAGAATTGAAGCTTGACAAGTTCAGCGTGAACACCGGCGTGGAGGATTCGCTGTTTGTGAAGCCGTGAGTGATTGGCGAATGCATCGGAGATCTCGTTTACTACATAGTAAACTGATCTTCTTACGATAAGGTGTTCTCACGCAAGAGCGTGGGAACGAGATGAAAATGAATTGTAATTTCTTTCAATTAAGAGAGAAGTTGGATAACATTTAACAGTTCACATTATTTAACAGAGGGCATTATAATATTAGTTAGCCCGCATCAACAGCGATGGCTAAAACAATCAAGGAGCAGCGTATGGAACAACAAAAAACCCAGCAGATGCCGCCTCAAATGGCGCAACAATGTTCTGATTGTAATGGGACTGGACGTTGTAAATATTGTAAAGGTTCGGGTAAATGGGGCTACCCTGGTTATGGCAAGCCCGGCGACAAACCTTGTCCAAACTGTCAAGGTTCGGGTGTTTGTCAATGGTGTCGAGGACGTGGTACACGTTAATTCAAAATGGGAATGAGAGAAACTCTCATTCCCATTTGCTAATTTTGATGCGCAAATTGATTGCTACTAATGGAAAGATTTGATTTTATATTATCAGAACAAGAGTCTATTTCGCTTCAAGAACGCAACTTAAATACGGGAGATATTGCTGTTGAAATTTGTAAGATTTATTTTCAGCACCAATATATTGGCGCAACTTTTATAGAAAATCCAGAAGCCGGCGTTGATTTGGAAGTAATTGTTCCCCAACGACCAAATCTTCAAATTGAAGTGAAGGGCACTGAAGAACGAGGGCTTGCACCATACCAACTTGGCGTTTCTGGTAATCATTCATTTCAGCGTCTCTTTAATGGCTTGCCATTGTATAGAGTTTCCAATGTTCGTCAACGAGAGATTACGATTTGGATACTTACTTGTCCTGCTGACTTCAGAATGGAACCAGAACCACGTTGGAGAATAATTCTCAATCAAAACTAATTAAATACACATATAATGCGGGCAAACCTCTTTAATAAGTAAAAAGCTAAGAGATTTACTGAATAGTGCGAAACACGATAGCAAGCGGGGAGCTTCAGAAATGTGTAGATTGTAGTATAGAAAATAGATGCCCGATAAAAACATTCGGGCATGACGACCTTATCCAAAAACAAAGGAGTAAATCATGACCACTTCATTCTTTATTGTTGCGTTCACCGCTTTAGGTATTGCTCTGCTCGGTGCGAGAGCAAGGAACGTCGCTTATCCCGTTAATTTTAAGAAACTCGGATATGCAAGCTTCGGGTTAGCGGTCGTAGCTTTTATCGGCGGTTCGTTTACCATTATTGAGCCGGGGTACGTCGGCGTTCCCGTCACATTCGGCAACGTGGGGTCACACTCTCTTCCTGCCGGATTTCACCCGATATTCTTTTTGACCGATGTCTATAAAATGTCCATTCAGACGAAAGATTATACCATGTCTTCGGTCCGCAGCGAAGGTGCCAGAGAGGGCGACGATGCTGTCGCCACGCTGTCGCGCGATCAGCTTATCCTGAAATTTGATGTGACTGTCTGGTTTCATTTAGATCCGTCGCAGGCAAATAATGTGTACAGCAATATTGGTTTGAATTACGAAGATGTGATTGTGAGGCCGGCGATCAGAACTGCGCTGGTCAATGCCGCCACGAAGTTTGATGCCAGCGACGTGATGTCGCTCCAGCGAGATGCCTACACGAAAATGGTTACCGATTTATTGTTAGGGGAGTTGAGCGGCAAAGGTGTCGTTTTGGACCGTGTGCTTATCAGGAACGTAGAACCGCCCGAAACCGTCAGCGATGCGATTGCAGCGAAGCTGAAAGCTTCCCAGCAAGCGCAGCAAATGGAATACACCATACAGTACGCTCAGAAGGAAGCACAGCGAAAAGCGATCGAGGCGCAGGGCATCGCAAACGCTCAAAAAATAATCAACAACGGATTGACGCAGAACTATCTGCAATGGTATTACATCTCTCAGCTTAAAGAGCTGGTGAATAGCCCCAACAACACAACACTCATTTTGCCGTACGATCAAAAACTGATGCCGCTCTTGAATATCGGCGGCGGCAAGAAGTAAGAGCACGCTCTTGATGATTTAACCGCAGGAGAAAGCGATGCTGGAACTTCGTCCGAATTGCGAATGCTGCAATAAAGATTTGCCGCCGGATTCGACCGAGGCGATGATCTGCACGTTTGAATGCACGTTTTGCCGGGATTGCGTCGAAAACGTCCTTCATTTCGTCTGCCCGAATTGCGGCGGCGGATTTGTTCAGCGTCCGATTAGACCGAAGGAGATGCTGCTCAAATATCCGGCGTCAACAAAACGCGTTTACAAACCGGAAGGGTGTAGAAAGATTGACAATTCTTCTTAAAAAAACTATTTTAAGCTGTAGAAGAAAGGCACGGTTTATTCATAATGCATACTTTTGATGAAACACTCGATGCGGTAATGAATCTTTCTCCGCAGGAACGCGAAACTCTTGTTGAAATACTTGAGCAGAGAAGAATTGAGGAGTGGAGGAAGGAAACCGCAGAAATGGTAAAAGAGAACACGGCACTCTATAAAACCGGACAAATTCTTCCTCAAACTGCCGATGAAGTGATACACAAGCTCCACGCTGCTCTCGATACGCCTGATGAATAAACCCATTCTCTCCCCGCAATTCACGCGTTCCTACAAAAAAGTTTGTCCGCAGGCAGCCTTCCTTGAAAGAGAAAATTGATGAAACGCTTCGTCTCTTAGAAAAAGATATTGATGATCACCGACTTCAAACTCACAAATTATTCGGAGTTCTTTGGGTTGTTTAGCGTGCAGTTGCGGTTACAACTGTAGAATTGTTTTTCAATATCATAAGGACGAAGGCTCCGACGAAGGAATAATGACACTGATGAGGATCGGTACACATCAACAAGTGTATTAACCTTCCTCAGTTTCTTCCCCTCCAACATCCTTCTTAAATACTTCAGAAAAGGTAACTCACCATGAGACCCGAACAATGGGAAACATTCAAAAAGGCGGCGCGCCGTGAAAAGTTGGACAAAGTTCCGATGGCGCTGATCATTGACAGCCCGTGGATTCCCGGCTACCTCGGCATCAGCCACATGGATTATTATCTCGATCCTGAATTGTGGTTCCAGTCCAATCTGAAAGTTCACAAAGAATATCCCGATGTCATTTTTGTTCCGTCATGGTGGATGGAGTACGGCATGGCGGCAGAGCCTTCCGCGCTCGGCGTGAAGATAAAATTTTATCAGGACAACACGCCGAATGAATACCACACGCTCAGCAACATCGAGGATGTAGAAAATTTTCCCGAGCACGAAGTGGAAAACGATGCCTTCATGGCGCTGACGCTCCACCGCATCAGAATGCAGCGGCAGCGCATTTTGGACACGGGGGAAATCCTTCCTCTCGTTACGTCACGCGGTCCGCTCTGCACTGCCGGATTTGTCCGCGGCATCACGGAGTTTATGTACGACCTCGTTGACAAGCCGGAAGCAGCACACACACTCATCAGTCTCTGCACCAATCTTATTATTGACTGGCTCAAAGCGCAGCAGAAAGCGATGGGAGAAACCGTCGAGGGAATTTTTATTTTGGACGACATTGTCGGGTTCATCAACGAAGAACACTACATGGAATTCGCGCATCCGTATCTAAAAAAGATTTGTGATGCTTTCCCGGAAGACTGGGTGAAAATTTATCACAACGATGCTCAAATAACAGCATGCCTCGATCATTTGCCTGACTGCGGGTTCAACGTTTTGAACTGGGGAAAGCAAACCGACATTTCCGAAGTGAAGCGCCGCGTCGGCAACAGGATATGTCTTATGGGAAATGTGAATCCTCTTGAGGTCGGCGTGCGCGGGACGCCGGAGGAAGTGCGTCGCGCCACGCTCGACGTTCTTGAAAAAAGCGGCGGCGAAGGAATCATCCTTTCTGTCGGCGGCGGAACGAGCCCGGGCATGCCGAGGGAGAATATTTTAGCAATGCTCGGCGCGCTGAATGATTACAACGCAAAACGGTAAGGAAGAAACGGTTTCTGGATATTTTAAAAAATATTAATGCCGCGTTGCTCTGGAGTTTTCACGAAGTGATCCCTTAGGAAACTCAAGAACTGAACCCTGTGCGGGAGTTCAACTCCCGCACAACTAAGGAATCGTCAAAAAATTTCCTGCCATTTTCCATTTCTCCTCTTCCCTTTTCTTCTCTCACCATCTCCGCGGTGCGTCTTTCACGCAGCGGACGGTGTCGCGTGCAATGAGCAGCTCTTCATTCGTCGGGATGACAAAAATTTTCACGCGCGACGATCGCTTCTGAATTTCTCCTTCTTTTCCTGCACGGGTTTCCGCGTTGAGCGATTCGTCCATCTCGATGCCTAACCATTCGAGTCCCTCGCAAATCCGTTTTCTGATCGTCGGAGAATTTTCGCCGATGCCGCCGGTGAAGACAATCGCATCCGCACCGTTCATCTCAGCAAGATACGCGCCGATATATTTTTTCACGCGCTGGCAGAAAATTTCGATCGCCATCTTTGCGCGGCGGTCCTGATTTTCCTTTTCTTCGTCAATCAGGTCGCGCATATCGTTCGTCAGCCCGGAAATACCCAATAATCCCGACTGCTTGTTCAACAACGTATCAATTTCACCGATGCCCATTCCTTCTTTGTGCATCAGATATTCGATAATGGAAGGATCAATGTCGCCGGAGCGTGTTCCCATCACCAATCCTTCGAGCGGTGTCAGTCCCATGCTCGTGTCGACCGATTCGCCGTTCTTGATCGCGCACGCAGAACAGCCGTTTCCCAAATGAAGCGTGATGATATTCGTTTGTTCGCGCTCAATGCGCATCAGCTGCCGGTAACGGTAGCCGACGTAGCGGTGCGACGTGCCGTGAAATCCGTACCGGCGGATTTTGTGCCGGCGATACAATTGATACGGAATGGCGTAAAGGAACGACCGCTCCGGCATCGTCGAGTGAAACGATGTATCGAACACCGCCACCTGCGGAATTCCGGTGCCGAATAATTCTATCGCTGCGTGAATGCCTTTCAGGTTTGCAGGATTGTGAAGCGGCGCGAGATCAATGCAGTCTTCAATACCTTTGATGATCTCATCGTTGATGATAACCGAGCGGCTGAATTTTTCCGCGCCGTGCACGACACGGTGTCCGATGGCGTGAATATCCGCGAGCGAGCGGATGCCCGGAATGCCTGCTTCAGGAGAAATGATCCACCGTGCAAGAAAATCGAGCGCAGCGCGGTGGTCGCGCAGCGGTACCGCCTGCTTCACCGGCGATTTTCCCGCTGCTTCGAACGTAACGAGCGCTTGACTGCCGATGCGTTCGATAATGCCTTTAGCGCGCTGCACGTCGGCGTCGGTTTCGATAAGGTTGAGATCGGTTTCAATGATTTGGAATTTGAGCGACGAGCTGCCGCAATTAAGCACGAGAATATTCATGGTTGTTGTCTTTCGAAAGAAGGTAACGCGCACTAATGTACTGAATTTTCTTGAAATGCACATGCGCCCCGGAACATTTTTCTTGCATCTTACCTGCCGTTTTCTTTCTTACATAATAGGATCGTACGCGGGGAAACAACGACACCGAAGGAACAAACGTCATGCATCAACTGCTTGATCAAGAGGTGCTGGGCAACACGCTCGCAAGCTATGTATTTTTTCTCGGCTATTTCATTGCCTGCATTGTCGTTATTTTTGTTTTCCGTAAAGTCGTTCTCCACAAACTGAAAGCGTGGGCTGAGCGAACGGAAACAACGCTCGACGATTTCCTTATCCATTCCGTCGAACGGTTTCTCGTTCCGGCGCTCTACTTCGGCGCGCTGTACGCCAGCGTGCAAACGCTGAACCTTCACCGCACATTGTCGCGCATTCTTGATACTGCGGGAATCATTATCATCACGATTCTTGCAATCCGTTCTACCACAGCCGTAATTGAATATTCGTTTCAGGAACACTGGCTGAAGAAAAGCGAAAACGAGACGCGGCACCGCAGCCTTCGCGGGTTGATGCCGGCAATCAATGTCTTGGTGTGGGGGCTCGGGATTGTTTTTCTTCTTGATAATTTAGGCGTTCGTGTTTCCGCCGTTGTTGCCGGGCTTGGTATCGGCGGCGTAGCGGTGGCGTTAGCGGCGCAGGCAGTACTGAAAGACCTGTTCAGCTATTTCGCCATTCTGCTCGACCGCCCCTTTGAAGTTGACGATTTCATTATCATTGATGAGTACATGGGAAGTATCGAGCATGTCGGGATCAAAACCACGCGCATCCGAAGTCTCAGCGGCGAACAATTGATCGTTTCCAACGCCGACCTGACAAGCTCGCGGCTGCGGAATTACAAAAGAATGGAGAAGCGGCGCGTTGTATTCCAGTTTGGAATTCTCTACGAAACGCCTCAAGAAACTGTCGAGCACATTCCCGGCATCGTTGAGCGCATCATCCGCGCGGTTGATCAAACCGCGTTCGACCGCGCACACTTTGCAAAGTTTGGCGACTCAGCATTGATCTTTGAAGTTGTCTATTATGTCCTCTCCAGCGATTACAATTTATACATGGACATCCAACAGAAAATCAACTTTGCATTGATGAAAGAACTTCGCGGGCACAACGTTTCCTTCGCGTATCCCACGCAAACGTTGTATCTTACAAAATCAGGGGACTGAGAAATAATCATTCAGTCGTGAGTTTGTAGAACACACTTCGGCATCCGATATTCAACATCCACGGTGAAGAATGAATGCCGGATAAAGTATTTCTGAATGACGACTTTTCTGCCGCTCACGGACAACTTTGTGTTACGAAAGGAGGGATGTCATCATGGCATTGCATCAAAAGCCGAACAGAATCGTGCTTGTGTCAAACCGCCTCCCCATCACGATCAGGAAGACCGACACGGGGCTGGAATTTCGCTCGAGCGTCGGGGGGCTCGCAACCGGCTTGCAGTCCGTGCAAGGTGATCAAGAGATTCTCTGGATCGGCTGGCCCGGAACAGTTGCAAAAGAGGACCGGAAGGAAGCGGAAGCGACGCTGATACAGCAGCACAACTATACGCCGGTTTTTATGAGCGAGCGGCTTGTGGAGAAATTTTATGAAGGGTTCTGCAATCGTACAGTGTGGCCCCTCCTTCATTCGTTTCCGATGTACACAAAATATTCTGCTGCGGAATGGGAAGCGTACAATGAAGCCAACATGTTGTTTGCGGAAAGGATCCTCAAAACGGCGCGCCACGACGATATCATCTGGATCCACGATTACCATTTGATGCTTCTGCCGAAACTGCTGCGCGATCATTTTCCGCGGGCGAGCATCGGATTTTTTCTCCACATTCCGTTTCCGCAGTACGACATTCTCCGGCTTCTTCCGCAAAGCAAAGAAATTGTCGAGAGCCTTCTCTCGGCTGATCTCATCGGATTTCACACACACGATTACGCGCAGGCATTCCTCGGCAGTGTGCGGAGAATTCTCGGCTACGACAACGCGCTGGGACAGATCATGCGGGGCGACCGCGTTGTGCAGGTGGATGTGTTCCCGATGGGAATTGATTTCGACCGTTACTCGCACGCCGCACAGGATGCGGCGGCACTGCAGGAAGTCGAAAAAATTCACCAGCGCATTGGAAAAAGAAAAATTGTCTTTCTTGTCTCGCGCCTCGACTACACGAAAGGGATTCCACAAAGCCTCGATGCAATCGAAGAGTTCTTTGAACGCTATCCCCAGTGGCGTGAAAACGTGACCTTCATTCTTGTTGTTGTTCCGTCGCGCGAGCGGGTTGAGCGCTATGCCTCGCTGAAGCGTCAGATTGACGAACAAGTCGGCAGCATTATCAGCGCGTACGCGACGCTCGACTGGGCCCCGATCCGCTACATTTACAGGAACCTCGACTTCCCGCTCTTGGTTGCATTATATGAAGCTTCGGATGTCGCACTCATTATTCCTTTGCGCGACGGCATGAATCTTATTGCAAAGGAATATCTTGCCGTGCAAAACGATTGTGAGGGCGTGCTTATTCTAAGCGAGCTTGCAGGCGCAGCAAAAGAGCTTTTGGAATCGGTCATAGTAAATCCGAATAATACGGAAGATGTCGCGGCGGCAATTGACCGCGCGCTGACGATGCCCGTTGACGAACAGCGCCGCCGGAATGAAATTATGCGCCGCCGTCTTCAAAGCTACGGACTGGAACAGTGGGTGCACGCATTCCTCCGCCGGCTCACTGATGTTGTCACCCAGTCACAATCACTGTCGGTCAAAATTCTCAACGCAACAACAAAAAAAGAATTGCTGAAAGAATACGCCAAAGCCGAACGACGGCTTCTCATTCTCGATTACGACGGAACACTTGTGCCGTTTGCCAATGAACCGGGCGCCGCGAAACCCGACAAAGAGCTGTTCCAGATTTTGAAGGCACTTTCCGATTCCTCAAAAAATTCCGTTGCAATTCTCAGCGGGCGCGACCGGCATTCGCTCACTGCGTGGTTTGGTTCGATGAACATGGTGCTTGCAGCGGAACACGGCGGCTGGATAAAACACAGCGGCAGTTCCGACTGGCATTCCACTATCGCAGGTTCGCAGGATGTGTGGAAAGAACAAGTGCGCCCGATCCTTCAGCTGTATGTTGACCGAATTCCCGGCTCGTTTATCGAGGAAAAAGATTTCGCGCTCGTGTGGCACTACCGGCAGGCAGATGTTGAATCCGGGTCTGTCGCTGCGAAAGAATTGCTCGATACGGTCTCGAATCTTGCCGCGAATTTCGGCATTCATGTTCTGCCGGGAAGCAAAACTGTTGAGGTGCGGAACGTCAGCATCGGCAAAGGAATTTTTTTCAACCAACAATTTGCAAAGGAAAATTTCCCATTCATGCTCGTCATCGGCGATGATTGGACGGATGAAGATTTGTTCGGCGTGCTGCCGCAGTCGGCATATTCCATCAGAGTCGGCAAGAGCGTGTCGAAAGCGCGCTTCAATGTCGAAACAATTGCCGATGTGCGAGCGCTGCTGGGTGAGCTTGAAAAGAAATAGAGAGGAAACTTAGAGGCTCGAGATTCGAGAGCTAAGATTCACGATTCAGGTTTCATAACTCAAGCGTTTTGAACAATAGCCTTGAATCACGAATCTTGAAACCTGAATCCAAACCACAAAACTAGAAACTCAAACCACGACTGTATGCTCACCCTCAACGACTATCGCCCGATTGTCGGCGACAAAATTATTTCTGAAATTTACCGGCTCGCGCGCGATCTTTACGGCGCGAAGGTGCTTCACATCAACTCCACCTATTACGGCGGCGGCGTTGCCGAAATGCTCTACACGCTCGTGCCGCTGTTGAACGACGCCGGCATCAATGCAGACTGGAGAATTCTCCGCGGCTCCGAAGATTTCTTCATGATCACGAAAAAATTCCACAACGCTCTGCAGGGAGACCACATCAACCTCAGCGAAATGAAAAAAGATATCTACGTGAGAACAAATGAAGATTTCTCGACGTACTGCGAGGTTGACCACGACGCTGTCATCGTTCATGATCCGCAGCCGCTGCCGCTGATTCGTTTCTATAAAAAACGCCAGCCATGGATCTGGCGCTGCCATGTTGACCTTTCGCATCCGAATCAGGAACTGTGGCATTTCCTTACCGATTTTATTCTGCGATACGATGCAGTGATCGTTTCGGCAGAGTATTACCGGAAAGACGATCTTCCTGTAGAACAAAAAGTGGTCGCACCGGTTATTGATCCGCTGACAGCAAAGAACAAAATGCTGCCGCACACTCTTATTCACAAGATGTTGAAAAAGAACGACATCCCGACCGACAAACCGCTGATCACACAAATTTCCCGCTTTGATAAATGGAAAGACCCCGTTGGCGTTGTTGAAGCGTTTAAGCTGGTGCGGCGCAAAACCGACTGCCGCCTCGTATTGTGCGGCAGTATGGCACCGGACGATCCTGAAGGATGGGATATTTATGACAGCGTGAAATCAAAAGCGAAAACACTGATCGAGAGCGGCGACGTAATTTTGAACACGACGGAACATAACGTTCTCGTCAATGCGCTCCAGCGAAGTTCCGCAGTCATTATTCAGAACTCGACGCGCGAAGGTTTCGGGTTGACGGTGACTGAAGCATTGTGGAAAGGAAAACCGGTCGTGGCGACAAATGTCGGCGGCATTCCGCTACAGATTGTTGACGGCGAGTCGGGATTTCTTGTTGAACCGGAGAACAGCGAGCAGTTGGCGCAGCGTACGCTGGAAATCCTCCAGCACCCGGAAATGGGCAAACATTTGGGCGAGCGTGGGCGCGAAGATGTGCGCCAGAAATTTCTTATCACACGAATGGTGTACGACGATTTGAAGTTATTGAGAGAGTTAATCGGATAACGGCAAGACTCAACGTTAGCGATTCACGCCCTTCATTCCTCTTTCATTGTACCGCATTCCTGCCGTACTATCAGGAGGAAGAATTTCATTCATGTGATCAAGATCGGTACGGCTTAGTTTAACTTCAAGTGCGCCAATATTTTCTTCGAGATACTTTCTCCGTTTCGTGCCGGGAATCGGAACAATGTCATTCCCCTGCGATATGACCCAGGCAAGCGCAAGCTGGGCGGCGGTGCAATGTTTCTCTTTTGCAAGTTTTTTTATCTTCTCGACGATCTCCAAATTCTTCGTGAAATTTTCTCCCTGAAACCGCGGATGCGCGTGCCGGAAATCGTCCGGAGAAAGACTTTCCTGCGATGTAAATCTGCCGGTAAGAAATCCCCGCCCTAACGGGCTATACGCAACAAATCCGACGCCGAGGTCACGGCATACTGAAAGGATCTCTGTTTCTACGTCGCGAGTCCAGAGCGAATATTCTGTTTGCAGCGCAGTGATTTGATGAACAGCGCAAGCACGGCGAAGAGTTTTCGCCGAAGCTTCCGACAAACCGAGATGACGCACTTTTCCTTCTTTGACAAGCAACGCCATCGCGCCGACAGTTTCTTCAATCGGCACTTCCAGGTCAACGCGGTGCTGGTAGTAAAGATCAATAACATCGATGTCGAGCCGGTGCAGGCTTGCTTCGCATGCGTAACGAACATACTCCGGACGCCCGTTCACGCCGAGAAAGCTGCCGTCCTTTCCGCGGACATTTCCGAATTTTGTTGCAATAACAACTTCGTCTCGATGTTCTTTCAACGCTTTCCCGACAAGCTCTTCGTTTTTTCCGACGCCGTACATATCGGCAGTGTCGAAAAAATTGATGCCAAGGTCGAGCGCGCGGTGAATTGTTGCCATTGATTCGGCGTCATCGCGTCCGGCATAAAAATCGGACATGCCCATACAGCCAAGCCCGAGCGCAGAAACTCTCAATCCGCTTTTTCCGAGTTCACGATAGTTCATAGATATAGATTCTCTTTCAGCAATGTGTTTTCAAAAAATGCAGTACAACCCGCCATGCTTGTTCGGCGGATTCTTTATGATATGTTGAGCGTGCATCGTTAAAAAATCCATGTGCCGCTTCAGAAAGTTCGATGTTTGTGTACGGTTTCTGAGCAGATATGTGTGTTCACACCGAACGCTTCCTGATACACAATGATGTCGGGATTTTTTCCCGCTGAATCCGGTCGCACAACATACGCACGCATTTCCGTACCGTCAGCAACCTTAAGCGTTACATAATTATTCATCTCTCACCTTTTGAAGAAGAAAAGTACCGCGTTATGTTCTATGCGGCAACGTTCGGATACAACGCCGCGCCGATTGATGCAAGCACAATTGTTCCGAGCAGGAACGTTGCAAAATCGAAAAAAACCCCGAACACACTTGTTCCTCCAAGAAGCATCAGCGCGCGCAACGCATCAACTTCATACGTCAGCGGATTAATGTGTGCAATCGCTTTCAGCCATCCCGGCATCATCGCAATCGGATAAATTGCGTTGCTGGCAAAAAACAACGGCATCGTCATCACTTGACCGATTCCCATAAATCGCTCACGCGTTTTCACAATGCACGCAATGATAAGCGAGAATGTGGAGAAGAGCGCAGACCCCAGAAATACAAAAAGAAGAATGCCGAGCAATGCAATCGGATTCCAATTAATATGTACGCCGAGAACAAGTGAAAGCCCGTAGATGATGACCGTCTGCGATGCTCCGCGCACGCCGGCAGATAATGCTTTTCCCAACACAAGCGCCATTCGCGGCGTCGGGCTGACAAGAAATTTGTGGATGATGCCGAGGTCACGTTCCCAAATGATTGCAATACCGTAAAAGATGGCAACGAAGAGCACGCTCTGGGCAAGAATTCCGGGAGCCATGAAATCAAGATACCCGACATTGCCGGTTGGAATTACCCGGATGCGCGAAAAGACTTCGCCAAAAATTAGCATCCATAACGCGGGCTGAAGTGCGCGCGTAAAAAGCTCCGTCGGGTCGTGGCGAAGTTTTCGCACTTCGAGCTCTGCGATAACGAACATTTTGTAGAAAAATTGTCTGATCGTGCGTGCACCGCCTGCTGACGAGTGCGGAATGCTCGCCCCGTTGAAGCTCCGGCGAAGCGGGTTAGCTGAGCCTGCGGGCTGTACGGCGTACTCTTGACGCTTCACGATATCCTCCTTCGGATTCGAGTGTGCCTCCGGAATAAAAAGCAAAAACATCGTCAAGGGTGCTACCGTTGCCGCCGACAGATTTTTTCAGCTCGGCGGGAGAACCATTGGCGACTAATTTCCCCCGATACATAATTGCAATTCGCGTGCAGAGACTTTCTGCTTCTTCCATGTAATGTGTTGTGAGAATAATTGTTGTTCCGTTGCGGGCAAGCGCTTCAACCTGCTTCCACACCGATTGACGCGCGACCGGATCGAGCCCTACCGTCGGCTCATCGAGAAAAAGAACCGGCGGATTATGCAGCACCGCCTGTGCAATTTCGAGCCGGCGGATCATTCCGCCGGAATATGTGCGCACAAGCTTATCTTTCGCATCCGAAAGCCCCATAAATTCAATAGCGTTATGAATACGATCTTCGCGCTCGCCTGCGGGAAGATCGTAAAGCTTTGTAAACAGAAGAAGGTTTTCGTGACCGGTTAAACTCCCATCGGCAGAAAGCAGTTGCGGCACGTAACCGATAGTACGGCGCACGTTTGCCGGATGATGCACAACATCCCACCCCGCAACAATCGCCGTTCCGCTTGTTGGCGACAGCAATGTCGTCAACATTTTGATCGTTGTCGTTTTCCCTGCTCCATTCGGGCCTATCAATCCGAACACATCGCCGCGGCGAACAACAAAGCTTATTTCATCTACTGCAGTAAGCGATCCGAAGCGCCGTGAAAGGCGCTTCGTTTCAAGAATAGTTTCCTTCATTCAAAAATATATTCCTTAACTGTCTGATCGCGTACGGCAATCTGACAGCTTTTTTATTTTGTGCCGGCTGACGAACCGAATGTAATGTCTTGTGTTGTCGGCTTTTGTTTTTGCTCTTCGTTCAGCGTTCTGAAAACTACATCCCACAACGGAGAGCTGACACCGAAGTTAATATCCGAATCCATGTAATGATGACGGAAGTGATGCTTCTTCAAATACGTTCCCATCTTTCCTCTCATCGGAAAATGATGAATGGCAT
Source organism: Bacteroidota bacterium (assembly GCA_028873075.1). Lineage (GTDB taxonomy): Bacteria > Bacteroidota > Ignavibacteria > UBA10030 > UBA8401 > JAJYOI01. The sequence goes on from JAGWND010000001.1 coordinate 52,131, forward strand.
AGTGCATCATATCATACATCAAATACCCGGTAATGAATCCAGCAAAAAACGGGAAGACATACGTCCGACCAAAAATGTTTTTGAACAGAATAAAAAAGAATGCAGCGAGCGGGATGCTGATCGCCGGCGCCATCACGAGCCTCCGTGAATCATTGGGGTAATCGTGGTGCACGCCATGCATAATAAAATGCAGCCGTTTTCCCCACAAACTTTCGGGCTGGAAATGAAAAATTTCCCGGTGCAAAAGATATTCGGTGAGCGTCCATACAAATAAACCGGCAATCACCAACGACACTTGCATCGAAATGCCCATTCTGCCATACGCTGTGTGCAGAGAATATGCAACTACCGGAAGAAACAACACCAGCGGTGTTGCCGGATGCACGTGCGTAAACAATTCCATAAAACCGGACTGGAACATTCGTGCCGACTTGTCCTCGTTAGAAATGTAGTTCTTCATGGCTTCCTCCTCTTTTTCTGTTCAACATCGTTCGCCGCCCTTGCGTCGCGAACTTTTTTACGGTTCACTTCCTTTAGACACATACTACATTTTATAGTTAAAACAATACTGCGCCTGTTGCACGTTTCAATTCATACACACTCAGCACATAATTGTACAGCGACTGCACGTTGCCCAATTGTGCCGCAGATTCTGCCGTTTCTGCATCGAGCAAATCGAGATTGGTTACAGAACCTGTTTCGTAACGCTTGCGCGCGATGGAAACGGCTTCTTTCGCTTGCTCGATCTGCAAATTAGAAATTTGAAGCTTGTCGAGTGCCGCCCGAATGTCGCTGACTGCGCGCTCAACGTCGCTGCGAACCTGACGCTGCGTATCGTTTACATGAGCTTGTTCCGCAAGGATGTTCGCATGTGCTTCTTCTTCCTGATGATCGGTGCGGCTTCCTTCATAGATCGGCACCTGCAATTGTACGCCGGCGACCCAATTGCCCCGCAGTACATCAAGATTCGGAATATAACCGTTCTTGACGCCGTACGCGAGATTTACTTGCAACGACGGCATTGCGCCGAACGACACTGCTTTGTACTGCAACTCAGCCGATTGCTCTGCATCGCGTGCAAGCTTCAATTCTTCCCTTTGAGCAAACGCTTGCTGAACGAGCGAATCGGTATTTAGTGAAACCGGAGTCATAAGAAATTCTCCGCGTAATTGCACCTCTTGTTCAGCCGGAACACCGAGCAATTGGTGCAAAGCAATCTGCTGTTGATGCAGTGTATTTTCCAGTTCAACTTTTTGATTTTGCGCCGCGGCAACCCGCACCTGAGTTGTCAACACGTCAAAACTTGTCGCCGTTCCTGATTCGACCTTTTTCTGAGTAGTCAGCAAATGCTGGCTCAGCGCATCAATTTGCTCGTCGGTCACGTGAATTGATTTTTCGAGGAAGAGAATTGCGTAGAATGTGCGGATAGTTTGGTACGCCAGGCTGCTCTTTGTCATTTCAACCGCATCGCGCGCCGATTGGACGCGTGATTGTGTCGCATTGACAGCGGCATTCGCTTTGCCGAAATCGTACACCGTATATCGTCCGCCGACATGCGCATCATAATTATTTTCCGGATAGAGCTTAAAATCACCGAGCCCGGGAAAATATAATTGCGGCACAGGACCGATGCGCGTGTACAGCGCCTCCAATCCGGCGCTGGGCAATTTCGCAGTCTCCGCTTGAAGCACGCGTGCTTCCGAGGCATAGACATTCTGATTTGCCTGCACAACGGCTGGATGGTTTTGGATCACCCGTTGCACTGCCTGTTCAACCGTCAGCGTGTCTTGAGCGTACGCCGTTCCAAAGGGGTTTTCAATTTGCAGGAAAAATAAAAAAAGCACCAAGAGTATTTGTTGTTGTTTCATAGTTCTGTCAAAAAAATTCGATTCGTTTCTATTGAAGTTTGAGGCAATGGGCCTCTGATATTTTTTTCACTCCATTGCGGCAATAGATTCGCCTTTTTTCTTTTTATGCGTGCGTAAAATGAAAATTGGAATTACACCGACAAATGTGATGGCGGCGGCAACAAGAAAATCGTCGTCTACAGCACGCACGAACGACTGCTGCACAAGGTGCGATGTGAGAATCGCTTTTCCTCTCATCATCGCCGTGCTCAGCGAACCGCCGACCGTTTCCTGTGCAAAGCGCCCAAGCATATACGCCGTGCGTTGAAATGCCGGAGAATTCTGGTCAATTGCCTGGCCGTACATCGCCGTATGATAAATCATTCGCTGAGTAAGCAGTGTTCCCATAATTGCAATGCCGAAACTTCCGCCGATTT
>JAGWND010000099.1 GCA_028873075.1 Bacteroidota bacterium
TACATCGTCAAAATTGACTGTCCAGTTCGGTGCGCCGTCAGGAGCGAAAAACCAGACTGCGTCCACCGACACTCGCGGACCTTTGATTTTCGAACTGCCGGATGTCACTACCCATGCCGTCCATTGCATCGAATCGGCAATATCCCACTCGTACAAATGCCATGCGCCGTCGTTAATCACCGGACGCAACATTGCACGCTTGGTATATGGGTCACTTGGATCGTCTAAACCGATCGAGACCATGGCACCGGGTGGTGCGCTGACCGTCTTCGCCCAAAAACCGACCCAGCCTGTTGCGCCTATGCTATCGTTGTTCGATGGTGTGCCGCCGCCGGAAAGGAAGCGAACCTCCCAGTTTGCATGCGAGGAGGGATCATCAGCTAAAACAAGCTGCATTGACTGACCGCTAAGATGACCATCAGTAGTATTAAGCGTAGCAGTCGAACTTGAGCTCACGCCCACTGTTGATCCGGAGTATGTTACTGACTTTCCAAAATGACCTACGCCGGATTCAAAATTATCCATCACTTTTGTCGCTGCACCGGCAAAGACGTTGACAGGGTGAGGCTGCGAGGTAAATGTGAACGGACCGCTCTTCGGCGGTGCATACATACGCACCCACTCTGCACTCGGATTCGCATAATAGATATCGCCGAACATGTCAACGGTGATAGAATGATACGATGAAGAACTTGTGCTCGGTGTGAAAAGTTTCGTCGCCGTTTTCGTTGCGAAATTTACTTTGAACACGCCGCCTGCGCTTCCCGGCACACGCGCATATAAAATATCATCTGCATTTGTCGTCCTGCTAGTACCGTAGAACAACTGAAGATGCGTTACATTTCCCGGAAGTGTTACCGTATCAATCGGCACGCCTGTCGGTGAAAGGTGGAGAATCTTCGCATAGCTCCCTGATGTCGGGCCAAACGAAATATACACATAGCCGGAATCATCCACTGCAACATCGCGAACATATCCGCCGTTGGGACCGCCTCCTACAGTATCTACAGCGAACAGCGTATCAAGAAATGCTGTAGGTGTCCCGCGAATCACTGCGCGTCCTGTTGCAAGATACAATGTCGGAACCGGGGCGCCGTGCGCCGCTATTCCTGCAGGATTTTTGAAGTGAACGGTATCTTGAATAACTTTTACAACGGCACTGTCGTTGAAAACAAAAATAGAGTTAAGCGTAAGCGAAGTGACATAGAGACTATGGTCTCCTGCCGTTGTCAAGTACCACGGATCGGTATTCACTGTCCCTTGCGGAAAATTGGAAGCGCCGAAGGCACCGATAAATGAACCGTCGCTGCGTGCTGCAATCATGCGCGCATAACCGTAGTACGTCGTTGATTCGGAAAGAAAAAGATCGCCGAATCCCGGGGACATAGGATCGTTAACAATAGCCATGTCGCGTGAAGAAAGTGCATTCGTCACGTGATCCCCGTACACATCGTTTTGCCACACTTGTTTCCACACCGTATCGGGATTTCCTTTATCATACGTCCATACTGTGAACGCGTACTGACCGACACCGACATAATGACCAAGCGAATCTTTCCCGTCCCAGAGAAAATTATGCGACCCTGCTCCCGTGCTGTCTGCTTTAAACGCCATGATAGCAGTGCCATTCCACCATACGGTGGCGAGGACTGTATCTGCAGGACCGTTTAAGGTGTACCAAAGCAACACACCGGTCCCGTCTGTAAATGAGCCGTCGAATGCATGCACTGTATCCGGATTGGAGGTGCGTAAGCTTGATGCATACGTCCCTGCGTACGATTGGCTTCCCAATCCTACTAACAACAGCGCAAACACTGCGAATGCCGTAGAAAGTTTTTGTTTCATGGAAAGTTCCTCCTTCTTAAATTAAAGGATCAGTTGGTTTAGTGATTGAAATTATTGAGCGAATGCATTGTACTCTTGATGATGCTTCAATCATTGCAAGGCAACAACATAGCGGCTGGTTCTCTTTTTCTCTTCGCTCACACCCTTTGCTTTCAGAGACAAAGCACCCTTTGAGATGAAGCGGCTCTGCGCTCTAAGCGCATCAGCTTCTGGTCGAATCCATGCTCACTGAAGAATCATTGTTCTATGAAAGGTTCCTTCTCTCTGCTGTGTGTGAAACGATCTGATGGTAATGAAGCAGACATGCGGGAACAGGGCGTGTGAGATCTTGTGAAAGGATAGTACCAATTACTGCATTTATTCCTCCAAGAGAATTAATCGAAAATTATTTTTTCGAATCAGAAACCTGCAGCTCCATCATACAAGGATTTCTGGCGAAGTCCTTGCTAATGACAGTAGAGAATATAGGGATTTTAATTTTAATAGCAAGAGGAAAGTTACAAAAAGTAATTAAATTTTTATTACCGGGATATTAATAAATGAGAACTCGGTGAAATCCCGCAATCCGTACAATTCGCTTGGTTTGAACCAGTCCATTATATCAGTAAAGCGTTCATCCACAATTTTGTTTTATGATTACTGTCTTTTTTCTCCACGGGGTGAAACCATATCGCTTATACTTGCCTGTTTTATTGTCGGAAAGAAGAGTTAAGAACAGCACGCGACACAGCGAGTTGTTTCACAAGAAGTTCTGGCGGTTTGTTGAGATTCTACTTAAAACGCCGCTCCAACGTCAAGTATTAATTCTCCTTTTCCTGCTTTTCCCGGAAAAGCGTACTCGATTCTCCCCACTGCGCTGTAAGAAAGAAGAAAATGCAAACCGAGCCCATAACCGCCGAGAAAACGGTCGAGAGCGAGCGGCTGGTTGCGGTACCACGCAGCGCCGCCGTCTGCAAAGAGCGCAAGGTACAGCGCGTATCGAATGACCTGAAACTGTTCGATAGGAATTTCTTCAAATCGAATATATGACGGAGAAATGATCGGAATATGAAGCTCGGCATTACCGCCAAAAATATTTTCTCCTTCTTTGATATCGTTGAAGCGGCCGCGAAGGCGTTCGTTGTAGCCATAAAACACGTGTCCGTAATTCGGCACCGTTCCTCCTTGCACAGCACTTCCGAAGATACGCGCAGCAAACACAACTCCGCCAGTCATCGGAATGTAGCGGCGGTAATCAACATCGTAGCGCTGGTAATTCACCTCGCTCTGCCTCAATCCCAATTTCGACCCGCCGATTGTAAGCAGCGTTCCGTATCCCGGATATTCTCCAAGATCGCGCGTGTCGTACTGGTACCCCGCATTGAAAGAAAGATAAGAATCTGTTCCGGACGGCGAGAGCGTTCTTCCTGCGCGGTTATCGCTGACCGCGATGCGGGTGTATTCAATTGACGCGCTTGCTGTGCTGAAAAGCGAGAAACGCTTGCCAAGGATTATTTCACCATCTACATGCCGCTCGTCAAATTCCGGACCGTTCTGCAGCGAGACAAGGCTTTTGTTTCTGATAACAGCATACTGAAATTTTGTGTTAAGAAATAAATTCCACTCCGGCTCGATCAGCGGATTGACATATTGAAACGAAACGTACGGATCGTAACCGAGAACGAACTGTGCATACACTTGTTCATTGCGTCCCCGGAAGTTCGTGTGAACAACACCAAGCCCGTAATATAAATGCGACCACGAATGATCTTTCAATCCGAAAATCGGATACGGGTAGAAAAACCAGCGCTCATTAACAAGCACAAGCAGCGTTGCCGTCGAATCCGGAGCTTTGTTCCCGTCATCGTTTCCCGATGAATCGGGAATAACCTCAATGTCAACCCGATTGAAAAGCCGCAAGCTGTAGATACGGTTAATGTCGTACCCGATTGCCCGATGCGTTATAAGCGATCCGACCTTGAGCGTCATCTCCCGCTTGATGACAAAACCTTTCGTCGTTTCATTTCCGGCAATGATAATTTTTGCAACACGCAGTGTTGAATCGGGAAAGACGCCTTCCACCGGCTGAACGGCGAGCGAGTCTATCGCCTCTGCATGAAGTAAAGGCAACATGACAACAGAAAAAAATATGCAGAAAAAAAATTTCATTGTTGGATTCCCGCTTTCGCCGAAGGGGTTCCTTTGGAACGCGGAATAACAAAATTCTGGTTCACTTCACACATCGAGCGTTGAATATTGAACATCGAGCATTTAAATGTAGAGAGTAGAAAAAAAACTCAACACACAATTCTCAATGTTCAATGTTCATCAATGCTCGATATTCTACAGCGATGCATCTATCCATCACAACATTTAGGCCTGCAGCTTCGGCTTTCTGCGCGGCTCGCTCATTGATCACACCCAATTGCATCCACACACTGCGAGCACCGACAGCGATCGCTTCGTCTATTACCGGTTCAACGTCATCGGGGTTTCTGAAAATATCCACGATGTCAATGTTCTCCGGCACGGAAGAAAGGTCAGGAAAACACTTCATGCCCAGCACTTCGTGATATTTCGGATTGACGGGAAACACTTTGTATCCTGCACGGCTGAGAAACGCCGCAATCGAGCCGCTGTCGCGCCACGGTTTCGGCGACGCGCCGACAACGGCGATAGTTTTTGCACTCGCCAGGAGCGCGAGGATGTCTTTTTCTGCTTCTACCATTACTTCTTAGTTTCTTTCGTGCGCTTCACGGGGAAGATGTTTCATCGCTTTCTCTGCAGCAGACTGCTCTGCTTCCTTTTTATTTTTTCCGATACCAATGCCGAACGATTCTTTTCCGATAAATACTTCCACCGTGAACGTGCGATCGTGATCGGGTCCTTCTTCTTTAATTACACTGTAACGCGGAACCGGCATCCCATGCGCCTGCGCAAATTCCAACAGCGCGCTTTTGTAATTATCATCCGGTGCGTCGAGAAAGCCGCTTCGGAGCGCGTGTTCCACCTGGTGAACAATAAACTTCTGCACGGGCTGTATTCCGCTGTCGAGATACATTGCGCCCAGCAGTGCTTCAAAAGCGTCCGCAACAATCGTATCGGCACCCTTTTCCGCACCTTGGGCGGCACTCATGCTGAGAAGGAGGAAATCCCGGATGTTCAGAGCGCGTGCGTAGTAGATCAACGCCTTGCGATTGACAAGACGCGAACGGATGACCGTCAATGCCCCTTCTTCGGCGCCGGGATAGGCGGAATACAAAAATTGCGCGACGACCAAATTCAAGACTGCGTCGCCGAGAAATTCAAGGCGCTCGTTCGATTCAAGATTGGAGAGATTTGAATTTTGAAGATATGAACGGTGTACAACCGCTTGAATAAACAACGCCTGATTTTTGATTCTATATCCGAGCGTCTGCTCGAGTTGCCGGAAATCAATCTTCTCTGTTAATACGGCGGAGAGGTGCGGTAACTGCTGAAATGAGCGATGCATCCCGCCAAAACGGGATGCAAGCCAGTGACGAAAGCTGCGCAACAGATGATTGCCTTCTTCTTTCTATTGAAAATCCCTTCAGAAAAATTTTTTGAAGAGAAGCGTCGCATTATGGCCGCCGAAACCGAACGTGTTGCTGATTGCGACGTTCACGGTACGTTCGATCGGTGCGTTCGGGACATAGAACAAATCGCACTCGGGATCGGGAATTTCCTGATTGATGGTTGCGTGAATTTTATTTTCTACAATTGATTTCACTGCAACAATCGCCTCTACTGCACCCGCTGCCCCCAACAAATGCCCGATCATAGATTTCGTGGAATTGACGGCAACCGTTTTCGCCTGCTCGCCGAAAACAGTTTTGATTGCGGCTGTCTCATTTTTATCATTCGGATATGTTGACGTGCCGTGTGCGTTGATGTAATCAACATCTTCGGGCTTCAAGCCTGCGTCTTGAATCGCGAGCCGCATCGAACGCACTGCGCCTTCTCCTCCCGGCGCCGGCTCGGTGATGTGATGTGCATCCGCTGTGAAGCCAATGCCGGCTAATTCTGCATACATGTGCGCGCCGCGCTTCATTGCATGCTCGAACTCCTCCAAGATCAGCATACCGGAGCCTTCGCCCATCACAAACCCGTCTCTTTCCTTATCGAATGGACGGCTTGCGCGCTTCGGATCGTCGTTGCGCGTTGAGAGCGCCTTCATCGCATTGAATCCGCCGATGCCCATCGGACAAATACCGGCTTCCGCTCCGCCGGTCACCATCACATCCGCATCGCCTCGCTGAACGAGAATAAACGCATCGCCGATTGCGTGCGATGCTGTGGCACATGCGGATGTTGTCGCATAGTTCGGACCTTTCAATCCGTACTTCATAGAAATTCTTCCCGCCGCAATATCCGAGATCAGCATCGGAATAAAAAACGGACTGATGCGGTGCGGGCCTTTCGTTTCCCACACTGTTTCCTGCTGGCGATGGTACGTCCACATCCCGCCGATACCGGAACCCACAATAACACCGACTCGCTCACCGGATATTTTTGAGAAATCAAGCCGGGAATCCTTTACCGCTTCATCCGCGGCTGCAAGAGCGTACTGCGTGAACGGATCGACACGCTGAGCCAGCTTGCGATCCATATACTTCAGCGGATCGAATCCCTTCAATTGGCATGCGAACTTCGTATCGTATTCCGTCGTATCGAAATACGTGATGGGTCCGGCCCCGCTTTCGCCGGCAAGAAGCCCTCCCCAAAAATCATTCACCGTTAACCCGACCGGCGTAATTGCGCCCATTCCTGTAACGACAACACGCCGTGCTTTTCCGTTAAACGCCATGTATGTGTTCTATAATAGTCAATATAAATATATGTAGTACTCTTGTGAACAGCGCTCCATTCACAGAGCGCTGTTCATTAAGAGCAATCAGAAAAAAAATGCCGGCTTACTTTGCTTTGTCTTGCAGATACTTGATTGCATCGCCGACGGTGGAAATCTTTTCGGCGTCTTCATCCGGAATCTGAAGATTGAACGCTTTTTCAAATTCCATGACAAGCTCGACAGTATCCAATGAGTCCGCGCCGAGATCGTTCGTGAAAGAAGCTTCCGGAGTGATTTGACCTTCGTCTACTCCTAACTTGTTCACAATGATTTCTTTCACTTTTGCCGCAACGTCTGCCATAATCGTTTCTCCTTATTGTTAATAGATAGAATGTTTACTTCACGAACTCTACATCACCATACCGCCGTCAACACACAACACCTGTCCTGTCATGTAATCCGCCTCCGATGACGCAAGAAACTTGACCACTGCGGCAATTTCTTCCGGCTTTGCCGTTCGTCTCATCGGAATGAGCTTCAAAATAGCTTCTTTTTGGGAATCATTCAACTTCCCGGTCATATCGGTATCCACAAACCCGGGCGCTACGGCATTCACCTGAATGTTGCGCGATGCTAATTCTTTTGCCACGCTTTTCGTGAAGCCGATAACTCCCGCTTTTGACGCCACATAATTCGCCTGCCCGGCATTCCCAGTGATGCCGACAACCGAAGCGATGTTGATGATTTTTCCCGACTGTTGGCTCATCATCGGGCGATAGACTGCTTTGGTGAAATTAAAAACACTTTTGAGATTGGTGTCAATCACTGCATCCCAATCTTGTTCGGACATTCGCAGCAACAAACCGTCCTTTGTAATGCCGGCATTGTTGACAAGGACGTCAACGCTCCCGAACTCCTGAACCACATTCTGTACTAACTCGTTCGCTTGAGAAAAATCCGAAGCGTTGGATTGGAACACCGCAGACTTTCTTCCTTTCGCTTGAATTCCCTTTGCAAGAGCTTCTGCAGATTCTTTCGAACTTAAGTATGTAAATGCAACGTCGGCACCGGCATCGGCAAACATCAGCGCAATGGCTTTCCCGATGCCGCGCGACGCTCCGGTAATAAGTGCGACTTTACCGTTGAATATCTGATTCGTCATTGTCAGCTTCACGTTCAAAATTCAGGATTCAAATATCATCCTCTTCCATGCTCCGCATCGCCATTCCCCCTACTACAGTTGACCGACTTCTGATTTCTGATAACTGACGATATCCATCTTCCCCAAGAACAAATTCCAATTCTGCTTTGCAGGAATCAACAAGCGGCGTTGATCCATCTGCGGTGGATTCGACAACCGAACAGCAGCGTGTATTGTCCTGCTGAAAATCATCGAAAGTCACCACGCCGTTCTCAATTGTAATCGGAAATGCGATGCAATAAAACGGCTTGAGTGCCCATTCACCAAATCCTTCTTCGATTCCCATGATTTGAAGACTGCACCTTCCCTCCTTGGTCAGGAATACGCATTTACCGCCAAAGATTTCCGTGCCAACAGCTTTGCCGGAAGGATAATCAGGATCGTCTTCTATCTCCGAATCGAACCAACGGCTATCATCGGCAGTTTGAGTTTCGTCCATGTATCGTTTGATCGTTTCCTTATATGAAAGAATTTTTCCTCTCTCTTTCAAATCAACATAGACACCGACCGAACAGCATTTCGACTCACAGCGAAACGGTCCGCATTCTTTCGCAAATCCTTTCTCGAAAAGGACCGGATCAATTTCATATTTGCCGATATGAAACACTGTCATTCCCCCGTAACTTCTTTTGCAACATCGGCAGCGGTATCAACGCCGGTAATTTCAATCCCGGCTACAGCCGGAACAATGCGTTTCACCAGTCCTTGCAACACCTTCCCCGGTCCAAGCTCGACAAATTTCGCAGCGCCGTCGGCTGCCATGGCAAGAATTGATTCTTCCCACCGCACGGGACTTGTTACTTGTTCATACAACATCGTGCGAATCTTTTCCGCTTTGTACATCGGCTGTGCAGTTACATTCGCGTACACCGGAATTTTCACGTCGCTGATGCGCGCCGAATCCAACGCCGCTTTCAATCCATCCTTCGCCGATTGCATAAGCGGCGAATGAAACGCGCCGCTGACGGGAAGTTCTTTCACTAATTTTGCGCCGCGTTCTTTAGCAAACTCTGTTGCCCTGCGCACGCCTGCGATGCTTCCGGAAATTACAACCTGCCCCGGTGCATTGAAATTTGCCGCCTGCACAATGCCTGTTGTCCATACTGTGCAGCAGATTTCACCGACAACCTTCGGTTCTAAACCGATCACTGCCGCCATAGTCCCGGGGTTGTCTTCACCGGCTTTTTGCATCAGCTCGCCGCGCAAACGTACAAGCTTCAATCCTTCTTCAAAGGAGATTGCTCCGGCGGCAACGAGTGCAGAATATTCTCCAAGCGAATGTCCGGCGGCCATCGCCGCGTCGGCCGGCTTCAACAAATTCCAGAGCACGATGCTGTGAAGAAAAATCGCCGGCTGCGTATTTTTCGTTTGCTTCAATTTGTCTTCGGGTCCTTCGAAGCAAATTTTAGAAAGAGCGAAACCAAGAAGCTCATCTGCGCGATCGAACATTTCTTTCGCTACCGGGAATTGGGCATAGAGACCTTTTCCCATTCCGATATATTGCGAACCTTGTCCGGAAAAAATATACGCAGTCATCTTTTAACTCAGCCACAACGTCGCCGCGACGCGAAGAGAAATTTATACTCTGATTCAGAATTCATGATTTGAGGTCGTGCTTTGTGATTCGAGAATTTAAAACTATAAACGCGATACTCGAATCTCAAAACTTGTTCTCTCTCCTCAATCTACAATTGGCAGTCGTCAATTATCAGTATGCCCATTTCAGATACACCGCACCCCATGTGTAACCGGCACCGAAGCTCGAAAGCACACAATGATGTCCCTTTTTCAATTTCCCGCTCAATTGCCATTCGGATAAACAGAGAGGAATGGTTGCCGCCGTTGTGTTGCCGTAGCGATCAATATTCATCATCACTTTCGATTTGTCCAACTCCATCCGCTCTGCGCAGGCATCGATAATTCTGAGATTTGCTTGGTGCGGTACGAGCCAGTCAACATCTTTTCCGGTGAGATTGTTTCTCTTCATAATCTCGTATGAAACTTCTGCCATGCCAATGACCGCAACCTTGAACACTGCTTTGCCATCCTGATAGATGAAGTGCATTTTCTTGTCGACCGTTTCGTGCGTCGGCGGATTCAGGCTGCCGCCGCCTAACATGTTGAGATAACGTCCGCCGGAGCCGTCGCAATATAAACGGTGATCAATAATACCGAGCGAAGGATCGGAGCTCGGCTCGAGCAGCACGGCAGCTCCGGCGTCACCGAAAAGAATGCACGTGTTGCGGTCGGTGTAATCGGTGATCGCGCTCATCTTATCGGCACCGACAACGACCACTTTTTTGTACGTGCCGGATTCAATCAGCTGCGAGCCGACGGTGAGCGCAAACACAAAGCCGGAACATGCAGCGGAAAAATCGAAGCCCCACGCATGTTTCGCGCCGATTTTTTCCTGAATCATGCACGCCGTTGCCGGAAAGAACATATCCGGCGTTACCGTAGCAACGATGAGCACTTCGATTTCTTCTGCCGACATACCGCGTTTGCGCAGCATATCCTGAACGGCACCCGCGCCGAGGTCGGAGGTTGCGCCCTTCTCAAGAATGCGCCTCTCGCGGATACCCGTGCGCGTACGAATCCACTCGTCATTCGTGTCCATCATTTTTTCCAGATCGTGGTTCGATAAAATTTTTTCGGGGACCCAATGTCCCACCGCTGTAATCGCCGCTCGTATTGTGCTCATTGCTCCGTTTCGTTTTTTCCGAGGGACCCCGGCTGATACCGGGACAATTTTTCCTCAATATGAAAATTGATTTTCAGCCGCACCATTTCTTCGGCGCGATAAATCATGTTCTTGATTGCTTTCGGTGTCGAGCTTCCGTGACCGATAATGCTCACACCGTTCACACCTAACAACGGAACGCCGCCGTGCTCCTGATAATCGAAATCTTTGAAAATTTTCCGCAGAGGAGTGCGAAGGCTCGCCATCAGTATTTTTTGAACCATGCCCTGATCGGCGTACTTCTTGAATTTCGTTTTCAAAAAAGCAGGAACGCTTTCGCCGAATTTCAGAACCACGTTACCGACAAATCCGTCGCACACAACAACATCGGCAGCGCCTTTCAAAATATCACGCCCTTCGACATTCCCGATAAAATTGATCGCGGATGCATTCTTCTTGAAAATTTTGTAGGCTTCTTTCGCCAACTCGTCGCCCTTCGATTCTTCTTCGCCGATGTTCAGAAGCCCGACACGGGGGCGCTTCTTGTTAAACATGTATTCGGCATAAATGCTTCCCATAACGCCGAACTCGTACAAAAAATGCGGTTTGGAATCGGTGACCGCGCCGACATCCATGAGAAGCGTTGTGCCTTCTTCCGAAGGGAAAATTGCAGGAATCGCCGGTCGGCTTACTCCGATGATTCTTCCGAGCGTGAGCATTGACGCTGCCGTCATTGCTCCGGTATTGCCTGCACTGACAAACGCATCGGCTTTTCTTTCTTTATGAAGCGTGATGCCGACCATGAGCGACGAACCGCGCTTTTGTTTCAGTGCAGTCGTTGGGCTTTCTTCCATACCGATCACTTCACTTGCCGGAACAACCGAACATGACTCGCCCCCAGCGCCGCGTTTCACAAGCTCCTCGCGAAGCGCCTTTTCATCTCCGACAAGGACAACATGAAAACGATTGTTCGTTTCACGCAAAGCATCGAGCACGCCCTGCACTTCGTTTGCGGGAGCAAAATCCCCGCCCATCGCATCGATCGCGATGTGCAGTGTGTCGTGAGATACGTTTGTCAAAGCTCAATTCAACGCTGTTATGCTTCTTTTGGAATAAACATCGAGCGGCCGTTGTAGTAGCCGC
>JAGWND010000100.1 GCA_028873075.1 Bacteroidota bacterium
AATGTGAGCGGAAGTATTTTCTTCAGCTCGAAATCAATTACAAGAAACTTGAACGGATTTCAGGATTCGTTGAAAGAAAATTTTTACAGTTACCCGTCATTGCTCCCGGCAATGCATTGGAAAGACGCAGTGCCTCCGCTTCCTCCGCAGGACCTGAGAGCAGTGAAAAGAAATGACGGAGTACGTTTGCAGTGGGATTTCCCGCAGTACGCCAATGACGGAGACGGCGCATACCGTTTCGCTGTGTATCGTTCATTTTCTCAAAGCGACCTGGCAATTACCGATGCAACAGAATTATTTTGTATAATGCCCGCCAGCTCCGACACGCTTGTTGATGGTTTTCCTGCTGCATCAGGGACAGAATTGTGGTATGTTACAACATCGCTCGACAGATTGTGGAATGAAAGCGCGCCATCCAACGTTTCAGCAGTTCGTTTTTTTAATTCAAGGCAATCGGAACGCGCGCCGCTTCAAAATTTCGCCGCTGCTTCGGTTTCAGCACTTTCACCTGCATCCGTTGATGTCTCTCTTCAAACGCCTTCAATTGTTGTATTAAAGTTATATGATTGGTTTGGACGAAGAGTTTCAACCGTTTTCGCATCGCAACTAAATGCCGGACGGCATGCGCTGTATTTTCCGCAACTTCCGCTTCCAAATGGATTGTATGCCTATCATCTGCAAACTCCGCGCGGCATGAGCGTGGGAACAGTGATTGTTCATCATTGATTCTCATTGAAGCGTGTTCGTTGACTCTCCATCGCTATTTTCGTATTTTTCTTCCGTGAAAATTATTTGGATGATTGAATCTCGATGATCGCGAAGCTTGCATTAGAAAACGGAACAATTTTTACCGGAGAGAATTTCGGTGCTGAGGGAGAAATTGCCGGCGAGGTTGTGTTCAACACAAGCATGACCGGTTATCAGGAAATTCTCACCGATCCGTCGTACGCCGGTCAAATTGTGACGATGACCTACCCGCTCATCGGCAATTACGGCGTGAACGGCGATGATATTGAATCCGCGAAGCCGCAGGTCTCTGGATTTCTCGTCCGCGAGTATTTCGATTTTTTCAGCAACTGGCGCGCGAACGAAAGCCTTGCTGCATGGCTCAAACGTAACAACGTTATCGCTCTTCAAGGCATAGATACGCGCATGCTGACGAAAATGATCCGCACTCAAGGCGCGCTGCGCGGAGTTCTTTCAACAACGGATTTGGATGATGCGAACCTAGTTGCGAAAGCGAAGGCGTCCCCCGGAATGGCAGGGCAGGACTTAGCAAAACACGTAACATGCGAAAAACCGTACCGCTGGAGTGATGTTGATCGTACGCCTTATGCGTTAGCAACACAAAACAATGGCTTCAAACGGAATGGTCGCCGTTTCAGTGTCGTTGTGTTTGATTATGGAGTGAAGCGGAATATTTTGCGCCGGCTCGCCAGTTACGGATGTGACCTTACCGTTGTGCCCGCATCGTTTTCTGCCGAACAGGTTCTCGCGATGAATCCCGACGGAATTTTTCTTTCCAACGGTCCGGGCGATCCGGATGCTGTGAAGTATGCCATTCTGAATTTAAAGAAGCTGGTCGGCACGAAACCGATCTTCGGTATTTGTCTCGGTCATCAACTTCTTGCCTTGGCGCTCGGGGGAAAAACTTATAAGTTAAAATTCGGCCACCGCGGCGCCAATCATCCGGTAAAAAATCTGTTGACGAATGAAATTGAAATTACGTCGCAGAACCACGGTTTCGCCGTTGATTGGAAGACGATGGATCAGGAAAGGGTGGAGCTGACGCACATCAATCTTAACGATCAAACGGTCGAAGGATTCCAGCATAAAACGCTTCCGTTGTTCTGCGTTCAATATCACCCCGAAGCCTCCCCAGGTCCCCACGACAGTGATTACCTCTTTGCAAAGTTTATTGCGATGATGGAAGAAACGCTCGCAACTAAATCCGCAAAAGTTGCGAGTTTGTAATTCTATTTTTCTCCCTCCCCAAAAATCTTCAGCCATTCCCTGACTTGCTCTTTCGAAAGACTTACTTGATCCTTCTCTTCGCCATTGTCCGGTTCCTCGAATAACATCTGTTTGAAATATTTCGATGTATGCGTTGTGCATGAGCAAACACGGGCGAAGTTCAAAATCTCGCGGTCGGAAGAAACAATAACGAGCAACGTTCTGCTTTTCGATTTCTCGATCATGTCCCGGATTTTTTCGTCGGCAGAAACGGGAAAAGAGTACACGACATGAATCGGAGTGTTGCTTGTTGAAAAACTTACGTCGTGCGGCTTTGTTCCGTCGAACACGATGGTGCAGCGGAATTTTTTCTTCATCGTAAGCCGTGCTACTGCGTCAACAAGCCGTTCGCGCGCCGCTGTTGCATCGCGGTCGAGGAGTTTTTTCAGCGATGGAATTTCGTGAAGAAGGTTGTAGCCGTCAATGATGTAATGCGGAAGCATCGTTACAATTCCAATCTCATCGTCTGCACGCGGTCGCGGTAGAATCCGATTGAACGAAGAATTTCAGCCGCAGGATTTTCTGTCGGGCGGAGATTGTTCCAGTGCTCGATGGTGATTGCAGCGCGTTCGTGCGAGCGCACGGAACGAAGATATTCGACGAATTGTGCCAGACACCGCCTCAGCAGCTCGATATTCGTTTCTGCGACGGTAGAGACGCGCGCTCCGTCATTTTCAATCCACACGATCGGCATGCCTTGATGCAAGACAAGATAATTCGACGGAACTCTCATCATGCGCAGGGAGTCCGAAAATGTTCCGCTGAGTTCGATTCCCGAACCGTACGGATTTGCCGGGTCGCACGCGTTGAGCACAACGGGGGATTCGTCCGGGGCAGCGCTCCGAACGCTGCGTAACATTTCAACCGCCGCCGGCAGTGCAAACTGCATTCCCGACAACCCTTCGACAAAATATCCGCGGCGTATTTCTCCGCGCAATTCCAATTTCTGAAATTCCATTGCGAGAAAGGTCCACGAGCCGAAATTCTCTTCTCGCTTGACGATTTCACGGGCAACGATGCCGTAGCGATGCAGTAATTGTTCTGCACGGCGCGAAATTTGTTCCTCGGGCGAAAGTTTTTGTCCGAATACGTTCCGCGTACGTGTTAACGACCAGCGTCCGTTCCATCCCGGAACGTTTTTAAGCGCAGCGCGGACAGATCTCACCGCTCTGAATTTGAGCGGGTTGTGCCGTGGGTTTGTCAGGACAATTCGCTCGTCAGGAAAAACGTTTTCTTCAGCCGTTCTGAATCGTTTGACGTGTAAAATTTCATCGAAGACATCGTTCGTAATCAATCCGTTCCAGAATAATTCTGCAATAGCTTTATTCAGCGCCGCGAGAGAGATATTCATTCCCTCTCTGAGATCGGATAAAAACGACGCGCCGTTTTCTTTCAGATAATCGTGGACGCCGCGCGCTGAAGATGAAAGCGACTCAACCGTGTCGGCATAGCCTTCAGGTAAAAACGCCGAGCCTTCACCACGAAGTATCCATTGAACCTTTCCGGAGTTCGTGCCGATGCAAAGTACTTCCCCGCGCGACGTCAGCGCACGGATTTCTGCCGGATCGTAGCGTTGAATGCGCCGGCGGAGAATTTCCGGCTCCCACAATTCGGCAGAAAGAGGCAGTGCCTGAAGTTGTTCGATGATTTCAATCGTTGCCGAGTCTCCTGCCTCTTGTGCAAAAGGAAGACAATGCTGCCATTGAAGAAGAAAATTCGTGAAGTCCGCCATTGTTGCCGGTTTTATTTCTCTTCGCAGCAAGGCAATGGAAGCGCGATGCATGCGGTCTAAATTCGGACGGTAGCACCACTCATCGTGCGTCGCGTTCTCCGAAAACTTTCCCCGCTCAACCGGCTCTTTCTTCGACAACAACGAAAGAACTTCGCGGCATTCATCCTCATCAATTCCGTAACGATGTGCGATGAACTCCGTTGTCAACGGCCCGTGAGAGCGAAGCGTACGAAGAACGATGTAGCAAAGCGTGTCGCTGCGAGAAATTTCCGTCGCCGCAATTTCCTTCGGAAGATTTCTGAGTGACTCGTCAGATATTTTCGCGATTGCGCGATAGAACGGAATCTCTTCCGATGCAATCAAATATTCAATTCCATGCAGCATGATTGAAGATGCGGAGTGTTGGGTAAGAAGCTGAACGGCGTGCGACAGTGTTCTTCCGGCGGAGCGTCCGGCAATCTCTTCGCGCGTTAATTCACCGATGCGAATCAGCATTTCGAGAAGTTCTTCCGGTGTTCGTGCGACGCGCGTCGGCGCGGTACATTGAAGATGCTCGGTAACTTTGATGACGGCATCGCTTCTGAGCATCGGTTTCACAGTCGCGAAGTCAACGATCTCGGAGAGAAGCTCTCGGTTCAATGCCCGCTGCGTCTCTTGCGCGCTATGCTTCGGCTTGTCCCATTCGTACATATACACAGCGGCGAAATCGAACAGCACGCCGGCAGCGAACGGCGACGGCGTTTCGGTTTGCACCGTGTGAAGTTGAATCTCTCCCGTTTCGATCTTCTTCACAATCTCTTTGCAATGCTCGAAGTCGAGAACATCGTTCAGTGCTTCGCGCACCGATTCAATCACGATAGGAAAATCGTCGTACTGCCGCGCAATTTGCAGCAAATCTCCGGCACGCAATCGTTGAAGAAAAAGCGGCGTTCGTTTTCCCGGAAATAATTTCGGAAGAAGCATTGCGCGCTCGGCATTCTGCCGGAACAAACCGCCAAAGAGGGGCGACATCATCAGTTCTTCCAATACGATTTCCTGCGCTTCGTCCGATGTCAACTCTGAAAAGAGATCGAGCGGAAGTCGCTCGACATCGGAACAGCGAAGAAGAATGCCGTCGTCGTTGTAGAGCATTTGCACTTCAATGTTCATCCGCTTCTTGAATTGATGAAGAAGCACAAGGCCGAGTAAGCCGTTCACGCCGCGTCCGAAACATGAGTGGACGACAATGCGAGGGTCGCCGATTTCGTCGCGGAATCCTTCGACGACAATTTTTGTGTGCGAAGGGATCGCACCGGTTGATTCAAACTGCGTTCTCAAATATTCTCCAAGGTTCCACGCGGATGCTGAGTCAATCGGATAATGATCTTTCAACGTCGAAAGAAAATCATTTTGTTGGAAATCTCCTTGGGGGTTTCTGAAAGAATGTTCTGCATTTGAAAAAAACTCGCCGATTTTCGTTCCTAACTCGAATGTGCGTCCAATTCCTTCGCCGCGCCAGAACGGCATACGCGCAGGCTGACCGGGTGCCGGTGCGACCATGACCTTGTTGGTGTCAATGTCGAGCATTTTCCAAATATTGGAGCCGAGAATGAACGTATCACCGGCACGGCTTTCGTAAATGAACTCTTCATCCACTTCGCCTATTTTCGTTTTTTTATCTTCAAGGTAAACGCCGAAATAACCGCGGTCGGAAATTGTGCCGCTGTTGGTGATTGCCAGACGGAAAGAACCGGGAAGCGCTGAGAGTGCGTTCCTCACCATATCCCACGAAATGCGCGCACGCAATTCACGGAATACTTCGTTCGTGTATCTCCCCGCAAGCATCTGAAGAACGTTTATAAATAAATTTCGCGTGAGTGCGTGGTAACAATACGATTGCCGCAGAAGAGTAAACAGCTCATCAACATTCCATTCTTCAACGCTCACCATTGCGACGATCTGCTGCGCAAGCACATCGAGACAATTGATCGGTACGTGCGTCTGTTCAATGGCGTGCACGTTCATTTCTTTTGCAACCACAGCCGCTTCGAGCAAATCTTCCCGGTGTGTCGGGTAAATTCGCCCCTTGCTCTGCGCGCTGACAAGATGTCCCGACCGGCCGACGCGCTGGAGCCCGCGTGCGATGCCTTTCGGCGATTGAATCTGAACGACGAGATCAATGCTGCCTATGTCAATGCCTAACTCAAGCGCCGACGTTGTAACGAGCGCCTTCAGTTTTCCCTCTTTCAATCCGGATTCTAATTTTTCCCGCGTCGTGCGCGACATGCTTCCGTGGTACGCGTGAACTGTAATTTCCGGTTTGCGATTGCCGATTGACGACTTGTCCGCCGGAGCGAAAGCATAAGCGGATTGCGGATTCTCCTGTGTCGAGTGAGGCACTGCGTACATATTGAATGTGTGTTCCCGGTTTGTCAGAAGCTCGTTCAATTGCGCGGCGACACGCTCGGCAAGTCTGCGGTTATTTACAAAAATAAGCGTTGTGCGATGAGTTTCAATTTGCTGAAGAAGCTGTGGAAAAATGAGGTGCCAGATGCTGTCGAGAGGAAGATCGGAAAAATCGCGAGCGGCGCAGATGACTTTCAAGTCCATTTCTTTTTTGTAACCGGCATCTACAATCGTAACGTCGCGCGGAACGAGCTTATTATTTACCCATTGTTGTCCGCCGAGAAATCGTGCAATCACGTCAAGCGGGCGCTGCGTCGCAGAAAGTCCGATGCGCACCGGCGGCTGCCCGGCAATGTGCTCAAGGCGCTCGAGTGTAAGAGAAAGATGCACGCCGCGCTTGTTTCCGCAGAGTGCGTGAATTTCATCAACGATGATGTAACGCACGGACGTAAAAAGCTTCCGCGCTTGCGGCGATGTTAGCATCAGGTACAGCGATTCGGGCGTTGTGATAAGAATGTCAGGCGGATCGTGAAGCATTGACCGCCGCTCGGATGTCGTTGTGTCCCCGGTGCGAACGGCGCTGCGGATCTTGTTCAGCGGAATCTTTTGCGCGTGAGCTTCTTCTAAAATTTCTTTCAGCGGGATTTCGAGGTTGCGGTGAATATCGTTGTTCAGCGCCTTGAGAGGAGAAATGTATACGACACGTACGCCTTTGACTCCCTCTGTCCCGGCTTTCGCCGCGACTTCTCCCCCTAGAGGGGGAGATACAGCGAGGCCGAGAGGGGGGTGTGCAATATTTTCTACAACCAAATGATTGATGCACCACAAAAACGCAGCAAGCGTTTTGCCGGAGCCGGTCGGTGCGACGATGAGCGTGTTCTTTCCTTCAGCGATCGGAGTCCAGCCAAGCTGCTGCGGAGGACTCGGCGTACCGAATTTTTTTTCAAACCACGAGCGAACAACGGGGTGAAATTTGTGAAGAGCGTTCGTTTCGTTCATACGTGAAAAGTAAGAAAAGAGAGGAAAACAAAAAAGGCGTCTTGTTCAACAAGGCGCCTTTTTCAGCCAAAAAAATTTCTTCGTAGCGCGTACGGGAATCGAACCCGTGTTTAAGCCTTGAGAGGGCTCCGTCCTAGCCGCTAGACGAACGCGCCGGGTTGCCGCTCATTCTTGCTACATAACCTTCCGGCGTTTTGGATTATTGGAGCGATGAAACAGCTTTTGATTCAAATATTCCAGATTTCCATTATTCCAAAGTTCATGCAACGCGAATTATTCTTGGGAAAAGATACTGAATATTCGATAGCGAAGCAAGAAGTTTGCATCCAACGTAATTTCTTGGTAAATTTTATTGTTGTTTCAAGCTCGGGGAAAAATTTCACATTATTTGCTGATCAAATTCAAACTCGGAGGAGTAGCATGGCTGTCAAAGTAGGTATCAACGGTTTCGGAAGAATCGGAAGACAAATTCTCAATGTAATGTCGGATAAAGGATATCTCGGAAACGATATTGATGTCGTTGCGGTGGTTGATGTCAGCACCGATGCAAAGTATTTCGCCTATCAACTGAAATACGATTCGATTCACGGGCACTTCAGAGGCACGTTGGGAAGTGAAAAAAGCGGCCCTTCTGTCGAGCATGACGATGTTCTTGTCGTGAACGGGCACAAGATTAAATGCGTGTTGGCGCAGAAAGAGCCGTCGCAATTGCCGTGGAAAGACCTCGGTGTTGAAATTGTGATCGAGTCAACCGGTTTGTTCACCGATTCTGAAAAAGCGAAGGGGCATCTTGCCGCGGGTGCGAAAAAAGTTTTGATTTCAGCTCCAGCAAAAGGCGAAGTGAAAACGCTCGTTATGGGTGTGAACGATAATGAATACGATGCCGCGAAGCATGTCATCGTTTCGAACGCATCGTGCACCACGAATTGCCTGGCGCCGGTCGTTCATGTTTTGTTAAAAGAAAGCATTGGAATTGAAACCGGCTTGATGACGACAATTCATTCCTACACTGCAACGCAGAAAACCGTTGACGGTCCTTCAAAAAAGGATTGGAGAGGCGGACGTGCGGCGGCAATCAATATCATCCCTTCATCAACGGGTGCGGCGAAAGCAGTCGGTGAAGTTCTTCCGCAAACCAAAGGGAAATTGACCGGAATGTCGTTCCGTGTTCCAACGGCAGATGTTTCAGTTGTAGACTTAACGTTCCGTGCTACCCGCGACACTTCGATCGAAGAAATTGATTCGTTGATGAAGAAAGCGTCCGAAACGTATTTGAAAGGGATTCTCGGATACTGCAACGAAGAAGTTGTTTCAACCGATTTCGTTCACGACGATCGTTCTTCGATTTACGACTCGCTCGCAACGATGCAAAATAATTTGAAGGGCGAAAAACGATTCTTCAAAGTTGTTTCATGGTACGACAACGAATGGGGCTATTCAACCCGTGTAGTTGACCTGTTACGAAAGATGGCAGGCAGCACAAAGTAGCATTCAATTTGTCAAGGTTTAAGAACCTTGACTTAGTTACTCAACTGAACTTGGGCTGAATCTCGTTATCGAGTTCAGCCTTTTTATTATTTCCCATGACTATTGAGATGAGAAAATGAATAAGCAAACCGTTAAAGATGTTGCACTTGCCGGGAAGCGCGTGCTTATGCGTGTTGATTTCAACGTTCCGATGAAGAACGGAATTGTGCAGGACGATACACGTATCCGCGCTGCGCTGCCGACGATCAAATATATTCTTGAACAGAAACCAAAATATCTTGTGCTCATGTCGCATCTCGGCGATCCGAAAAAAGACACACAGAAAGCAAAAGAGAAAGCGGAGAAAGACGGGAAGCCGTTTGATGAAAAAGCGTTTATCGAAGGGAAACATAAAATGAAGCCCGTTGCCGAACGTCTTTCACAGCTTTTAGGGAAACCGGTCACGCTTGCACCTGCGGCTATCGGTGCAGATACAAAGGCAATGGTTGATGCTTTGCATGACGGTGAAATTTTGATGCTCGAGAATACACGCTTCCATAAGGAAGAAACTTCAAAGGAACCGGCAGACCGCGAACGAATGGCGAAAGAACTCGCAGCGTACGGCGATGTGTTTGTGAATGATGCATTCGGTTCGGCACACCGCGCACACGCTTCGACGGAAGCAGTTGCACATTACCTTCCTGCAGTCGCAGGTTTCTTGATGGAAAAGGAGCTTGCCTATCTCAGCAAAGCGACACTCAATCCTGTGAAGCCGTATGTTGCAATTCTTGGCGGCGCAAAAATCTCCGGCAAGATTGATGTGATTCAAAATTTGATGGGGAAAGTTGATGCGCTTCTCATCGGGGGCGGCATGATGTTCACGTTCTACAAAGCGCAGGGAATGGAAATCGGAAAATCGTTGTTAGAAGAGGACAAGGTTGAGCTTGCAAAGCAGCTTCTCTCCGATGCAAAGTCGAAAAATATCAGACTGCTGTTTCCTGTTGATTGTGTTGTTGCAGACAAGTTTGATAACAACGCAGCTACAAAAACTGTGAATGTCAATGCAATCCCCGCAGGATGGGCCGGTGTTGATATCGGACCGGAGACGGTGAAACTTTTCAGCGACGAAATTAAAAGAGCAAAAACCGTTGTATGGAACGGGCCGATGGGCGTGTTTGAAATGCCTAACTTTGCGAAGGGAACGAATGCCATTGCGCAGGCTCTTGCCGATGCCACGAAGTTAGGTGCAGTGACAATTGTCGGCGGAGGGGACTCTGCTGCTGCGATTGCGCAAGCCGGATTGGAGAAGCAAGTGTCGCATGTTTCCACCGGCGGCGGCGCATCGCTCGAATTTCTGGAAGGCAAAACGCTTCCGGGCGTTGCGGCGCTGATGGAGAAATGAAAGACGGATTGATGGATAAACGGATTGACGAGTCGTGAAAGTCTCTGATTTTTTCAATTTATTCATCCAATCATCCATCACTCCGGTTTTCAATATTCGATCAGCATTGGGTAGTGGGCCATTTTCAATTTTGTGTCATTCCGGCGAAAGCCGGAATCCAGAACCCCGACAATTAGATACCGGTTTTCGCTGGTATGACGTTTGTTTTTTGTTCGGGTTCGTCAAACTGACCCACTACCCAGCATTGATTTGTGCAAGAATACTGAATATATTTACTGAAGTTACGCGAAGTGGCTTTTTAGACTTCAAAATCAGAGAAGCGTCATTCCCGTCCCGCTTACAGCGGGATAAACTCCAGCGGGAATACATTGTTTTGAGTTACATTCTACAGTTAGATTCCCGATAAAAATGCCGCTTTACGGCATCCCGTACAGCGGGACATTCGGGAATGACGTTCTTCTTATTTTGCGTACTTTGAGTATATTTATAGTAAAGGCAAGAAAAAAAGATGCGCTTTAAACGTCCTCAATACAATTCATATTATCGTCCGAATTTCTTCGGCGGATTCAGTTTTTTCCCGCCGGTGATCAAAATGCTTCTTCTTACCAACACTGCCATTTGGTTGGGAACGGAATTCTTCGGCAATTTCCGAATAGGCGACCTTTCTCTCGGGTATGTCATTGATGGTTTATTTGCGTTGCGCCCTCTGGGACAAGGGTTTTATATCTGGCAGTTGTTTACTTATCTGTTCCTGCACGGAGGTTTCGCTCACATCTTTTTCAACATGCTCGCGCTGTGGATGTTTGGAATGGAGCTGGAAAATGTGTGGGGCTCGAAGAAATTTCTCACCTATTATCTGATATGCGGTGTCGGCGCGGGGCTTTCCAACCTTCTTATTGCTCCGCTCTTCACAACGACCGGTCCCACAATTGGCGCTTCTGGTGCGATTTACGGAGTGCTTCTTGCGTACGGAATCTTGTTCCCGGACCGGCTCATCTTCATTTATTTTCTTGTACCGATCAAAGCGAAATATTTTGTCATTTTATACATGATGCTTGAATTTATTTCTGTCGGCAGCATGGACGGCATCGCGCATTTCGCACATCTCGGAGGCGCGTTTGTCGGATTTCTCTATCTTGTTGCCGACGGGTACGACTTCTTCCAGCGCCGAAATTCATGGCGGGAGACAGTCGGCGGTTCGACGGCACCGGGACCTCGGCAGCAGCGGCGGGCGATTAACTATGAAGATATCTCCGATGCGAAGGTGTACGATATTCATGATTATCATTCTCAGAAAAAAGAAGCCGGCGTGACGCAAAAGCAAATTGACGACATTCTCGATAAGATCAGCCACGGCGGGTATCAAAGCCTGAGCGACGAGGAAAAAAGAATTTTGTTTGAAGCCAGTAAGAAATTGAATTGAAAATCGCTTCTCGGTCTCCAGAGTTCCATCCAACAATATAAAAGACAGCCTATGGAAAATTTATTGCCGGTTCTTGAACGACCTGTCACCGATGCAGGTCCGCATATCACTTACAAAGTCGGCGTGCGAAGAAAAACACGCCAGGTCTCCATCGGCAATGTCAAAGTGGGAGGCGGTGCGCCGATTTCC
>JAGWND010000320.1 GCA_028873075.1 Bacteroidota bacterium
TCGCCTATCAGACACTTTTGGTTCTCTGAATATTATTTCTTACTTTAGTTCACAATTTTCTATCACATAGTATTCTTGAGGCTGTATGAAAACATTTTTTGCATCCATGCTGATGTTCGGAATTGCACTTATGCCTGCTTCATCATCCGTCGCAGGTGGGAAACAAAAAGCACCGAATTTTTCCCTGAAAACGGAAGGCGGGAAAACAATCGAGCTTTCAAAACTAAAAGGAAAGATTGTCGTCGTTAATTTCTGGGCAACATGGTGCCCGCCGTGCCGTGCAGAAATTCCCGGTTTCATTGATCTCTATAAAAACTATAAGAACAAAGGTGTAGAGATTGTCGGCATTTCGCTCGACCAAAACGGCTGGGATGCCGTCACTCCGTTCCTTCAAAAAAACAACATCAACTATCCGATCGTTGTCGGCAACGAAGAGATTGCCGACAGCTACGGCTCGATCGAAGCGATTCCAACGACATTTATCATTGACAAAAACGGCTACATTGCCGAGCATCACATCGGTTATTTTGAAAAAGAGAAACTCGAAAAAATTCTGAAATCGCTTCTCTGAGCACATTGCCATGCGATCAGCCGTGAAACTTTTCCGCTTTGCCTTCGCGTTTCTTTTCCTTTTGACAGCTGCTTCAATAGACGCAGCCGGTCAGTCGCCGGGATTTGCCAGCGCGGGAAAAGTGAGCGTAGAAACAAAACTGTCTGTCGATAAAATTCCTGCGGGGAGTACGTTCAATGTCGCAGTCATAATGAAGATCGCTGACGGATGGCACATCAATTCAAATACGCCGTCAACGCCTGATCTTATCGGGGCAAAGCTCGATGTCGAGCCGAAAGACGGATTCATCATCGCCGATATTTCCTATCCGAAAGGAAGCGATGAGAAGCTTTCATTTTCAGATTCTCCGCTGAATGTATATCAGGGAAAACAAATTATTTTCCTCGCTGTCAGAACTTCGAAAAATCTGAAAGCAGGGAGCGATACTCTTCACGCCTCGCTTCGCGCACAAGCATGCAACGACCAGATTTGTCTTGCACCGTCTTCTATCCCAGTCGTAGCTCCGCTGAAAATTATCGGGACAGGCGGAGAAAACTCCCCTATCAACAATGCTCTCTTCGCTTCCTATCATGGATCTTCGGAAAATTCCGTCCCGTCAAGCAACATCGGAACCCTCTTTCAGGAAAAAGGGAGCGTCGTTGCATTCCTCGCAATTTTTCTCATCGGACTCGCGCTGAACTTGACGCCGTGCGTTTACCCGATGTTGTCGGTAACGGTTTCAATCTTCGGAGCGCAAAGAGACACAAACTTGCTTCGTGTTTTCTTCAAAGCTGTAACGTATGTGCTCGGCATTGCAACAATGTACAGCGTGTTAGGCGTGGCGGCGGCGCTTGGCGGCGGACTGTTCGGAAGCTGGCTTCAAAGCCCGTTTGTGCTCGGCGGGATTGGAGTCCTGCTTCTCGGATTGGCATTGAGCAGCTTTGGGTTGTACCAAATTCAAGTGCCGTACTGGCTCACAAGTAAATTAGGTGGAACGACGGGAACAGGTATCATCAGCGTGTATCTTTCCGGACTTGTCGTCGGAGTTTTTGCCGCGCCGTGTGTCGGTCCGCCGGTCATTGCACTGCTCGCTTTCGTCAGCGCTAAAGCCGATCCGGTTTTCGGGTTCTGGACATTCTTTATTTTGTCGCTCGGACTCGGCTTGCCGTATCTCGTTCTCGGAACGTTTTCCGGAATGCTGAAAAAAATTCCGCGCTCTGGTGAATGGATGATCTGGGTGGAAAAAATTTTCGGCGTTGTGCTGAGCGGAGCCGGCGCGTTTTATCTTTCGCTCGCCATCGTGCCGAAATACTCTGCTTATGTTATTCCGCTGACGCTGGTTGCTGGCGGAATTTATTTAGGATTTCTTGAAAGCTCGGGAAGAGGCAAAAAACTACTTCAGCGTATCAAATGGATTTTCGGTGCGATAGCCATTCTTGCCGGAATTGTGATCGCCAATTCATTGCAGGAAAAGGGAATGACGTGGGAACGGTACAGCGAAACGCGGCTTGCCGAAGCTCAACGCCAGAACAAA
>JAGWND010000101.1 GCA_028873075.1 Bacteroidota bacterium
GAAACCGGATGCAAGGTAACGGAAAAAATTAATGTTCACGTTTTTATTCATCAGGATGCATAGGAACCGGATTGATCGTTTGTTTGAGCCCGTATAATTTTCAGGTCGCCGGAAAATTGGCTTCGCCGAAAAGATGAAGTACGATTTCTCGATGCGCACCGCCAATTCCGACCTCCGTTTCAGTACTTTCGACCGTCACGGGGATGGCCCTGACCGTTGGGGCTATGCGCTGCACGCCACACTCACATGCGCAAGAATCAGATTGATAATAAACATGTGCGGGCGTATTTTCATATCAGCAACTTGTTAGAAAGGAAATGCAATGGACGAGAAATCGTTTCACTACCAGACAATTGCGCACGCGCTGGAATTTATCTCCTCCCGCTACGGGCAGCAGCCGGAGCTTGCCGATATTGCGCGGGAACTGCACATGAGCCCGTTCCATTTTCAGCGGTTGTTTCTGCGCTGGGCAGGCGTCAGCCCGAAGAAATTTCTCCAGTACATCACCGTCACGCACGCCAAGGAAATGCTGCGCCGCAATTCCACCACGGAAGAAGCGGCATTTGAATCGGGGCTTTCCGGCACAAGCCGCCTGCACGACCTGTTTGTTTCCATCGAAGGCGTGTCGCCGGGAGCGTTCAAGCAGCGGGGTAAAGGTGTGAAAATCGCCTATGGTTTTTTCGACAGCCCTTTCGGAAAATTTCTTCTCGCATGTGCCGGAGAAAAAATCTGCAAGATTGATTTCATTGATGATGAGAAATCTGCTCTCCGTGAATTGAAGGAAGAATGGCACAGCGCTGAATTCACTTATGCTCCGGACACTTTGCACTCCCTTGCCCGAACGATTTTTGAGGGGAATAAAAAGCGAATGCCGAAGACTACTCTTCTTGTTCACGGAACGCCGTTTCAGATCAAAGTGTGGGAAGCGCTTTTGAAAATTCCCGAAGGACACCTGACATCGTACGACCGGGTTGCGGAAGTGATCGGTATGCCGCGGGCATCGCGTGCCGTAGGTTCAGCGCTGGCACACAATCCGGTGGCGTATCTGATTCCGTGTCACCGCGTGATCAAAAAAGTAGGAAGGATCGGCGAGTACCGCTGGAGTTCAATTCGTAAACAAGCAATGATTGGTTGGGAAGCAGCAAGAATCGGTGAGCGCTAAGATGGTCTCCGCCTTTAAGGTGGAGACCATCAGA
The DNA here is from genome assembly GCA_028873075.1 of Bacteroidota bacterium. GTDB lineage: Bacteria > Bacteroidota > Ignavibacteria > UBA10030 > UBA8401 > JAJYOI01. The sequence continues at coordinate 1,197 of JAGWND010000101.1, forward strand.
TCAAAAATTAAGACTTTATCTCTTTGTACCGAAGTTGGCACTGCTAAGAGCGGGATGTCTTAGCAGGTGCAAATTCCGTATATTGGTTTTGTCAATAATGAACAGAAAGGAATCCCATGTCCACGAAAGCTGTGCTCATTACCGGAGCGAACGGAGAAATCGGTCACGGACTTGTTGCGCGCCTTACTGAACAACATTCATCCATCCGCATTGTCGCTGTTGATGTTCATCCGCTCAGCGAGGAACTCAAGCGGCGCTGCCACGAAACAATCGTCGGCGACATTCTCGACAGAGTGTTGATTGACCGTCTCGCTGCCTTCTATGATTTTGAGTCAATCTATCATCTTGCCGCAATTCTTTCCACGAAAGCAGAGCGCGAGCCGGTGCTCGGCCACCGCGTGAACGTGGACGGCACGCTGAATCTTCTCGAGCTTGCGGCCCGCCAGGCGCGCGCAACGGGGGAGAATGTGAAATTTTTATTTCCAAGTTCCATCGCAGTGTACGGCTTTCCCGATTTGAGCACGAAAATGCGCGCGGGCAAAGTGAAAGAAAACGAATGGTTGATGCCGCGAACGATGTACGGCACGAACAAACATTACTGCGAACAGCTCGGCAGGTACTACAATTGGTATTACCGGCAAATTGATCCGCAGCCGGCGGCAGGACATGTGGATTTTCGCGCGCTCCGATTTCCGGGATTGATCAGCGCCGTAACGCTGCCGACAGGAGGTACAAGCGATTACGGTCCCGAGATGATTCACGCGGCGGCGCAGGGGAAAGCCTACGATTGTTTCGTCACGGAAAATGCAATACTCCCCTTCATGGCAATGCCCGACGCGATCAACGCATTGCTGAAGCTCGAATCGGTTCCGGCAAAACAGCTCACTCAGGTAGTGTACAATATCGGCGCGTTCAGCGTTTCCGCAAAAGATTTTTACGATGTGATCAAAAAAGCGTTCCCTGATGCGCAGGTAAATTTCAAACCGGACCCGCTTCGGCAAAAGATCGTTGAAAGCTGGCCCGCCGATGTTGACGATTCACTTGCACGCAACGAATGGGGGTGGAAAGCCGGGTACGATTTCTCACGCGCGTTCGATGAGTATTTAATTCCGGCAGTGAAGAAACAATACGGAAGCTAAGAAAATCAGAAGCTGAGAAGTTCAGAAACAAAGAAGATATTTTTCCCTGCATCCAAACTTCTCATCTTCTGAACTTCTAAACCTTCTACCGCTTCTCTGTCTTTTCGACAATCCAGTCCCCCACCGCTTTCAGTGCTTCGGGTGAAAACGTTTCTTCGATCTGAGCATACTCGGTAGGCGAACCTGTCTTTGCGTCCTGAAATAGATGGTTGAGACCGGGCAGGAGCTTTATTGTGTAATTGTTGTTGCCCCCTTTTTTCAACGCATCTCCGATGGCTTTTAGATTTTTCTCTGCAGGAACCTGCAAGTCTAATGTGCCATCCATTGCCAACACGGGGCATTTTACTTTTTCAAGCGTCGGTTGCGGATCATATAATAAAAAGTAGTGGAACCACGGTGCGAAGAGCGATGTGATCTTCTTGTCAATGGCTGTTTCTACGTCGCCTTGTTTTTTCTCGTTATCGTTAGCCCAGTGCGGAAAAGCTGCGCGAAGATATTTTCTCAAGCTGTCTGCCACTATGGTGCTGTCGTTTGAGATTGTCAATATCCGATATTCGTTCTTCAACTCGTTGGTTGCTGCATCAATGGCAGAATCCGGTGCGCCGTACGATTTCAGTATAAGCCTTGTTTGATCCACAATGCACTCCGCACCCGTTGTGCCGGGACCTGCAAGCGAAACGAGGAATGCGACATCGTTCGATTGTGCGGCAACCATCGGCGCAATCGCACCTCCTTCACTGTGGCCGATAAGTCCGATTTTGTCCGGATTTATTTCATTGCGGCTTTTGAGATATTCGATTTCGGCAATGACATCTTTTGCGTGTTCAGCAGAAGTAACAGCCATTTTATTTCCTGTAGAATTTCCCCAGCCGCGGTCATCAACTCTGAGCACGGCGATTCCTCTTCTCGTCAGATAATCTGCAATGACGAGGAACGGTTTGTGTCCCATCAGCTCTTCGTTTCGATCGTGACCGCCTGAGCCCGTTATTAAAACTGCGGCGGGAAAAGGTCTTCCGGAATCAGGAACTGTGAGCGTCCCAAAATATTTCATTCCTGTTGTCTTGCTTTCAAAAGAGACATCTTCTGATGTGTACGGGAAGGGGGGCTTCGGTTCTTGAGGTCTGTTGTATGTAATATCCACGGTTGTGCGACTCATACTCAGCGGCAAGCTCGCGCTCCCTTGAGTCCATTGTCCTTCTATTGATATGCGGTCAACCGAAAGTTTTCCGGCAAATTCTCCGCTAATCGTCGTGAAGATCAGCTTCACAGAATCTTGGCTTAGAATAATATTACTGATGGGCAATCCTTTGGCTCCTTGATCGGGACTGTCGAGCGAACCGGTCAACGTGCCGCTGTCTGTTTTTGTAATATGGAAGACTAATCGAAGTTGGTTCCCGTTGAATTTGAGCGCTCCCTGCCACGTGCCGGTAATTGACGTGTCGGGTATTGCCCCGGGAGGGTTTTCAGTTTGGCACATTGCTTTTGGATGATGGAAGAGAACAAAAACGCTCAGGAACATTATGGCGGGTGTTAGTTTAGTGACAACATTGTGAAACATGATTAGCTCCTTTCTCATTGGTTTGTGAAATGAACTGCGGCGAGTGATCTCGAAAGTTTCATTCTCCATTTTTGCTCAACCAAAAATTGAGGAACAATGTCTGAAATTTAGCAAAGGGCAAGAAAATCAGAAGCCGAGAAGTTCAGAAAAAAAGAGGATGTTTTTTCCTACATCTAAACTTCCCATCTTCTTAGCTTCTCAACTTCCTATCTCTCCGCTGTTCTTTCCACAATCCAGTTCCCCATTACTTTCAGTGCTTATTGTTCAACAGCGCCGGCTACCGCAACATGCTGTCTTCGCGCGGCTCGCAGTGAAACGGTGTGCAGCGGCTCGAACAATTCATACAGAATCAGACCGGCAGCGCCGAGCAGGATGCCGTTTTCTCCGTGCTTTGCCGTTGTTACGCGAACCGCTTCTGCAGGAATGGCGAGAAGGTCTTTGTGAATTTTTTCCCGAAGCATATCGGCGGCGTGCGGGTAGTGCTGGATGATCTGTCCGCCTACGATGATGATCTCCGGGTTCAGCGTGTTGACGATGTTGATGCAAAGAATGCTGAGGAGCGATGTGAATTCTTCTATTACCTGCATGGCAACGGTGTCGCCGTTTTTCGCGCTCTGCACGATTGCAGCAACTGTAAGCTCGGCATCGTTTGAACGCGGCGCATGTTTCAGATAACTCTCGATGAAATTTGCATTGGTGAGAATTTCCCCGAAGATTGACTGGTTTCTGTACGTCAACGGAAATTTTTCTTTGTAGAACGAGGGAACATCCAGCGGCGTGTATCCGACTTCACCGGCGCTTGAAGTAAATCCGCGGTACAAGTGTCCGTTGACAATAATGCCTGCGCCGATGCCGTCGCCGACAAAGAGATGAACGAAATTTTTCGTTCCCTTCGCGGCGCCTAATAAGTACTCGCCGAGCGCCATCGTCTTTACGTCGTTCTCCACAATCACCGGCACGTTGAACTGCGATTCGAGATGCGCGCTGAGCGATTTACCGTGCCACGAGGGCTTGTTGTAGCAAAACAACAGCGCGTTCGTCGTGTAATCAATCAGCCCCTGCACGCCGATGCCGATGCCGACGAGCTTCGATGAAGGAAAACCCGCAGCCGTTAAGAGGGAGCGTATTGTCACCGCGGCTTGAGCGATGACTTCTTCAGCCGGAGCAGTGAGCGAGTAGGAAAATGTTTCTTGTTGAAGAATGCGGGCGTTGAGGTCGGCAATCGCAATCGTTGCGCGAAGCATCCCGATGTCAATTCCCGCAACGATGCCTGCGAGCGGAAGAAATTTCAGGAGAACTCTTTTGCGCCCGACTTTTTCGTGCGCTTCTTTGATTCCCGTCTCTTCTAAAAATCCGGTCTGCATGAGTTTCACAACAAGGTCGGTAACGGTAGACTTGTTCAGTCCGGTCAGCCGCGCAAGTTCAATGCGTGAAATCGGTCCCTGATCGCGCACAAGACGAAGAATGCGGACTTCGTTCGGCTCGCGAATCAGTGCTGAACGTTGATGAATGACATCCCACATTAAAAGTTTTCCCAAAAAACTAATCGAACAATGCCAATAATGCACTCATAACCTACCCGAAAATTGGTTAAAAAGCAAGAAAGGGAGTATCTGAATTCCTTCTTTCTCCGAACTCATTTTCGTATATTTTTATTACAATCGAACTCGTTTCGATGAAATTTGAAACGAAATCAACTTCTTCAACCTAAACAGAATGCTCGCTGTAAACAACATCTCACTCAATTACGGTGAACGATATTTATTCCGGTATCTTTCGTTCACGATCAATCCGCACGACCGAATCGGGCTTGTCGGCTCAAACGGCGCGGGGAAAACTACGCTTCTGAAAATCATCGCCGGCATTATTCCGCCGATGGAAGGCACCGTGAACAAAGCGCACTTCGTAACGGTTGGTTACCTGCCGCAGGATACCGTTGTGGAATCTGACAAATCGCTGTACAAAGAAGTGGAGTCGGCGTTCGAAGATGTACTGATGATTGAGCAGGAACTGAATGAAGCGTATGGAAAGCTCAGCGAGATTGATCATTCGTCGACTGAATACAGGGAGCTGACCGAAATTATCGGCGAGCTTCAGCATAAGCAGGAAGATGCGGATGCGTTCCGCCTGAAATCAAAAATCGAAACAGTTTTAATGGGGCTAGGTTTTAAAGTCCGCGATTTCGACTGCCCGACTGCGGCATTCAGCGGCGGCTGGCAAATGCGCATTGCGCTTGCAAAACTTTTGCTGCTCGAACCGTCGGTTCTTCTTCTTGACGAGCCGACAAATCATCTCGACATCGAGTCGCTCCAATGGCTGGAAGAATACCTGCATAATTACAACGGGGCCATCATTCTTGTTTCTCACGACCGCGCATTTCTCGATTCGCTGACCACCGCCACATTCGCACTCAGTTTGGGAAAGATGGAAACGTACGCCGGTAGTTATTCCTTCTATGAAAAAGAAAGAATTGTGCGCAAGGAACTGACGATGAACGCGATGCGCAACCAGCAACAGCAGATGAAGCAGACGCAGGAATTCATCGAGCGTTTCCGCTACAAAGCGACGAAAGCGCGGCAGGTGCAAAGCCGCATCAAGCAACTGGAAAAAATGGAATTGATTGAAGTGGAAGATGACGACGAAGAAATTCATTTTCATTTTCCCAAAGCACAGCAAAGCGGGCGGGTTGTGCTGGAACTGCAAAATATTCACAAAGCGTTCGGCGGCCACGTGGTGTATAAAAAGTTGAATTACAAAATTGAGCGGGGAGACCGCATTGCCATCGTCGGCGTAAATGGAGCAGGAAAATCAACGCTGTCGAAAATTGCGGCTGGCGTCGAGCCGTTTCAGTCCGGCAAACGGATTGTCGGTTACAATGTGATCGTGTCGTATTTCGCCCAGCATCAGGCGGAAGAACTGGATATGAACAAGGGAGTTTTGCAAACGGTAGAGGAGGTCGCAGTAGGAGAAATCCGCCCGCGCCTGCGGACAATTCTCGGCTCATTTCTCTTTCACGGCGACGATGTTTTCAAAAAGGTGAATGTTCTTTCCGGCGGAGAAAAAAGCCGCCTTGCGCTTGCGAAAATGCTCCTTATGCCGGCAAACTTTCTCATCATGGACGAGCCGACAAATCACCTCGACATGCGTTCGAAAAATGTTTTACAGGAAGCGCTAAAAGAATTTGACGGCACGTATCTTATCGTTTCTCACGACCGTGCTTTTCTCGATACGATTGTCAATAAAGTTCTGGAGGTCAGCGCGTCAGGAGTAAAAACATATCCCGGAAATGTGAGCGATTATCTCACAGCAAAGAAAAAGGAGCGGCAGGCAGCGCAAATTAGGGTTCCGGTGAGTAATAACGAAGCTGAGAAGCTGGAAAAGCAAAAGCCCACCAAAAAGACGGGAAGAAGTTTGCATCAGCTGAAAAAGTTATTGCAGGAAGTTGAAAAAGAGATTGAACAGCAAGAGAAAAGGAAGAAAGAAATTGAGGTGCTGATGGCTGATCCGGGATCGTACAAAAACGGTGATGAGGCAAAAAAGATAACGCACGAATATAAAGAGCTGCAAACTACGCTTGAGTCTTCATTCCGCGAATGGGGAAAAATCACAGAAGAACTTGAAGAAAAAGAACCGTCGTAATCGCCATTACGATTTTATCATGCTTGATAAACTGCATCAGGAAATTCTCCATGCCCCAGCGCGGCGACATACTTGAACTGACAATTGAATCATCCGCATTTGAAGGAATGAGCATTGCGCATCTTGACGGAATGGTTGTTTTTGTCGAAGGTGGCGTTGCGGGCGATTCGGTGCGCGCAAAAGTATCTAGGACAAAGAAAAAGCATATCGAAGCAAAAGTTGTCGAAGTGGTGAATCCTTCGCCGCAGCGCACAACGCCGCGATGCAACTATTTCGGGACGTGCGGCGGATGCAAGTGGCAGCATGTGCAGTACGACGCGCAGCTCGCATTCAAGCAGCAACATGTTATTGATGCGCTGGAGCGCATCGGCGGATTCAAAGGAATCAATGTCCTGCCAATCATCGGTTCCGGCGACTTGTATTTTTACAGAAACAAGCTGGAATTTTCATTCGGTGATGAAGCGTGGCTTATGACCCCTCCCCCTCCCTCCCCTGTGAGGGGAGGGAGTGAGGGTGGGGTCTTTCTTGGCTTCCACGTTCCTCAGCGCTATGATAAAGTTTTGGATATAGATGAATGCCACTTACAGTCTAATCTCAGCAACGAAATCGTCCGTTTTGTCAAAAAATTTTCGCTCAAAAGCGGACTTCCAGTCTATTCTTCGAAATTGCATTCAGGATACTGGCGCAATCTGGTAATCCGTGAAGGAAAAAATACCGGCGATGTGATGGTGAATATCGTTACGTTCGAAGATCGTCCCAATGTGACGAAGGAATTGTCGAGGCAATTGACAACGGAATTTCCTGAAATTACGACAATTGTGAATAACATCAACACGCGCAAGGCACAAGTAGCAGTCGGAGAGACTGAAAAACTTTATTACGGAAGCGGAATCATAACCGACAAGATCGGCTCGTATGTGTTTGATATTTCCGCCAATTCTTTTTTCCAAACGAACACACGGGGAGCAGAAAAGCTCTATTCCATCGCAAAAGAATTTGCTGAGCTGAAACCCAGTGACGTTGTGTACGATCTCTATTGCGGTACAGGAACGATCTCGATTTTTATTTCCAATGCAGTGAAAAAAGTGATCGGAATTGATATTGTTGAAAGCTCGGTTCAGAATGCGCGGCGCAATGCGGAACAGAATGCCGTTCAGAATTGCGAGTTTGTCGCCGGCGATTTGAAGGATCTTTTGACGAAGGATACCGCATGGAGGAAAGATACTCTTCCGCCGGACGTTCTCATCATTGATCCGCCGCGCAGCGGAATGCATCCGAAAGCGGTGGAGGAAATCGGGAGAAGAAAAGTCAAGCGCGTTGTGTATGTCAGCTGCAACCCCGCCACACTCGCCCGCGACGTAAAGATGCTCGCCCCGTTCGGATATTCAATAGAAAAAGTTCAGCCCGTGGATATGTTTCCGCACACGTTTCATATCGAGAGCGTAGCGAAGCTTCACTCGCAATAACTCCGTTACAGCTCTACAGTCAATCCCATAGTTCCTGAAATTCCGGTCATCCTGAATTCAATGGGCGAAGTCATGCCTGTTTGATCATCTTCGTACGAGTCAAGCGTCAATCCGCGATAGGCAACTTCAAGATGCAGGCTCAACATTTCTGTAATCGGTACTGCAAATTGTACGGCAACGCGAAATCCGTACGCCGGACTGAAAAGGGAAGAAGAGTACGACGTTCTTTTTCCATCTGAAGTGATGAATGCTCCATCTTCTTTGATATAGCCAATCGCGTAAATAAATTCCACTTGTAGCTGAGCGTCGGATTTCAGCGTTGCGAGACCGACGCCGATTGAAAACGGGTATGCTGTGTATGTTTCTGTAATTGTGCCGTTCACTTCTCCTGTCGGAGTTGAGCTGGTGTCGGTTTGCGGCATCGTAAAATTAAAGTCCCGCTTCGCCCATAAATACCCGCCGCGCAACACAATAATTTTTGCATCCCGCATCGGACGGATAGCCAACGCAGCAGAAATTTCCGGCATTGACTTAACTGTTTTCGCGGTACTGCCGAAGGTTGCGTTTGTCGTGGCGATGCGATTGTTGATGTCGTCAGGATTCATTACTGCAATACCAAAAGATGCGGAGAAGTGGAATTTTGCCGGAACAAATGTTGAATCCGTTTGCCGTGCTTGGCTGAGCTGCATCAAGCCAAAGATCAAAAGAATAAAGAGCGTTTTTTTCATGATTGCCACTATTGTTTAAGTGCAGCAATACGATTAACAACATATACTTCTGCGGGACTGAAAATGCCTTGGAAAACAACCTGCTGCAGTTCGATGTAATAAATACCCGCTTGAACTTTGAATCCGTTCACACCGCGGCCGTTCCACGTAACTTTGAACCAACCTGCTGGATGATCTCCGTGGTCAATAAGCACAGCTTGTTTCACTTTGAACCGATCATAAACAATGAGCCGTATGTACGGTGCGGCGCTCGGGCTCACATCAGGCACGCCGTATTCCACCACGGTCGTGTCCAAAAACGGATTCGGATAATTTTGCTTAAGCTCGTATTGAGAAGGAGGAATGCCGACGATTTCCTGTTCACCGCAGGAGAGAAACAAGAACGCTGGCAGGAAAAGAAGAGGAAGATATTTCATTTCAGCCTCCTGTTGAAAATCCCTTTGGGTTGAAAAACCTCATTGGAGGGATGAGTGTTTTTTTCTGTTGCGCTACTGAAATTGTTTTAGAAAGTGTCTGAAACGTGTCAAACAAATGTGAAGCGTTTTATTAGTGGTGTCCCGCTAAATAGGTTTCGAAGAAACGCACAACACGCTCTTCATATTCCTGCCGTGCAACCTGGTGTATATCAGTGTGACTTGCGTTCTCAATCAAGTACAGCTCTTTCGGTTGGTTTGCTGCCGCATATAATTCTTCGCTGTACTGATACCGAATGAATGTATCATTTTTTCCGTGAATAAACAAAATCGGGACATGAATATTTTTTACCGACTGTAACGGCGAAACTTCATGATGATCAAAATCGGCAAGGAACTCTGATCGCTTCATCACAAGATTGCGGAGAAAATGCCACGGCAATCTGATCAGTCGTTTTTGATAATCTACAGTGATCGTGCGAAGGTTGGTGAAACACCCTTCAGCAACAACGGCAGCGATGCGCGCCTCAATCGCCGCGGCTTGAACGGCAATCGCCGCGCCCATCGAAGTGCCGAACACGCCGATCGTTTGCGAGTGTGTGTCATGGCGTTCTAAAAGAACATCGATTGCTTTTTTCACATCGTGTCGCTCGTAATAGCCGTACGTGCAATATTTTCCTTCGCTCATTCCATGAGCACGCGAGTCGTACAGCATCACATTGAATCCGTGCCGGTGAAATACTTTTGCAAGCGGAAGTCCGCCGATTTTATTATCTCCTACGCCGTGAAGATAGAGGATCGTTCCGCGTGCAGTTTCATTCGCTGGGATATACCATGCATGAAGCTGTGCAGTGCCGGTGCTTTGAAACCAGAAGTCGCTGAACTGCAATTTCAAATCTGCCGGTGAGAGCGGCTGACTGCATGCGGCATAATACTCTTTGCCGCGGCGATGCGGATTCAGCAGCATCACGGGACCGATAACGAGCAGGACAAGCGATGTCGTTACAAGAAAAAGAACAGCCGCAATGAAAAGTATGAGAAGTAGACTCATACGCTCTTTTCTAACTTATGCGCCGCAAAGTGACTTTTGGATGCATCAATACTAACGTCATTCCCGCGAAAGCGGGAATCAATAAAAATAGATGGCTGATAGAAGCATTCGGGCATGACAATACTATTAGGTAATTAGGTAGAAACGTAACCGAAATAGATTTTAGTAAAAAGTTTCAACAAGTTATCTTCCCGATGATTAAAACGGTATTCGACTTCCTTGAGGTACATCGGGAAATGATACTTTGAGACTCCACGATAATTATATAACACATGTT
>JAGWND010000102.1 GCA_028873075.1 Bacteroidota bacterium
CGCAACCAGCGCATGGAGTTTCAGCCAGGCACAAACGAGCGTTGATTCAAAGAATCTTTCGGATCAGTGTATCTCCTGCCATAACGATCTCGGAACTCCAGAAGCACAGTTGTTTCAACACGACATTCATCGCGCGAAAGGGATTTCCTGCGCGGATTGTCATGGAGGAAATCGGTACGCGGAAGATATGGAGCAGGCGATGGATAAAAAAGCGGGATACATCGGTGTGCCGAAAGGAGATCAAATTTCTGAGACGTGTGCGAAATGCCACAGCGATGAAACCAGAATGAAGCACTACCAATCTTCCATTCCGACAAATCAATTTGAGAACCTGAAAGAAAGCGTGCACGGGGCGCTTGATTTGAGCGGGAATAACCGGATTGTCCAATGCACCACGTGTCACAATGCGCACGGAATTGTTTCGGTGGAAAATCCCGTGTCCCCCGTGTATCCGTTGAACGTTCCTGCGACATGCGGAAAGTGTCATTCCAACCCGACGTACATGCGGGCGTACAATCCTTCGCTTCCTGTTGATCAGTTGGAAAAATACCGGACGAGCATTCACGGAGTTCGCAACAAGAAGGGCGATCCGAAAACGGCGGAGTGTGCAAGCTGCCATGGAAGCCACGACATCAAATCTGTACACGACGCGAAAGCAAGTGTCTATCCGCTGAATATTCCCGCCACATGCGCGCACTGCCACAGCAATGCTGCATACATGAAACAATACAAAATTCCGACAGATCAGTTTGAACAATATTCCAGCAGTGTTCATGGCGTTGCACTGTTGAAGAAGCACGATCTTTCGGCGCCTGCATGCAACGGGTGTCATGGCAATCACGGCGCGGTGCCTCCCGGTGTTGAATCCATTTCGAAGGTCTGCGGCACGTGTCATGCACTCAATGCGGATTTGTTTTCTTCGAGCCCGCACAAAAAAGCTTTCGACGAGCGGAATCTCCCCGAATGTGAAACGTGTCACAGCAATCATGAAATTCTCACACCAACAGAAAAAATGATCGGCACTGCTGCCGATGCCATTTGTAGCCGGTGTCACAGCGAAAAAGAAAACCCGAAAGGCTATGTGGCGGCGGGAGAAATGAGGGGACTCATTGACAGCCTCATACGCGAAGAAGCGAAAGCAAGAGTGTTAGTGAATGAGGCAGTGCAGCGGGGAATGGAAGTTTCCGATGCAGAATTCAAATTACGCGATGCACATCAGGCGCTGCTGCAATCGCGCACGGCGATTCATGCGTTTAACGAAGAAAAATTTGCAGAAACAGTGAAGCCCGGATTAGCAACAGCAGCGCTTGTTCAAAACGAAGCACAAGGTGCAGTGGACGAGTATTATTTTCGCCGTACAGGACTCGGTGTTGCAACATTGATCATTACAATTCTTGCAGTGTCGCTTTTTCTTTACATCCGGCGCATTGAGAAAAACGGGAAGAGTGAGATGAAATTGTAAAGATGTCCGACGTCAACTTCCAGCCGTCTGACATCTTGCCGGTGCGAAATGTCAGACAGCAAAAAGTGCAGTCAGAAATTTGTGGGCAATTTCCTGTGTACGGAAAAATCCCCGCAAATAATTCTTGAAATCAAGAGGAGCAAAGCTATGGAACTGGCGAGAAAGCAAGAAAAAACGGCATTTTTCCCAGTGGTACAATTTTTGACATAACAACCGCATAATCGCCAGGGCACAGAGAAGAAAGAAAATCTATCTTCGTGTGTTCGTAATTTCGTGGTTCACTGAATACTAACAATAATTGAAAGGATAACAACAGCAATGAAAAAGCTCGCGCTCATTCTTTCCCTTGCCGCTTTTTGTTCCTTCTCCACAGCGTCTCTCTTCGCGCAGCACAAATACGTCGGCGTGAAAATCTGTTCGATGTGTCATAAAACAGAAAAGCAGGGAAACCAATTCGGCATTTGGCAGGCATCGAAACATGCCGAGGCGTTTAAAACTTTGCAGACCGATAAAGCGAATGAAATTGCGAAAGCAAAAGGATTGAAAACCGCCGCCGCTGAATCTCCGGAATGCTTGAAATGCCATGTTACGGGTTACGGTTCCGAGGCGAAAATGCCGACGTTCAAACAGGAAGACGGCGTGCAATGCGAGGCATGCCACGGTCCCGGATCCGATTACAAAGTAATGTCTATTATGAAAGATCAGAAGAAAGCGATTGCCGCCGGTTTGGTAATTGCAAAGGACGACCCGAAACTATGCACGAAGTGCCATAACGAGGAAAGCCCGACGTTTAAGTCGTTCGACTACAAGGTTGCGTGGGCGAAAATTAAGCACCCGGTACCTGCAACGAAGTAGAAATTTCGCTTATTCAGATGCGGGACACCTTAAGGGTGTCCTGCATCTTTTTTGATTTTGAAGAAAAACTTTCGGGTTTTTCTCAAGCCTTAGAAACTGTTCAGAAAAGAATTGCCCATTTTGAAGCACTCTTCGTACTATCAGGGCTGGCACAGTAGTTGTAAGTTAAAAGAAGAGTTTAAGATTTCCCCTGCCGGCGTCCCCTCCTCTAGCCGGCATTTCCCACGAGGCTCGGCAAGCCTCTGACCACAAAGCCGCCTGTTCTGGAGCAGGCGGCTTTTCTTATTTCTGAAGCACCCCATCCCTCATTACTAAATCTCGGAACATTTTACCGGAAGAGGAAGATTATTCACGCAATTTCCGTGAAAAATAATGGCACAATCCTTGTCGTTGGAGAACCTTAAAGAATTGCTCAAAGGAATTTCTACGATGCGAAAATTACTTCTTGGGTTGCTTTGTTCGTTCAGTCTTTCTTCGGCACAACTGATGAGCGGACGCTTCACCACATCGTTCTACGGCTGGCAAGGACGTGATACTTCGCTCACAAAACAAAATTATCTGCGCGCGTATGAAAACGTACAGTTCAATGCCGGTGCGTCGAGATTTTTCTTTAATACTAATTTTCAGGTGTCGAAAGATTTCGGCACTGTCATCGGCAGCGATCCGGATCTGCGGTTTTCGTCTCTCGTCCTTCAAGGAAGAAATATTGCAGAGATGCTTGATGTTTCTGTCGGCCGTCAGTTTGTGTTCGCCGGGGTTGGCAACGGGTTGATGGACGGCGGTGTCGTCAAAGCTCGGTTTCTTTCCGGGTTGATCGGTCTAGCGGCATACGGCGGATACAATGTTGTGCAATCGCACACAATCAATCTGAAAAGAAATTTTTCCGACAACGAGCTCTACGGCGCACAAATACTTCTCACCCCGCTCACCGATGGCTCGCTTAGTCTCAGCTACATGAATCGAAGCAGAAAGCCGGCACCGTTCAAAGCGGTTCGTGCGGATTCGTTGTTCAATCCTGAAGTGATCGAAATTGCCTACGCTCCAGTTGAAGAAGAATATGCGAGCGTTGATGCCGAGTACGCCCTGGCGAACATTTTCAATGTGTACGGCAGATCGGATTACGACGTGAACTTCGAGCGTATTTCGCGGGCGCAGTTGTTCACACGAGTTGCAGTTCTTTCCAACGTCAATGTAACGGGAGAATATTTGTTCCGTCAGCCCCGGGTAGCCTTCAATTCAATCTTTTCCGTGTTTGAAACCAACAGCACGCAGGAAGCCGAAGGCGGAGTTGAGTACACTCCGGCGCCGGAGATTCGCACGTATGTTCGCTACGGGTATGTGAGCTACATAGATGATCACAGCCAGCGCATCCGTGTCGGCGGAACGTACAGCGGCGTGAGCGTTTCGTACACGCGCAATTTAGGATACGAAGGGGATTTGAACGGTGTCTCGCTGCAGGCGGTGTGCCCGTTGTTTGAGCGAACATTGGTCCCGATGGTTGGCTTCGGGTACGCATCGTACCAAATTTCGCAGCAAGCGGAGAAAAATTCAGTGGTGAACGGAACGCTCGGCGCAACGTACCGTCCGCTGCAGATGCTATCGGCAAACATTCAAGTGCAATGGCTGCGCAACCGGATGTATTCGAACGACACGCGCATTTTTATGCAAGTCAGTTACTGGTTCAGTGATCGGTTCCTCTCGTTCTAAAGGAATTTTCAATATGAGAAATCGGATTTTCTTTTTTGGATTCAGCATAATACTCATCGTTGCAATTGCGTTTGCACGCGGGTGGAATGGGAGAGGAGATGCGCCGGCGCAAACGCAGGAGCACAGCAAGATCATCAAGTTCTCCCATAAAAAACACATCGTTGATAACGGCGTTGATTGTGCTTCGTGCCATACAAGCGCGGATACGAGCGTTACATCGAAAGATGATTTACTTCCAACGCACACCGAATGTTCGACGTGTCATGAAGACGCAGTCAACAACAACTGCACGTATTGTCATGTCAGTGAAGAAACCGAAGTTGCGTTGGAAAAAATGCCTGGCGAAGTTCATTTCAATCACAAAATTCATATCAGCGGACAAAAACTCGAATGCACAACGTGCCATGCCGGTTTGGACAAAGTTGATTACGCATCTGAAGCAAACATGCCGAAGATGGCAACATGTTCTGCATGCCACAACGATGTGAAAGCGAGCAAGGAATGCGCGACGTGCCACATTAACCTTCAAACATTGCGCCCCGTATCGCATACGGTCGGAAATTTTCTTAAAGAACACGGTTTTGCGGCGCGGGCATCATCGCCGGATGCGCAATGCCGGAGCTGCCATACGGAAGCATCATGCGCTCAATGTCATGATGCTTCGAATATTACAACGCTCAGCGGCGGCTCGAAGACCGGAATGATTTCTCCGCGCATGTTGGGCAATGATAAACCTGAAGCACTCGCAGGGCAGGATGTGCATGATATCAATTATCTTTTCACACACGGAATTGATGCAAAGGGGAAAGCGCTCGAATGCCAGCGATGCCATCACGAGCAGGAATTTTGCAATGATTGCCATGCGAACGGCAGTGCAGCGCTGGGCGGACCAATGCCGGTAAGCCATGAAGCTCCGGACTTTGTGACGATCGGTTACGGAAGCGGCGGCGGTGAACATGCGCGGCTTGCGCGCCGCGATATTGAAAGTTGTGAGTCATGCCATGATGCGGAAGGGAACGATCCGACGTGTATGAAATGCCATACCGATCCTGACGGAGTGAAGCACACCGATCCGAAAACGCACGCTGCAGGATTTATGAGCGGTGTTCACGGCGATTGGCACGACAATGCCGGCGCAACATGTTTTGCCTGCCATACCGATCCTAATGCAAAACCCGTTTCGATGGGGGGCGTTGCGGGGCAAGGATTCTGCGGTTACTGTCATGGAAAAAAGTGAGCGATCTCCCGAAGGGATTTACAAAATGAAAGCGATAATTTCAAGAGAAACTCTTTTCACCGCAGTTGCAGGCCACTCCAGAGGTGTCCTGCGATTTGCTCTTGTTCTTTTCGCCGGAATATTTTTTCTTGCCGGCTGCAGCGATTTGAAAAACAATTCTTTACCGACACCGCCGGCCTTGACTGTGCATCCGCCGGAGTGGAGCGACGCAGCTTCACCTGGATTTCACGGCGTTGTATTGGGAGCGGAGCATTACGATTGGGCAACGTGCGGACGCTGCCATGCAAAAAATTTTGAAGGAGGAACGAGCGGCGTGAGCTGCGAAGCTTCAGGCTGCCATGTTTCTGCAAACGGAACTCAGAAATCTCCGGAGTCGTGCAACACGTGTCACGGCTCGTTCCGCGCCGAAGCAAGCGATACATTGTCGTGGGCGCCGCCGCGTGCAGTGAATGGGGATACGATCACAACATCGCGCGGCGTCGGAGCACATCAGGTGCATGTGAATGCCGATGCTTCGGGACAGAGAGTGGAATGCAAGGAATGTCACACGGTTCCGACTGAAGTTTTCCAAGCCGGACATTTGGATGCGAGTGCAAGCGCCAAAGTGGTGTTCAACGGAACGCGCGCGGTAACTGTAACTGCTAACGGAACACTCGTTCCACATCCGTCGTACGATCCGGCAGCATTGCAATGTAGCAACACATTTTGCCACGGGAATTGGAAAGCGCTGAAATCATCTGCGCCGACAATCAATCAGCAATTTTACTCCGATTCTGTCATGGTTGGAAATAATGATTCGCCTCAATGGACGGGCGGTGCATCGCAAGCCGCGTGCGGAACGTGTCATGGACTCCCGCCGCAAGGGCATGTACCGCTGGCAGGAAATCTTGCCGGAGCAAAATGTTCCGATTGTCATCAAGGCGTTGTGGATGCGAACAACAATATTCTCAATACCGGTCTGCACATGAACGGCAAAATTGATGTATTCAGCACTGAAAGAAGTTTTTAATTCATTTACTCTGTGGAGAAGGATATGCTTGGAACGATTTTTTTGGCAGCGGCATTTTTCGGAGGAGTGACCGCAGTTATTGCGTACTACCGGACAGCAACTGGTGCAGCGAAATTAGAGCCGCTTGCACGGACGGGATTATACATAAGTGCTGCTGGAATCATTGCCGCATCGGTAGCTTTGCTTACGGCAATCGTGCAGCATGATTTTTCGTATGCCTATGTATGGGGTTACAGCTCGAGAAGCTTGCCGCTGCATTTTCTCATTTCAACTTTTTATGCCGGACAGGAAGGAAGCTTTATGTTCTGGGCGTTGTGTTCGGCAATTCTCAGTATCTTTTTGCTCCGCTACACGCGCACACGCAATCTCGAAGCTCACGTTATGTCTGTGTTTCTTGCAACGCAGTCGTTTTTGCTGTTGCTGCTGTTGACAAAATCCCCCTTCCGAACGATTTGGGAGATGTATGCCGGTCAGATTGCGCCGGGACATATTCCGCAGGATGGGCGTGGATTGAATCCGCTTCTCGAAAATTTCTGGATGGTTGTACATCCGCCGGTCCTTTTTATCGGGTTTGCGGCGTCGGCAGTTCCGTTCAGCTTTGCTGTAGCGGCATTGTGGCGAAAAGAATTTACACTGTGGCTGAAAAGCGCATCGCCATGGATTTTGTTTTCAGGATTGGTGCTTGGGCTTGGCATTATGTTGGGTGCGTACTGGGCGTACGGTGTTCTTGGCTGGGGCGGGTATTGGGGATGGGACCCGGTCGAAAATTCTTCGCTCATTCCGTGGGTCGTGTTGATGGCGCTTCTTCACACGGCAATCGTCCAGAAAAAAACCGGACAGTTGGTGCGGACAAATTTCTTTCTTGCAGTCGCAGCCTATGTTCTTGTTTTGTACAGCACATTTCTTACGCGGAGCGGCGTATTGGGCGATGCGTCGGTGCATTCGTTTACCGATCCCGGATCGGTTGTATATGCATTGCTGCTTGCTTTCATCGCTGTGTTTGGCGTGCTCGGATTCGGCATGATGGCGAGCCGCCGTAAAGAATTGAAATTGCAAGCGCCCCCAATGGGTTTCCTCACACGCGAAGTCGCATTGACTGCCGGCGCCGCGGCGTTGGGATTGATTGCCATTGTCGTTTTGTTTGGAACAAGTCTTCCGATTTTTTCCAAGACAACGGTTGACGGTGCCTTTTACGATGCAGTTAACCTTCCGCTCGCTGTTGCTGTTGTGCTGCTCATCGGCTACAGCTTGCGGGTAAAATGGGAAAGCGAAGACGGGAAAGAAATCTTGAAGAAGTCGGCAAAATCGCTGATTGCTGCCGTACTCGTTGCGGCAGTGGCGGCGTATTTTGGCCTGCACGAATTTATGCTTCTTCTTTTTGTCTTTGCTTCTGCGTTCTCGTTCTTTGTGAATGTCGAGCTTGCATTCACCATCGCAAAAACCGATCCGCGCTGGCTGGGAGGAAAAATTGCTCACATCGGGCTTGCACTATTCTTTCTCGGCGTTGTTACATCGGCGAAGTACGGGACGAAGCAGCAAGTCGGGCTTGAATTGAACATTCCGAAACCGGTCGGTGCTTACACGATGACGTACACAGGCAATCATCGTATTGAAGGTGGCAAATATGCGTTCGATGTAAGCATTAAAAAAGGCGCAGATGATTTTGTTCTTTCACCGGTCATGTTTCAAACGCAGGACCAAGGCATCATGCGTAATCCCGACATTCGCTCAACGTTTACCGGCGATCTGTATCTTTCTCCGATTTCATTGGACGAATCTGTTGCCGGAGCTCCGCATGCCGGAGACATGGTCACGCTGAAAAAAGGCGAGACGATTTCCATCGGCGCTGTAAAAGCAAAGTTCGTGAAATTTCAAATGGGTCAGCATGGGATGGATGCGATGCTGAGCGGCGGCGGTGGAATTTCTGTCGGCTCTGTGCTCGAGCTAAGCGACGGACGTGCCGCCGAAACGATCGTACCGACTGCCGTGTACGCGAAAGACAGTGCGCCGCAGTACGACGCTGCCGAATCAAAGCTCTTGGGTGCAAACGTGCGGCTGGTTTCCATGAATGTCGATATGAGCTCGAAAGAATCTACCGTAACGCTCGAAATACTTCGCCCGGGAGCCGCTCCGCAGCGAAGTGAAATTCTCAATCTTGAGGTCAGCACAAAACCTTTTATGAATTTATTGTGGGGAGGTTCGGTGTTGTTGTTTCTTGGTTTCATCATTGCAATCATACAGCGTCGCAGCGAGGCATAATTTTTTTGACATGATATGCGACTCAGCTTGAGGTGAATCGCATAGAGTGAGTTAAAAAGGAGCGAACGTATGCAAACTCAAATTGGAAATCCCTCGGGAAAAGTCGGCAAGCCGCACCCGGACAATGTTCCCGGACGGTTTTATGTGTTAGATACGTGTAACGGATGCGGGCTCTGTCTTTCGTATGCCATCCACAGTTTTTCTTTTGACGATTCCGGATTATTCTACTATGTCTACCGCCAGCCGGATACGGAAGACGAAACGGACGATGTGCGAAAGGCGATGTCAGTCTGTCCGATGGACTGCATTTGTGATGACGGACAAGCGTAGTCATCCCGAACAACGGGACGAAACTGAACATGAACTTCGGCGTTCTTAAGGAAGACCGCAGGTTGGAGCGGCGTGTTGCATTGTCGCCGGCGGGAGTGCAGTCGCTGACGGCGGCAGGAAATCGTGTGTTTGTGGAACAACATGCAGGGCTTCTTTCAATGTTCAACGACACCGAGTATGTTGCTGCAGGCGCTGTCATTGTGTACAGCGCGGAAGAAACGATCGCCCGCTCGCAGGTAGTGCTGAAAATTTCTCCACCGACAAACGGCGACTTATCGTTGCTCGGAGCGGGGCAAGTATTTTTTTCGGCGTTTCACCTTGTCGTTTCCGACAGGAAAATTACCGAAGGATTGTTGGCAAAGAAAACTACAGCGATTACCTACGAGTTGATTGAAGACAACCGCGGAAGTTTGCCCGTGCTGCAGGCGATGAGCGAGATCGGCGGACAACTTTCGATTCAGGTGGCAGCTCATTTTTTACAAGGGGAAGAGGGGGGCAGAGGCATTCTTCTCGGCGGCATTCCGGGAATTCCGCCTGCCTCGGTTGTCATTTTGGGAGCCGGAACTGTAGGACGAACTGCCGCGCGCGTTGCATTAGGAGTCGGTGCTGCGGTCACGGTTCTCGACAGCGATCTTTCGCGGCTGCGAGAGATTGAACATCATTTTCATTGGAAGGTTGCAACTGCGCTTGCAACCGACGTCAACGTTGCGCGCGCCGTGCAGTTTGCCGATGTTGTCATCGGTGCCGTGCTGCTGAAAGGAGCGCGCGCGCCGCATGTCGTGAGTGAAGAAATGGTGAAAACGATGAAAGCAGGCTCGGTGATTGTGGATGTTGCAATTGATCAAGGTGGGTGCATTGAGACAAGCCGCCCGACAACGATTGACGATCCGGTGTTCATCGAACACGGGGTTGTTCATTTCTGCGTGCCGAATATGCCCGCAATGGTTTCGCGCACTGCAACGGTGGCATTGACGAATGCGATTCTTCCTTATCTTCATTCACTCGGTGAGAGTGGAATTGAGCATGCGTTGCGACTTGACCCCGGTTTTGCGAAAGGCGCCTGCACGTTCAACGGATTTTGCACGAACCGAACCGTATCAAACGTGTTCAAACTGCCGTACAAAGATTTACAAATTCATTTGGCGAGCGTTCTTCCATCGTCGCAGAATTGAAATGAGCTGGGCGGAGCAATATACGGCAAAAGTCACGACACTCGCGGATGCAGTGTCGGTTGTGAAATCGGGAGACAGAATTTTTCTCAGCGGTAATGCGGCGACCCCGGAACTGCTGACGAACGCGCTCGCTCTTCGCAAGGATGAAGTATTCGATATCGAAGTGGTGCACTTGCTTTTATTGGGAGACGATCCGCTCTCGAAACCGGGGCTGGAATCACATTTTCGCCATAACTCGTTGTTTGTCGGTCCTGCGGATCGTGCAGCGATCAATAACGGAAGCGGCGACTACATTCCGGTGCATTTGTCCAGCATTCCGGCTTTTTTTTCTGAAGGATATCTTCCGCTCGATGTGGTGTTTGTGCACCTCAGCCCGCCGGATGAGCATGGCTTTATGAGCCTAGGTGTCGAGTGCGGTGCGTCGAAAGCAGCCGCTGAAAACGGGAAAATTGTTGTCGCTTTAGTAAATGATAAAATGCCGCGCACACTCGGCGATGTGTTCATCCACGTTTCGCGTGTTCATAAAATTGTCGAATGTTCCGAACCCCTGAAGACGCTTCCTGCAAATCATGAATTCTCCGATGTTGAGAAAAAAATCGGAACATCTATAGCCGGTTTAGTTGAAGACGATGCGACGCTTCAGCTCGGCATCGGTGGTATTCCAGATGCGGTGCTGGCGCAGCTTGACGGGAAAAGAAATCTCGGCATTCACACCGAAATGATTTCTGACGGCGTGGTGAAAGCTATCGAGCGGGGCATAGTGACAAACCGCAAGAAGACGCTGCATCCCGGCAAGGCGATCTCCACATTCGTGCTCGGTTCGTCGTCGCTGTATGAATATGTGGACAATAATCCGTACTTCGAAGTCCACCCGTGTGATTACACGAATCATCCGTGGATCGTTTCTCAGAACAACAAAATGGTCGCTATCAATTCCGCCATCCAAGTGGATATGACAGGGCAAGTCTGTTCCGATTCCATCGGCACTTCGATCTACAGCGGATTCGGCGGACAGGTAGATTTCATTCGCGGTGCAGCGGCATCCCGCGGAGGGAAACCGATCATCGCGCTGTCCTCAACGGCAAAGGGCGGAACGGTATCCCGAATTGTTCCCGTGCTCGCTCCCGGTGCGGGGGTTGTAACATCACGTGCCGACGTGCATTATGTCGTTACAGAATTCGGCGTTGCATCGCTTCACGGAAAAAATCTTCACCAGCGTGCCGAAGCGCTTGCATCAATCGCCCATCCGCAGTTTCGCAGCGAACTGTTCGACGCGGCAGATAAACAATTCCGACAAGTCAAAACTCGTCATCAATTTGTATGACATCACATAAGAAAAAGGGAGTCGTTATGGATATCATTCGAGTGCCCAAAGAAAAGC
>JAGWND010000103.1 GCA_028873075.1 Bacteroidota bacterium
TTACGGCAAGTATGCACTTTCGGGTGTGCCGAATGAGGAATCAGGATTGCCCGCCGGAAATATTCCGTTCATCAAAGAAGGAACATGGCATTCCGAATACAAAATCATTGTTGCCGGAAAAAATTTTGGCTGCGGCTCGTCGCGCGAGCATGCGCCTGTGGCGCTTAACATTGCCGGCATCGAAGCGGTGATCGCGGAATCATACGCACGCATCTTCTACCGCAATGCAATAGACGGCGGATTTGTCGCTCCGTTTGAAGCCGCAACACATCTGTATAAAGAAATCAAAACCGGCGACGCGCTTGAATTGAATACTTCAAGAGGAATATTGAAAAACGTTACCCGTCAAATCACATACCAATTGAAGCCGCTTGGCGATGTCGAAAGTATTCTTCGCGCCGGAGGAATTTTCGCCTATGCCCGAGAGTCTGGAATGTTGGCGAAGGGGTGAATGATTTTCCCCAATTAGAAGTCAGAGATCAAACAAAGAGATCAGGGGATGGTGGAATATTGGAATTTTGAGTCATGAAACTTGAATCGTGAGTCTTTAACCATCAAAAACTTTGAACTCGGAACACGACTATGCTCAACAAAATTATCGCAGTTATCGGTGCGGGAAACATGGGCACGGCGCTTATCCGTGGCATCTTGAACGCAAATCTCACCTCCGCTAAAAAAATTTACGCCAGCGGCACGCGCATGGAGAAGTTGGAAGTTCTCCAGAAAGAATTCGGCGTGAACATCACGACTGACAATAAAGAAGCCGCGCGGCACGCCGATATTGTCATACTCTGCGTCAAAGCGTACGTTATCCGCACGGTGTTGGAAGAAATGCACGACGTGCTGCACAAGGATCAATTCGTTATCTCCATTGCCGCCGGCGTTACAACCGATTCGATGGAAAAAGTCATCGGCAAAAACGTTCCGGTGGTGCGCGCCATGCCGAATATCGCATCAACAGTCGGGCTCGGCGCAACGGCAATTGCGTTCGGAAAGCATGTTCACGTACAACAGCACGACATCGCCGTAAAAATTTTTGAGGCGGTCGGCGAAGTTGTCGTTGTCGGCGAACAGCATCTCGATGCCGTTACCGGATTGAGCGGCAGCGGTCCGGCGTACATTTACATGGTCATCGAATCACTCATTGACGGCGGTGTGAAGATGGGCCTGCCGCGCGATATTTCCACGAAGCTTGCTATTCAAACAGTTCTCGGCTCCGCAAAGCTGGTGAAGGAATCGAACGTGCATCCGGCAATTCTCCGCGACCGGGTAACGACGCCGGGCGGAACGACAATCAATGCCATCCACGAACTTGAGTCGCACGGCTTGCGCTCGATGCTGATAGATGCAGTGGCAACGGCAACGATACGGTCGAGAGAGCTTTCGGAGTTAATCAATAAATAGGCAACCCTTGGAGGGTTTTTACTTTTAGAAGCCGTAACCTTTTTTTGGTGTAGCGTAAAATCTATCAGCAAAACCCTGCACGGGGTTTTATTTTTTAATAGCATGAATAAAAACATCACGATCATCCCCGGTGACGGAATCGGTCAGGAAGTCGTTGCGGGAGCAATCAAAGTTCTTGAAGTTGTCGGGAAAAAATTTCATCATCAGTTCCGTTTCACGAACGCTCTTGCCGGCGGCGCAGCGCTTGATGCCGTCGGCATTCCACTTCCTGAAGAAACGCTGAAAAGTTGCCGTGCAAGCGATGCCGTTCTGCTCGGTGCTGTCGGCGGACCGAAATGGGACAGCAAGCCGCCGCAGTTGAAACCGGAGCAGGCACTGCTCGGGCTTCGTAAAGGACTCGGGCTCTACGCGAACATTCGTCCTGCAAAAATTTATCCCGCCCTTATTTCAGCATCGTCATTAAAAAGAGAAATTCTTGAAGGCGTTGACATCATCGTTGTCCGGGAATTGACAGGCGGGATTTATTTCGGAACGCCGCGCGGAGTCGAGACGAAAAACGGCGAACGAACGGCGACAAACACACTCACGTATTCCGAATTCGAAGTTCGCCGCATTGCAAAATCGGCGTTCGATATTGCGCGGAAGCGCAGAAAGAAAGTCTGTTCGGTTGACAAAGCCAATATTCTTGAAACATCGCAGCTTTGGCGTTCAGCGATCATTGACGCCGCAAAAGAATTTCCCGATGTCGAGCTGTCGCACATGTACGTTGACAACTGCGCGATGCAGTTGATACGCAACCCGCGCCGGTTCGACGTCATTGTCACCGAAAACATGTTCGGCGATATTCTGAGCGACGAAGCGGCGATGCTCACCGGCTCGATCGGCATGCTCGCATCAGCAAGTCTTGGCGGGACAGTGGCTTTGTACGAGCCCGTGCACGGCAGCGCACCCGACATTGCCGGACAGAACAAAGCGAATCCGATTGCTACAATTGCCTCCGTTGCGATGATGATGCGGTTTTCCTTCAATCTTCAGAGCGAAGCCGACGCTGTTGAAGCAGCAATTCAAAAAGTGCTTGATAATGGTTTCCGAACTTCCGATATTGTTACGGAAGGCTGCACACCCGTCGGCACAAAAGAAATGACTGAAAAAATTTGTGCCGCAATTCTTTTATAAGAGATTACAAGCAATGAACTTTTTTACCGGAACACCTACAACAACGACTATCCCGACAAGTCGGGACTGTACAATTCGAGCGCTCTCGTGCAGGTCATAGTTGTTCAGGACTTTAGTTCACGAAGCCTCGAAAGGAAACTCTCGAGGCTTTTTTATTGCGAAAAAATGATGCCTGACGACGCGTTTAGCCGTCCGGCATCTCTTAAGGAATTCATACTATGATTACGATGAAATTCGGGGGAACATCGGTCGGCGATCTTCAGCGGCTGCAGGATGTCGCTTCAATTGTTCACAATTTTTTGCCGCAACATCCGGTCGTCGTTGCTTCGGCAATGAGCGGCGTAACGAATCTTCTTCTCGAAACTGCGCAGCACGCTGTTCATCGCGACGCGGAAATCGTGAAAAAAAATATCGAGACACTGAAAGAAAAGCATTTGAACGTCGCCAACACGCTTCTCAAAGATGCCGCGCGCCACAGAGAATTGATCAACACGCAAACGGCGCTTTTCGATGATCTGACAAATTTATACCGCGGCGTCAGCCTGCTGAAGGAGCTCAGCGCGCGGTCGCTTGATGCCATTGCGTCGTACGGAGAAATTCTCTCATGTCTCCAGATTGCCGCACTCCTGAAAGATTATGACGTGCCCGCCGAATTTATTGACGCGCGGACATTCATCCGCACCGATCGTCATTTTGGCGAAGCGGCAGTGGATTTCGCTGTCACGAATAACAACAGCCGTGCTCTTCTTCTGCCGAAAGTAGAACAGGGAATTGTTCCTGTGATCACCGGATTTATTGCAAGCACGGATGATTGCATCACCACAACGTTGGGCAGAAGCGGTTCGGACTACACCGGCTCGATCATCGGTGCAGCTTTGGATTCGGAAGAAATTTGGATTTGGACCGACGTTGACGGCGTGATGACCGCCGACCCGCGGTACGTCAGCGGTGCGAAAGTACTTCCCGAAATTTCGTACCGCGAAGCGGCAGAGATGTCGTACTTCGGCGCGAAGGTAATTCACCCGAAAACGATGATGCCGGCAATTGAAAAGAATATCCCTATTCGCATCAAAAATACGTTCAATCCGCCGCATCTCGGAACGTTGATTTCAAAGAAGAGCGGAAACGCCGGATCGGTTGTCAAGAATATCACTTCGATTGATTATCTCAGCGTCATTTCTATTGAAGGAAACGGCATGATGGGTGTGCCGGGCATTTCGGCGAGAATTTTTTCGGCGCTCGCTCGCATCGGCGTGAACGTGATGATGATTTCTCAGGCATCGTCGGAACACAATGTGTGCTTCGTTGTTCCCGACAAAGATTGCGAGAAGGCGCTGAGTGTTCTGCGAAGCGAATTCGACATTGATCTTGTGCGAAAACTGATCGACGACATTACGGTGCAGCGTCACGTTTCCATTGTTGCTGTTGTCGGCGAAGGAATGAAAGGAACGCGCGGTATTGCCGGCAAAACGTTTACCGCTGTCGCAGATGCCGGCGTCAATCTTGTTGCCATTGCCCAAGGGTCGTCGGAGCTGAATATTTCATTTGTTGTGGACGAAGCAGATGTGAAAAAAACGGTGCAGGCGATCCACGATGTGTTTCATTTGAACTGACAGCAACATGAAAAAAAATTCTTCATTGTTGAAATGCATCTCCTGCGGGAAAGAATATCGGTTTTCCGAAATCCGCTTCACGTGTACCTGCGGAAGTCTTCTCGATGTCGTTCACAATTTGGAAGAACTCAAAAAAAGTTTTTCGTTGTCACGGAAATTTTTCGAAGAGCGGCAATTCAAAATCAATGGTCAGCCTGCAGGCGGCGTGTGGAGATTCAAAGAGCTTGTGTTGCCGGAGATTGCTGAAGAAAAAATTATTTCAAAGCAGGAAGGAAATACACGCCTCTATCGCAGCAAAAAAATATCGCAGTGGCTGTCGGTTGAAAACCTTTTCTTAAAACATGAGGGCGAAAACCCGACGGGCTCGTTCAAAGACCGCGGTATGACGGTCGCGGTAACGCAGGCAAAAACGTTGAACGTCAAAGCAGTCACATGCGCTTCCACCGGTAACACTTCGGCGTCGCTTGCTGCGTACGCATCGGAAGCGGAGATGGCGGGGCTTGTGCTGATTCCGAAAGGAAATGTTGCGGTTGGAAAAATTTCGCAGGCGCTTGCGTACGGCGCAAAGACGCTCGTTGTAAACGGAGACTTCGATGTATGCATGGAGCTCGTTCGTAACGCGCAGGAAAAACTGAACGCCTATCCGCTCAACTCGATCAATCCGTTTCGTCTTGAAGGACAGAAAACCATTATTTGGGAGACGTTGATGCAATTGGGCTGGAAAGTTCCGGATTGGTTCGTTTTCCCCGGCGGGAATTTAGGCAACACGAGCGCGTTCGGAAAAGCGTTGCGCGAGTTTCAACAGCTCGGATTTATTGATAGAATGCCGCGGTTCGCCGTCATTCAGGCGCGGGGTGCAAGTCCGTTTTACGAAGCGTTCAAAAACGGATTCGAGAATTTAATTCCGCAAAAAGCGGAAACGATTGCAACGGCAATTCGCATCGGCAATCCCGCAAATTATTCGAAAGCGGTGCGGTCGCTTCAATGGACAAACGGCATTGTCGAGAGTGTGAGCGATGAAGAAATTCTTGAAGCGAAAGCGCATGTAGATTCCGCCGGCATCGGCGCTGAGCCGTCGTCGTGTGCAACGGTTGCCGGCATTCGAAAACTGGTTGAGAACGGAACGCTCAAGTACAACGAAACGGTTGTCGGTATTCTCACCGGAAATATTTTGAAAGACCCGCAAATCATTGTTGATTATCATTTGAAGAATCATCATGCGCTTGCCAATCCTCTGGTGGAGATTGAAGCGAGTCTCGATGCATTGAGGAATATTTTAGAATTGCAGGAATGATGGAATGTTGGAACAATGGAATTCGAACATTCCGCCATTCCGTTATTCCCAAATTGGTGCATCATGAGTAATTAGAAAAAAAATTTACCATCGCATTAACACAAAAAATGAAGATCAAAGTCCCTGCATCAACCTCAAACCTAGGCCCCGGCTTCGACACGCTTGGACTGGCGCTGGACCGTTATCTCGAACTTTCCGTCGAGGTTGTTGACACAAAAAATTCTCCGGAGATTATCGTCAAAGGAAACGGCGTTGAGCACATAGCTGCAGACAAGACGAATCTTGTTTATCAAGGAATGGTTGCCGTAGCCAAACATGCCGGTACAGAACTTCCTTCGCTTCGGCTTTCGTTGAACAACGGCATTCCTTCCTGCGGCGGACTCGGCGGAAGCGGTGCAGCAATCAGCGGCGGAGTTTTTCTTGCCAACGAAATCCTCGATGTAAAATTATCGCGTGAAGAAATGCTGAATATTGCCGTCGGTCTCGAAGGGCATCCGGACAATGTTTCGGCGGCGCTCATGGGTGGATTGACGATCAATTGTTTCGACAACGGAAGCGTCCGCTGCCGGAGCGTGAAAATTGCCGCACCGCTTTCCGTTGTTGCGTGCAGTCCGCGTTTTCAAGTCCTGACGAAAGAAGCGCGCAAGATTCTTCCGAAAGAAGTTTTGATGAAAGACGCTGTGCGGAACATCGAAAACGTTGCGTCGCTCGTTGCGTCGCTTATTCAGGGTGATGTTGATGCTCTGCGGTACGCAACGAGCGATACGCTTCACGAGCAGTACCGCGCGTCGCTCATTCCCGGATTCGACGATGTGAAAAAAGCGGCGCTCGATGCCGGCGCGCTTTCATTCAACATCAGCGGTGCCGGACCGACGGTGTTTTGTTTTGCTGTTTCCAATGAAAAAGAAATCGGCAGCGCGATGGTGAAAGCGTTTGCTGCACATGGCAGGGAAGCATCGTGCGAAATGATGAGAGTAGAAAATGAAGGGGCAAGAGCGATAACGAAATGACTTTTCGGTACACCGTCTTGTTTCACGAAGGAATTTCCCCTATCTTTTTTCGGATCGTAACACTGTGACAGAAATCCCGTAGTTATCCACCACCAGCGAAGGACAGACTATGCGAAATGTTGTTGTTACAGGCATTGGATTGATTACACCGCTCGGGCTTTCCACAGAGGAATCGTGGAAAGCGTGCATTGCCGGAAAATCCGGCATCGGTCCCGTGACGCGCTTTTCCGCTGAACAATATCCTACGCGGATTGCCGGCGAGGTGAAGGGATTCGATGCGAAAAAATATTTCGAGCCGAAAGAGATGCGCCGCTTCGATCTCTTCAACCATTATGCAACCGGTGCCGCACTCGATGCATTGAAAGATGCCCGGCTTGATGTTACGCCGGAAAATTCAGAGCGGGTCGGCATCATCATCGGTTCGGGGATCGGCGGGCTTATCAGCATCACCGACACAACATTGATGCTGGCGAAAGATGGACCGCGCTACGTGACACCGTTTTTCATTCCCGGTGCAATCATCAATATGGCGTCAGGGTATCTCGCAATTCGTACAGGCGCGCGCGGACCGAATTACGCTGTCGTTTCGGCATGTGCGACAGGTAATCACGCTATTGCCGACGGGTTTCACGCAATACGGCGCGGTGAAGCGGATGTGATGATTGTCGGCGGCGCAGAGGCTTCAATTGCGGAGTTGGGTTTCGCAGGATTTTGTTCTGCCAAAGCAATGTCGAAGCGCAACGATGAACCGTCGCGAGCGTCGCGTCCGTTCGATAAAGATCGCGACGGGTTTGTGTTGAGCGAAGGCGCGGGAGTTTTGATCCTCGAAGAAGAAGAATTTGCACGCCGCCGCAGTGCAAGAATGTACTCGCGGATGTTAAGCTGCGGCATGAGCGCCGACGCGTTCCACGTTACCGCTCCGCCGGAAAACGGCGAAGGCGCCCAGCTTGCAATGAAACGCGCAATTGAATATGCCGGCTTGAAGCCGGAGCAAATTGATTACATCAATGCGCACGGCACATCAACCGAACTTGGCGATGCTGCTGAAACGAGAGCGGTAAAGCTTGTCTTCAATTCGCATGCGAAAGAGCTGGCAATCAGTTCGACAAAATCTATGACGGGACACCTGCTCGGTGCGGCGGGTGCGGTGGAAGCTGCGTTCACCGTTCTTGCATTGTATGAAGGAATTCTTCCGCCGACAATTAATCTTGAGACACCCGACCCCGAGTGCGACCTCGATTATGTTCCGAACGTTGCAAGAAACAAAGAAATCAGGTATGCATTATCGAACGGTTTTGGCTTCGGCGGGACGAATGCAACGGTGTGTTTTGAAAAAGTAGAAGACGTCTGACGCGCTTTTTCGCCGGACGTTTGGAAGTGCCGTCAGACATCGTCAAAAAATAGGAAACACAATGGCATCACATCGAAAAGTTAATATCGGTTTAGTGCAAACGGCATGTGGCGACGATCCGAGCCGGAACATGAAAAAAGCCGTGAACGGAATCCGTGACGCAGCGAAAAAAGGAGCGAACATTGTTTGTCTGGAAGAATTGTTCCGCTCGAAATATTTTTGTATGAAGGAAGATTATGCTCCGTTTGCACTCGCGGAGGCGATTCCCGGAAAATCAACGGAAGAATTGCAAGCGGTTGCAAAAGAAGCTGGCGCTGTGATTATCGCATCGTTGTTTGAGAAACGTGCAGAAGGCGTGTACCATAACACCGCCGCGATCATTGACGCTGACGGACGCTATCTTGGAAAGTACCGCAAGATGCACATTCCGGACGATCCGTCGTTTTATGAAAAATT
Source organism: Bacteroidota bacterium (assembly GCA_028873075.1). Lineage (GTDB taxonomy): Bacteria > Bacteroidota > Ignavibacteria > UBA10030 > UBA8401 > JAJYOI01. Next base: position 8,305 of record JAGWND010000103.1, read on the forward strand.
TTATTTTACTCCGGGCGATCTCGGTTTCAAAAGCTGGCAGACGCGTTTCGGAAAAATCGGCGCCTTGGTTTGCTGGGATCAATGGTATCCCGAAGCGGCGCGGCTGACGGCGCTTGACGGCGCGGAAATTCTTTTTTATCCGACAGCAATCGGCTGGGCGGAAGGAGAAGACTCCAATGTCTGCACGAATCAGTTTCAGGCGTGGCAGATGATCCAGCGCGCACACGCAATTGCGAACGGCGTTCCGGTTGTGGCGGTGAATCGCGTCGGCAAAGAAGGGAACATCAATTTTTGGGGTGCGTCGTTCGTTGCTGACACGTTCGGCGAATTGCTCTTTCAGGCGTCGCACGATAAAGAAGAAGTGAATGTCGTGGAGCTTGACCTTTCCCACTCCGATTCAACGCGCATGCACTGGCCATTTCTCCGCGACCGGAGGATTGACGCGTACGACGGAATTACCAAACGATTTCTTGACTAACCTGCTCAGTGATCAGTTAACAGCGAACAATTATCATAAATGCTGACAGAAGACAACAATCTTTATAAAAAGTCGTTTGCGTTTGCTGTCCGAGCTGTGAAACTTTATCGTTTTTTAATTCAAGAAGAAAAGGAGTTTGTAATTTCAAAACAATTGCTACGTAGCGGTACTTCTATTGGGGCGAACATTGCCGAAGCGAATGGGGCTATTTCTAAAGCAGAATTTTCTTCAAAATTATCTATAGCGTACAAAGAAGGGCTTGAGACAAAATATTGGCTTTCCCTGCTAAAAGAAAGCAAGTACATCGATCAGATGAAATTTGCAAAATTCTATATTCAATTCTCAAATCCACAAGGATTAAAGTAAAAAACACTGATAACTGATCACTGTTAACTGTTAGCTGTTTTGTGAAATCATTTCAACAAACACCCAAAAGCTTAGGCTATCGCTTTCCTGCAGAATGGGAGCCGCAAGCCGCAACGTGGCTTTCGTGGCCTCACAACAAAGACACATGGCCCGGAAAGTTCGAACCGATACCCGATGTTTTTACGGCAATTGTCAAAACGCTGACGCAGTTTCAGCATGTCAATATCAATGTGAATGATGAAGACATGCGCGAGGACGTGATGACACGGCTGACGAAAGCAGGAATTGAGCGCCCGCGCTTCACACTCTACACAATTCCAACAAACGATGCGTGGTGCCGCGATCACGGTCCGGCGTTTGTCGTGAATCCGAAAGCGAAACAGCCGCTCGCCATTGTGGATTGGGGTTACAACGCGTGGGGCGGAAAATATCCGCCGTTCGATTTGGACGATGTAGTTCCGGTGCGCATCGCCGAGCAGCGTAAGCTGCCGTTGTTTTCTCCCGGCATCGTGATGGAAGGCGGTTCGATTGATGTCAACAGTAAAGGCTGTTTGCTCACGAGCAAATCGTGTTTGCTCAATCCCAACCGCAATCCGAAACTTTCCAAAACAGAGATCGAAAATTATCTTCTCAATTATTACAGCGTCGAAAAAATTCTGTGGATTGACAAAGGCATTGTAGGCGACGACACGGACGGGCACATTGACGACACCGCGCGCTTCGTGAATCCCTCGACAATCGTTGCCGTTGTTGAAGATGATCCTGCTGATGAAAACCATAAAATTCTTCAGGAAAATTTGGCGCAGTTGAAATCGTTCCGCGATCAGGACGGCAAACCGTTCCGCATAGTCGAGCTTCCGATGCCGTCGCCGATGTTCTACAACAACCAACGTGAGCCGGCAAGCTACGCAAATTTTTTGATTATGAACGGTGCGGTGCTTGTGCCGACATTCCGTGATCCGAAAGACAAGGAAGCACTCGAAATTCTTCAACGCGAATTTCCGACGCGAAAAGTTATCGGCATTGATTGTGTTGATTTAGCGTGGGGGCTCGGCACGCTGCACTGCATCAGCCAGCAGGAGCCGATGGTCGTCGCTCCGTGAGAGATCAGAAAATAACCCTGCCCAAAAACCTTTGCGTAACAAAAATTTTTATTGACCTTAAAGTCGTTTCTTTATACTTATACTTTTCCCACCGTCTCACATCGTTCATTTTATAGGCGAGAAAATGACGGCGTTTTTCAATATTTTAAGATTCAATGCGCTGAGGCGCAGTTTCACCCGTGCCTAAAGTTAAGGGGAGTCCACGTCTTTGGCAAAAAACGAGAGAAACAATGCTCACAAAATATTTCTCACCAAATAAAGAAAGGAGGTGATGAAAATGTTTCGAATAATTTTTTTAAGTATTGCTCTTGGTACTTTTGCAATGTCGCAAACACCTGACTCGTTAAATTATTTTCCTGTTCATGCCGGAGATATAAGACAGTATCGTTCTCAATTTACAGGAGAGATAACAGGAACACTTTATACCGATTCTGTAGTTGTTGATTCTATTTCGAAAAACGTATTTGCATTCGAGCACGGTGGCGGGGGGGGCAATATAATTACAGGATTGATTCATTGGGTAACGTCTATAATATGAGTTACCAACCTCAATATATTCGATACAAGCTCTATGCAGACAGCGGAGATTCATGGCAAGCTGGTGTGGTGCAAGATACTGTTCCTGTGATAGCAACTGTTGTATATATATATCGGGCAATAGTAACCGACAGTAATTACACGACGGTTAAAGCAATAAGATTCCAGTATCAAAACCCTGGGCAATCATCCCCCTTTACGCTTGGTACCGACCATTTAGCTGCGGGGCTTGGGTTAGTTAAATCTGAGGCTGAACCATCAGATGTTTATGTTCTAACGGGTGCAATTATCAACGGCGTGAAGTACGGTACAATTACTTCGGTTATCCGTGAACCCATCTCTCCTCAAACATTCGATGCAATAGAAAACTATCCTAATCCCTTCAATAATGCAACACGTTTCCGCTTCACAATTGCAAGTGATGGTTACGTAAATATTACGCTCTATGATATGCTCGGCCGCAGTGTAAAAGCGTTAGTTGACGAAAGAAAATTGAAAGGAACGTACGAATTTAACTTCGCGGCGGACGATATGGCGTCTGGAATTTATTTTGCTGTTTTAAAAACCGGTTCAAGAATCTTCACTCACAAAATACTTTTAC
>JAGWND010000321.1 GCA_028873075.1 Bacteroidota bacterium
CAAACCGCTTTTGTGCCGCGTTGAGAATAAGCATCTCTTTCTCTCGCGAAAGTTCGGGAATTTTTGTTCTCATTGATAATCCTTTGAAAATGGTTAACCCATAGGAATCAATTTTTCTCATTGACCTTTCGACCATAGGGGTTGAACAGTCGAAATATAACAAAAGTTCCGCAAAAGACCAAATGTGGGATGAGTTGTTGGTTACCTTAAAAGCTGCCCCACTGAAAGAAAGCAACTGAAAATGAGATGGAATAAATTAACAGAAGCTACGCAAAGCAAGGGAAAAGTTATTCCCGAATGTTTTTGTCGGGAATGACTTTTCTTTGTTTCGGTTATCAAAAATGTTGTTTTGCGTAACTTCCGTAAATTAATTTGATTTTGAAAGATATTGAACTTCGGATTCCTTTGTAAGAACGTTACCCCACTTCTTTCCACCGAAAACATTCGACGAGATGGTCGTTCACCATTCCGACAGCCTGCATGAACGAATAGCAAATGGTCGAGCCGACAAACGTGAAGCCGCGTTTCTTCAAACCTTTGCTCATTGCATCGGATTCCGGCGCCGTTGCAGGAACATTTTTCATGGCGGCGCGGGAATTTTGTTTCGGTTTGCCGCCGACGAACTGCCAGATGTACGCGTCGAAGCTGCCGAACTCTTTTTGAATTGCGAGGAACGCCTGTGCGTTGCGAATAACGGCGGAAATTTTCAGCTTGTTCCGCACGATTCCTTTATCGGCAAGAAGCTGTTTTACTTTTCGCTTGTCATAGCAGGCAATTTTCTTCGCATCGAAATTGTTGAATGCTTTGCGGTACGCTTCGCGCTTGCGAAGAATGGTAATCCAGCTTAATCCTGCCTGCGCGCCTTCAAGAATGAGCATTTCGAACAATTTTCTGTCGTCATGCACAGGCACACCCCATTCTTTATCGTGATAGTTCATGTAGAGCGGGTCGCTGTTGCCCCACGGGCATCGAATGTTTTCCGTCATGTGTTCTTCTCCTCAATCACTGCATCGGCTTCGATTTCGACGAGCACCTCCGGCGAAATCAACCGGCTGACTTCTACCATTGTTGTTGCGGGAAGAATTTCCTTGAAAAATTCGTGGTGTGCTTTCCCGATTTTTTCCCATTCGCTGATGTCGGTAACGAACATGCGGGTGCGGACAACATCGCGGAGTGCTGCACCGGCTTTGTGCAGCGCTGTCTCAATGTTTTTTATTGCCTGAACAGTTTGCCTGTACGGATCGCCGATGCCGACGATGGCGCCTTTTGCATCCGTTGCCGTTGTTCCAGTGACGTAAACAAGATGACCAACCCGCACCGCACGGGAGTAGCCGACAATCGGCTCCCAGCGTGTTCCGCTCGAAATGTTTTGTCGCATGGCACCTCCCTTTGTGTGCTGAAAAGCTAAGAAAAAATCTTGTAGGGAGCAATTATATTTTACTTGCAGAAGAACTTGCAATTAACGATTTTTGTTGTTACAAACAATACAAGCGGTAGCCTGTCAGTTCCAAAGAAAGAAAAAACGCACGTGAAAGTTGTTTCTACCCTCGCCATTATCGTCGCTACTTCATCATTTGCAGTCCCGGCAGTTTGCAATGCCGCCGGAATGGCGCATGACTCAATTGATGCACATCGAACAATTTCGTCTTTTTTCGACAAAGCACAATCTACTTCGCACGATTCGCTGAGATTCAATGGGACGAGGACGGCTTCCATGCATTGGTACGATATGATTGCCAACGTTCCCGGCGATTGGATTCGGTACGGAAAAGAAACTTTTCGTACCAAAAAAATTGCCGAGTATGCAACTGTTGCTGCAACAACTGCCGCTTTGGTGTTGACCGACAACGGTACGTGGCGCACAAGCGATAAGTGGTACCGCAGCTCATCATCGGTAAAATGGACAAGCGATCTTTTTACCGAAATTGGAGACGGGCGTTCGCAGTTTGGGCTCGCCGGGGCATTTGCTGCTTACGGGCTGATTGCGGGGGACAGCCGCGCAGTAAGAACCGGCAGTGAAATTGTCGAAGTTGTTCTTGCCTCTGGAG
>JAGWND010000104.1 GCA_028873075.1 Bacteroidota bacterium
TTTCAGAAGTAATCCGTGGCGCGGATCAAACGGTGCAACAGTATCATCACCATCTGCTCGTATCGAGTTCTCATAATAATAGAAGCGAGATCGAAGCAGCGTTGCGCGTCATGCGTGGGCGGGTTGACGGTCTCGTTATCATGTCGCCGCACATTGATGCGGAAACTTTGAACGCAAACCTTCCGAAGTCTCTCCCTGTTGTACTACTTAACTGTTATGTAAAAGATTCCTCGTTCGATTCTCTTAATATAGACAATATCGGAGGGGCGCATCAAATGGTGAAGCATTTGATTCAGCATCGTCATAAACGTATTGCCATCATCAAAGGGACAGAACAAAACTACGATGCGGAAGAACGCTTGAACGGTTACCGTGCAGCGCTGCATGAAGCGAAAGTCGAAGCCTCGGCAGAGTTGGAATTTTCCGGAAATTTTACTGAGGAAGCCGGTTTTGAAGCAGCGAAGAAAATATTAACCTTGCCCAGTCGCCCCACGGCAATTTTTGCCTCGAATGATTCGATGGCAATCGGCGCGATCAGCGCGTTGCGCGAATCGGGATTTCGCGTTCCGGAAGAAATGGCTGTTGCAGGGTTCGACGATATTCCGATTGCACGATTTATGAAGCCGGGGCTGACATCGGTTCACGTTCCGATCAGCAATCTCGGCGTGCGCGCCATGGAACATCTCTTCGCTGCGGTCACCGAGAAAGAAAATCATATCAGAAAACAAGACATCATCGCTACGGAATTAGTTGTGCGAGAATCATGTGGAATTCACGAAACACATCATGATGATTAGAAGGAGGTGAGCATTCGGCATAGACGAAAAGAATTTTGTGTCGGTAAACCCTTTTCGGGTTGTTGGGAGGAGGTTGAAAAGTAATCCAACTGTGGCGCCACGGCGCCATTCAAACACAAACAAAGGAGTAGCGTCATGAAAAACAAAATTACACTGATCGTCTGTTTGTTGTTAACGGCATCCTTCACGATGTTCGGACAGATGATCAAGCGCACCGACGCAATTTGGGCGCGCGTTGCCTCGGGTCCTATCACGCTCGACGGCAAATTGAACGAACCGGATTGGGCGAAAGCGGATTCAATTGTGGTGATGTACGGGAAAGACCCCGGTATGCCCGGTTCCGGCTATAACACGGATGGTTGGCCTATAGCTCCGACCGATCCTATTCATGCCACAATGAAGTTTCTCGTTTCCGGCGACAGCTTGTATGTTGGGGTGGTTTGCAACGACAGCTCAATCGGCGGAGGAGATTGGCCTGGTCCTGCGAAATGGGATGGAATGTTGGGAGCTATTTTGGATAAGTCTTCAGCCAACCGGCCGATGCCGAGGAAAGAAATTTTTTACGGCTGGGTTGCTACGACGTGGGCGGATTCGACACTGAATCAACCCGGGAAACTTCCGGGTTACTTCGGTGCGTACGGCGGAAGCCGCACAGACTCCGTCAACGGCGTTCCCAAGTGGCAGATCTGGGATGCGAAAACAACGGTGAAGGGAACGACAAACGATGATGAAAGTATAGACACAAGCTGGACAACCGAATTCAAATTCAATTTGAAGTATTTCGGGTACGATCCGACCGGAGCCGCTGGAGATATTGTTGCGTGGAATACGTCTATTTACGACGCCGATTGGCAGTGGTTCAAAGGTGCCGATACGGTGAAAAATAGATTTAATATTAACAAGGCATGGGTTCAAGGACAGTGGGGCGGCGGAGATTCATATAATTCTCTGAGAATCCTTGTTCGGCCGGATGTGACGGTCAATTCAGGCACCGCGCCGACAGTGAATGCCGATATGGTTATTCCGGGTGCCGGAAGTTATGGCGCTCCTGTTATTGATGGAAAGCTTGATGAACCTATCTGGAGTAATCCGAACATCGGCACCTTGAAGTTGAAATACGGTGATAACACAATTCGCAGTGCCTATCCTGGAACACTTTCGTACACAAGCGGACAATTTCAGCCTCAGGTCAATGGCGGCATGGCAACGATCACCGACCCGAACGATGCAACAATTAAGTGGTTCTATAAAGGCGATACCCTTTACCTCGGGTTCGATGTGAAGGATAAAGTCGTACAATCTATACCTTCTGTTCCCGACCGATGGGATGGCTTTAGGATAACGCTGAATGATCGCGGCGCGCGTAATGGCGACTCTGTCGAAATAACGCGCAACTTCACTTTCATTATTGACTCTGTCGGCGGTGCGATGCGCATGGAAGATTTAGGGAAAGCTGGGTGGGACTCATTAGGGAAAGCGGTCACTGTCGCAGCGAAAGTTCAAGGTACGGTAGACACCATGGCAACCACGGCAGATACCGGATATACTGCTGAAATGAAAATTGATCTCAGCAAGTTAGGGTATCCGAGCAACAGGGGTGACGGCGTTGTCTTCCTCGGTGCTACGATGTTCGACGGAGATTCGTACGGGGCGCAGTACACGAAGAGCTACGGCTCGCGTGTCTGGTTTGCGCGCGAAAGTGCCGGAAGACAACAATCGGCATGGCTATGGATGGATCCGAACACAGTGTTGACCGGAGTTGCACAAAGTCACCCTGCGACCCCGGTAGAATTCAGACTCTTCGGCAACTATCCGAATCCGTTCAACCCGTCCACAACGATCAAGTTTTCAATGTCGAAAGCAAGCAATGTGAAGCTTGAAGTGTTCGATATTCTCGGACGCCTTGTGGCTTCACAGGACCTTGGCGTTCGCCAAGCTGGCATTCAGGAAGCAGAATTCGATGGAGCGAGACTTGCTTCGGGCGTTTACACATATCGTTTACGCACATCGCTTGATCAAACAGCGGTCGGGCGTATGGTGTTGCTGAAATAAGAGCGGTCTTCCGAAATCTTTAAGATTTCGGAAGACTCAGCATTTCCAAGATGTAGGACACATTGAACGTGTCCTACATCTTGTGTGATAGGAAAAGATGGCATCTCTTTGAAAATAGAGATGTCATCTTTCATAAACTTTCAAACTATGAAATTTTCTATACGACATCTCACACAGCGGTTATTTTTTTCCGTCCTAAAGGGGTTTTCAATTTGTTTTCTGCTCATAATATGTTCAACTTCTCTCTTTAGCGGCACAACAGGTAAGCTTGCCGGCAGAGTTGTTGATAAAAATAAAGAGCCGCTCCCCGGTGCGAATGTCATTCTCACAGGGACAACGCTTGGAGGTGTTACCGATCCGGACGGTTATTATACCGTTCTCAATATTCCACCGGGCACATACGAAGTCCAGTTCCGTTTTATAGGTTACGCCACATACGTGGTGAAGGATGTGCAGATTATTGTTGACAACACAACGAAAGTAGACGCGGTGCTGCAGGAGGAAGGCGTTACTACGCAAGAAGTTGTTGTTACGGCGCAAAAACCCGTTGTTGATGTCAATCTCACAAGCACAGTCGCAACTGTGAGCGATCGGCAGATCAATGCGCTGCCGGTGCAAGACCTTCAGGATATCGTGAATCTTCAGGCGGGAGTTGTGGACGGACATTTTCGCGGCGGCAGAGAAGGGGAAGTTCAATACCAAGTCAACGGCGTTTCAATCAACAATCCATACGATAATTCATCGAGCATGAAGATTGACCGCTCGCTGATTCAGGAAGTTCAGGTCATTACGGGAACATTTGATGCGGAATACGGCCAGGCGATGAGCGGCGTTGTCAACACTGTTTTGAAATCCGGTACGGATCATTTTTCGTGGAATGCGGAAGCCTACGACGGCGATTTTCTTTATAGCAGCGGCGGAAAACGCGGACTGACGTACACGTCACATCCGTTATCTACTCAGAGTTTTCAGGCGAACGTCAGCGGTCCAACGCCTCTTCCTCAAACGTATTTTTTATTGAGCGGGAGACGTTATTTGTTTAACGATTATTTATACGGCACGCGAATGTACGTTCCTACCGATACGTCTGTTACTCACCCGACCGGTGACGGGAAATCGGTTCCTCTCAGCCATTCGTACGAATGGTCCGGGCTTGCTAAAATAACGAACAAGTCTTTTCCCGGCATTGACATCAGCTATCAGGTGTTGTTCAATTATTCCGATGCACGAAATGGCACGTGGCAGTGGAGATTTGAGCCGGACGGGATGAGAAAACAGAAAACTACTTCGTACGTGCACGGTTTGGATGTAACACAGCTTCTTTCGAAAGAAACATATTACACGCTAAGCCTGCATCAGAATTATTTCGATTATACGGACTGGGCGTACGATAATTTTTACGATACGCGGTACGATTCCGCGAAACCGCCGGTAACGCTGCCGAATTCCGATGCGTATTATCGCGGCGTTGATTTCGGCCGCTTTCGTCAGAAAACGAATTCCTACATTGGACAATTTTCTTTGTTAAGCCAAGTCACGCGGGAGCATCAAATAAAGATCGGCGGAGAGTTCCAGTATTCCGATTTACAGTTCGGCGAGGCAGGGACGCTTGTCTATCTTCAGGAAAATGGTCAGAATGTCTTAAAGCGATATCTGAATCTTCCGCCGGATTATCCGGGTGTCCAATTTTACAAACCGATTTCCGCCGCGGCGTATGCTCAGGATGTTGTCGAGTGGAATGATTTAACCATCCGTGCCGGAGTGCGGTTTGAATATTTCGATGCCCGTTCAACAATTCCGAGCGATCTGGCAAATCCGGCAAACGCGATCGCCGGTGCTCCATTATCGTACGCGAAAAGAACAACTGCAAAAACGTCGTATGCGCCCCGGCTCGGCGTTTCGTATCCGATCACGACGACATCGGGAATATTTTTTTCTTACGGACATTTTTATCAACTTCCTCCGTTGAGAGATATTTTCGACAATGCAAATTACGACCGGCTTGCACGCATCCAAGCGGCTACCTCGGATTATGGTGTGCTCGGAAATCCGGATGTGAAACCGGAGCGAACGGTGCAGTATGAATTCGGGTATAAAAATGCTGTCTCCGACGTGTTGGGAATTTCCGTCAATCTTTTTTATAAAGATATACGTGATTTGTTAGGCGTAGAATTTATTTCTACCTACAACGATGCGCGCTATTCGCGTTTGACGAATGTTGATTTTGGAAATGTTTCTGGATTCACGATTTCGCTGGTGCAGCGACGGGTCGGTATTGTCGGCACAACGCTCGATTATACATGGCAGAATGCCATTGGGAATTCCAGCGATCCGGCAGAGACTGCTAATCTTGCAGAAGCGGGAAGAGATGCGCGTCCGCGGCAGGAACCGTTCAACTGGGATCAGCGTCATACCGTCAATGGTAGTGTGACGGTTTCTCAACCTGATGATTATTCGGTCAGTGTCATCTTGCGGTACGGCAGCGGGCTTCCCTACACACCGGCAATCGGTTCAGGGTTCGGATCGCAGATCGAAACGAATTCCGGGCGCAAGCTGACGAATTTTCTTGCCGATCTCCGCGCAGAGAAAGGTTTTTCAATTGGCGGCGTGGGATTTAGCGCATTCTTACGAGTCTTCAACTTGTTCAACGCTACATATTTCAACGGCTACGTGTTTCCAACGACCGGCAGCCCCGATTATTCAGCAATGCCCTATCTCGATAGGTTTCAATTAGCGAACCCGCAACGTTATTATTCTCCGAGAAAAATTGAAATTGGTATTTCATTGTCTCAGCTTGCCTCAACACCGTAAAGTATGGAAGTTTTCTATGAGAAATAACACCTGCCATTTTTTTGAAGAAGTTAGAAAATTGTCATTGCGAGGAGCGAAGCGACAAAGCAATCTTATTGGCTTGAACAATAAGCAAGATTGCTTCGCTCAAAAACGGCTCGCAATGACATCGCAATATTTTTTTTTAAGAGTCTTATGTCTCCTTTTTATTGCGTTGGTTGCTGGAGCCAATATTCTTTTTTCTCAGCAGCAATATTATCCTGTAGTGCCTCCTGACAAACGTGGTGATTCTCAGTATGAGCGCACCGGAACGCATGATGGGAACAACATACGTACAGTGTTTTATAATTTTGGAATGGTTGGGAATTGGTGGGGTCAGGATGTAGATATCACAGTGGATCATTCAGTAGAGATTCCAAAAGGTGCGGGCATGAATTACTCGAATGGTATTACTCCTTTTGTGCTGGCGAAAATTCAACAAACAAATGGTGCAACAGAGTATGTAATGGAAACTGGCTATCGCGAAGGTCAAGGGCAAAGTGCAGAGAGAAACCGCAAAATGCGGTTTGAACCTCGCCCCGGCTATTTCCAGCCAGATCCAGCAATCAACAGGGGGCGCTCGCCGGCAATCAGCAATGACCCGAGAACGTGGCCTCCGAGTTGGCCCGACAAAGACTCGACATGGGATGGAAAATGGGACGGCTATTATGGCGCGTCAACAACGTTTGCACCGGATCAGGAAAGTTTCACTGTAATGGATGATCAATATTATGATTCCTTTAATTTTCAGCCAGACAGCCGTGATGCAACACGGTATGGGCTGGGATTGAGAATAGAAGTGCGCGGCTTTCAATGGGCAAATCCTCAGGCAGGGAATGTAATTTTTTGGCATTACGATATTGCTAACGAAAGCACCACGGACTATCCAATAAACGGCAATCCAAACAATATTATTTTCGGTCTCTATATGGATGCGGCTGTCGGCGGTTCAGCATTCGTTCCATGTGATGACAAAAATGCAACAAACGAAAACAATGCTACCTTCGACCGCGAACCGGGTGTGAACTTGGTGTACACTTGGAACACGCGAGGACACGGCGTTAGCCTTATTAGTAGCTGCGACAGAACAGGCTATCTCGGCTATGCGTATATGGAAACCCCCGGTAATCCGTATGACGGAATTGATAATGATGACGACGGCATAACGGACGAAAGGCGCGACAGCGGACCGGGAACACTGATTCAGGGGCAGGGAAATATCATGAACTGGATTTTATCTCATCCCGAAATTTATAATGTTTCAAAGTTTGAGGCGTATTACGGGAAAATCCAGGACCGCCCGGCGTACAAGAGGGGATACTGGTGGACTGGGGATGAAGATATGGACTGGGATGTGAAGTTGAATGATGTCGGCGCAGACGGAGTACCGGGCACACATGACTTAGGTGAAGGCGATGGCATTCCAACAGCGGGTGAACCGAATTTCGATCAAACAGATCTGGATGAATCGGATCAAATTGGCTTAACAGGATTTCGGATGTTTAGAATTGACAACCCTAATCTTGGCGGCGATGGAGGAATCACTTTTTACAACAATGGAGCGAATGCTCAGCAGCCAACGGTACAATCTCAGTACGGCGGCGATTATCCCCATTATTTCTATGACTATTTCACAGGCAAAGCGCAAGGACCAGCACCGGGACCTTTTGATTTCTCAACTCCGAACGATTTGGATATTGGATTTTTATTTGCGTCTGGTCCGTTTATATTGAAAGCGGGAGCGCAAGAACGGTTCAGCTTAGCGCTTGCGTACGGAAACGATTTGACCGATTTAAAGAATACTGTAAAAGTTGTGCAGACGATTTATGCCGGAGGTTACCGTTTTGCTACTCCGCCTCCCACGCCGACTCTCACAGCTGAAGCGGGTGACGGCTATGTTCAATTATACTGGAATGACGTTGCCGAGCATTCGACCGACCCGACGACAAACATCAACGATTTTGAAGGATATAAAATTTACCGTGCAACGGATTATAATTTTAACGATGCTAATTCTGTTATTAGCGCGCGCGGTACTTCAGTAACGAGCAATGGAAATCCGTTGGCACAGTTCGATTTGAAGGACGGAATCAGCGGCTATTCCACTACCACGGTGAATGGGTTGGCGTATTATCTCGGAAATGAGACCGGTTTAGTTCATTCATTCCGTGATACCACTGTTACAAACGGACAGCAATATTTTTATGCTGTTACCTCGTATGATTTTGGAGCTACGCTGATTCAAGGGAAAACCGGTCAAGAGTTTACATTTTACCCCGCAGAAAACTCAATGTCAGTAACCCGCACACTGCTTGGCGGTATAATTCTTCCGAAAAATGTTGTTGAAGTGACGCCTGAGCCGAAGGTGGTTGGTTACCAGCAGGCGCAGACATCTGACGTGAAGAAAATATCGGGAAGCGGGATGGGAACGGTATCGGTGAAAGTTCTCAACTCTGCAGTAATTCCGGATAACCACGTGATGAAAATTACCTTTAATACAAGTCCGGACAGTGTGCATCCAATTTCCTATAACCTGATTGACAGCACTGAGAACGATAAAGTTCTTTTCAGCACCGGGAACGATTTTGACGGGAAAGGTGCGGGGATTTCAGCATTGGGAATCTTGCCGGTGATACAAACCATTCCGGTATATCAGATGGATACTGCACGCTCTAAATTCACTGCCGGGAGCAAAACGAACGCTCAGCTCGATATCCAATACTACAATGGTGCAACATTTTCTACTAATTACCGCAGGGAAGGCTTCCCTGACGACATCAGCATTATTTTTTCCGACCACGTGTTGGACACTTCAACTGCCGAGACCATTGCTGAAACGGCGCTGCCTGTAAAATTTAAGATTGTCGCACATACTCCCACAGGCGACAAAAAACTGAAGTTTGATTTTATTGACAACAATAATGATTCGACCTTGAGTTATACAGGAGCAGGCGGGATTGCGGAGGAGATTGATATTTTAACAGGACCTGACAGCATTGCGCCGTACGAACGGAACACCTGGGCAGTCCGGCTCAAGAACGCCGACTCTTCTACAATCACTCCAACTGCTGGTGATGAGTACGAATTAAAATTGCTGAGGCCCTTCGATGCCAACGACGTGTTTGTCTTCACCACGCAAGGTGAATCTGTTTCTGCACAGCAGGCGAAAGCAGAATTTTCAAGTCATCCGTATGTCGTTCCGAATCCGTACGTCGGTGCCGCGAGTTTTGAACCGGCGCCGTTCGGCGTGCAGGGACGCGGCGACAGGAAAATGGAGTTCCGCAATCTCCCGAAGAACTGCATCATTAGGATTTACACTGTGCGCGGCGAGTTGGTGAGGGAGCTGACGCAGGACGGTTCGACAAATGGATCGGTGGCTTGGGATTTACGAACGAAAGATAATCTTGATGTTGCGCCCGGGCTTTACATTTACCATGTTGATGGCGGTACTGCCGGTACGTATATTGGCAAGTTCGCAATCATTAAGTGAGTGAGGACTGCAATGGCACGGAAAATGATTTTGCTTTTTGTTTTGCTTGTGCTCGTTGCCGCATTGCTCAACGCGCAGACTAAAACGGGAACGAGCGTCGGAGTATTTTTATCTATAGAGCCGAGTGCTCATATTGCAGGTATGGGCAATGCCGGCGTGACATTGTACGGAGAGCCGGAGGCAGTGTACTATAATCCCGGAAGCATCGGGTATTTTGAAGGGAATGCAGTAGAAGCTACACATTCACTCTGGCTGGCAGACATTACCTACGATTACGGCGTGCTTGTGCTTGGTGCCGGAGAAATCGGAAATTTCTATGCAACGCTAACGTCGCTCAATTCCGGCGAGATTAATGTGCGCACAGTTGAGCAGCCGCTCGGTACCGGAGAACGGTACACCGTTGCTGATGTTGCGTTCGGACTCGGCTTCGGGCGGCAAATCTCGGACCGGTTCTCAATAGGACTTCAGGTGAATTATATTCAAGAAACGATCTGGCACAGTGCGATGAATGCGTACTCGCTCAGTGTCGGTACCATTTACAGAATTTCTCCCGACGGTCCGCGTTTAGGTGCAAGTCTTTCGAATTTTGGTACACGCGGACAGTTCGACGGCAGAGATTTGCGTGTTCTCTACGATCAAAACCCGGCGAAATACGGCGATAACGGCCAGCTTCCGGCAGAACTGCTCACGCAGGATTATCCGCTGCCGGTGATGTTCCGAGTCGGACTCGGAATGCCGATCGCTCTGAATGACGAAAATAAATTCACCGTTGCTGTTGATGCGTTTCATCCGAGCGACAACACAGAAAGCATCAGTTTCGGCGGCGAATATCTTTTTGAAAACACGATAGCGTTGAGAGCGGGCTACCAAAATCTGTTCCAGCAGGATTCAGAGCTCGGTTTAACCTTAGGAGCAGGCGTTCACTATGCAATGGTTGGTTATACGTTTACATTTGATTATGCCTGGGCAGATCAAGGAAGACTGAAAGAAACGCACCGGATCGCTGTTGAGCTGTCGTTTTAAGTGTCGGAAACCCTGCCAGCGTTCTATGTTATGGGATTGTATTCGCATTAGAAAGTTTGTCGAATTCCAATAGCACACGCTGGCAGGGTTATGTTTATTGAGAAAGCATAATGAGAGTGAGAAGTGAAGAAGTATAAAACGAGGTATGGATATTTTTCAGAAGACGGAAGAGAATACATTATCACAACGCCGCGCACGCCGCGTCCGTGGATTAATGTCATCAGCAACGGCGACTATGGAATAACATTTTCTCAAACAGGAAGCGGATACAGTTGGCGCACACACGCACAGTTGAATCGCATCACGCGCTGGAGCCAGGACCTGATCAAAGACGAATGGGGAAAATACATCTACCTGCGTGATGAGAAAGGGAATGTATGGTCGGCAGGATGGAAACCGGTGTGCAACGAACCGGATTTTTACGAGTGCCGTCACGGGATCGGTTATTCCATTATTGCGTCGAAAAATTTCGGAATTGAAACTGAAGCTCTCGTTTTTCTCCCGAATGATGAGCCGCTTGAACTCTGGAAGCTCATCATTCGA
Source organism: Bacteroidota bacterium (assembly GCA_028873075.1). Classification (GTDB taxonomy): domain Bacteria; phylum Bacteroidota; class Ignavibacteria; order UBA10030; family UBA8401; genus JAJYOI01. The sequence goes on from JAGWND010000104.1 coordinate 10,735, forward strand.
AATCGCTCGCGAAGATCCCGCACGATAAATCTTTACACCTATTTTGAATGGGCGCTGGGAAGATCGCCGGACTGGCACCGGGAATTTCACAAATCGTTTATCGAAACGGAGTATAGCAGGAAAACGCATTCCATCCGTGCTAGAAAACGGTTATGGGAAGTACCGACAGAGCGAGGACATTGGAACACCGACTGGCTTTTTACAGCATTTCATTCATCAAATATTTCTCCGGCTTCCTTCGATACGGATAAGGAATCGTTTCTTGGAATGTATGGAAATCAATCGCTGCCGGCCGGAGTTTCAAAAAGAAAACTAAGCGGAAGAACGGGAGACTGGCTCGATCCGGTCGGCTCTCTTCATTCCGTCATCACGCTGAAGCCGGATGAGGAACGGACTGTGTCTTACACGTTGGGTTGTGCCGATTCTACCGAACAGGCAGACAAGCTGGCGTATCGCTATCATTCAGAAAAAAATGTGTTGCAGGCTTTTACACAAATGCAGGAACGGTGGGAGTCCATTCTCGGCACAACGGAAATTTCTACGCCCGATAGCGCGATGAATATGTTGGAAAACACTTGGCTGAAATATCAGGCGATCTCCGGCAGAATGTGGGGAAGAAGCGCTTATTACCAGACGGGGGGCG
>JAGWND010000105.1 GCA_028873075.1 Bacteroidota bacterium
TAGGCGACATTTATGTAACATTGATCTGGCAGGAAAGATTCGATCCTTTCCCTGCACATGAGATGCACCGATGCTCCCGTTCGGTCCGTTATACAAATGAAATTTTTTTCTTGCATGTGCAACAAATTAAAACTATATTCGTCTAAGCAAATATAGTCTTATAGAGGCTTTTATGAAGAATTTGGCAAACGTTTTCAAGGCGCTCTCGGACGAATCGCGGCTGAGAATCATCCATATTTTGCTGACATCGGGCGAATTATGCGTGTGCGATATCGAAACGACGATGGGATTTACACAGACGAAAGTTTCGCGCCATCTTGCCTATTTGAAGAAAGCAGAATTGGTCACCGAGCGCCGTCAAGGCTTGTGGAAACTCTATTCCATTGCAAAGTCGAAAAACCCCGAATACAAACATGTGCTTGATTGTGTTTCTGAAATCGTCCGCTTGCAGCCTGTGGCGCAGAAAGATGCAAAGCTTCTTACAAAGAATATCAAAAAAGGATGCTGCACAACGTTCTCCGTCGTTAAGCAGACAAGTGCGGCAGCATTCCATTGATCCTTCAAAATAAATCTAGAAAGGAAAATACAATGACAAACGAAGACCTCAAGCAAGCGGTGCGTGAACAATATTCAAAAATTGCTTCCTCAGGCAGCTCGTGTTGCGGTCCGAACTGCGGCTGCAGCACAAGCGAGCAACAGGTAGTTTCGATCTCTATGAATGATACGTATCAGAATGCCGATCAAAAAATTACTGAAACCGCCGATCTCGGGCTCGGCTGCGGGACGCCGACGGCGTTTGCCGACTTCGAAAAAGGAATGACTGTGCTCGATCTCGGCTCCGGCGCAGGCATTGATGTTTTTCTTTCCGCGCAGCGCGTCGGCAAGACCGGTAGAGCGATCGGACTTGATATGACGGATGCAATGCTTGAGCGTGCAAATGCAAATAAAGAAAAGCTGGGAATAGCAAACGCTGAGTTTCGAAAAGGTGAAATTGAAAATATGCCGGTCGCTTCAAATTCAGTTGACCGCGTTATCAGTAACTGCGTTATTAATCTGGTACCCGACAAGAGAAAAGCATTTTCAGAAATTTACCGCGTGTTGAAAATCGGCGGGAGGTTTACAATCTCCGACGTTGTTTCGGTCGGAAAGATTCCGAGCGAAGTGAGAAACGATATGTTCTTGTGGGCGGGATGCGTTGCAGGCGCGATGGAAAAGGAAGATTATCTCAACGTGATCAAAGCAGCGGGCTTTGTTAATGTCGCAGTGGCGAGCGAAAAACCGTATCCTTCCGATGACGGCATTCCGTTCAGACTTGAGAGCATCACCGTTACGGGAATGAAATAATTATTTCTTAATTCCTTTGTGTCTTCGTGGCGGAAGAGGTATAGATGAAACTACTTATTCTTTGTACGGGCAATTCGTGCCGAAGTCAAATGGCGGAAGCGTTTTTGAAATTTTTCGATTCATCGCTGGAAGTTTTTTCTGCAGGAACGAATATTGCGCCGCGCGTTCATCCTAAAGCGATTCAGGTGATGAACGAAGCGGGGATTGATCTCAGCAACAATTATCCGAAGTCGGTGGACCGGTTTCTTTTTCATCCCTTCGATTATGTCATAACGGTATGCGACAATGCAAAAGAAGCTTGCCCTATTTTTATCGGAAACGTGAAGCATCGCCTGCACATCGTCTTCGACGATCCGGCGAAAGCGAACGGAACAGAAGAAGAAATTCTGGCGGTGTTCAGGCGTGTAAGAGATGAGATCCGTTCGGCGTTCTATCAATTCTATTCTTCGAAGCTGAAAAACTCGCCGCCGTTCATTTGAACCTCGCCGGAGAATTACCTACCTTAAAATATCATTTATATCCTTCTTAACACAGGTGTACCATGGTCAACGTAGCAATGGAAGCGGCGCTTGAAGCCGGTAAATTTTTGAAATACAACGTCGGAAAGATAAAATCAATCGAACGCAAAATGGGGCAGGCGACGAATCTTGTCACGGAAATTGACAAGCAGTCGGAAGCGATCATCATTAAAAAAATCAAGCAGCATTTTCCTTTGCACGATATTCTTGCCGAAGAAAGCGGCAGCCATAATCAGAAATCGGAATTCCGGTGGGTGATTGATCCGCTCGACGGCACGACAAATTTTACGCACGCCTTCCCGATTTTCGCCGTTTCCATTGGCGTTGAACACAACGGCGAAGTTGTTGCCGGCGCAGTGTACGATCCGTCGTCGGACGAAATGTTCAGCACGGAAAAAGGAGCGGGGGCGTTTCTCAACGGCAAACGCATTCACGTTTCTTCTTCAGCCACACTTATTGAAAGCCTTCTGGTTACAGGTTTTCCCTACAACGTAAAAGAGAACCCGCATCATGCCGTCGAGCATTTTGTAAATTTTCTGATGGAAGGACAGGGCGTGAGGCGTCTCGGGGCAGCGGCAATTGATTTGGCATATGTTGCTGCCGGCAGGCTCGATGGATTCTGGGAAGTCTTTCTCAATCCGTGGGACAAAGCGGCCGGAACGCTGCTTGTGCAGGAAGCAGGGGGCACAGTGACAAATTTCCGCGGCAAACCTGCGAGCATTGATGAGCCGAACACGCTGGCAACAAACGGAAAAATTCATGACCGTATGCTTGAGATTTTGCATCGTTCTTTGTAGCTTAGTACTACTAATTCGCACGCAATCCGCCCAAGTCGGTAAGTCATTCGTTGCCATCTGAAACCAAACATATTGAAAACCCACGTGCCAGTGTGTTGATTGTGGATGATGAGGAAGCCCTTCTCGATATTGCGGGAACGTACCTTGAAATGGAAGGCTACAGCGTCGCGAAGGCGCAAAACGGGAAAGTTGCGCTCAATGTTTTACAATCAATGACGCCCGATATTATTATTTCCGACATCACGATGCCGGAGATGTCGGGGTTCGATTTGTTTGAAAAGGTCCGCGCGATGCCCGCGCTGCAGAGCACGCCGTTCATCTTCTTAACGGGACACAGCGATCCGAAGCATGTTATTCAAGGGAAAGAATTGGGAGCCGACGATTACCTCACGAAGCCGTTCGATCCGAATATTCTCATCTCTACCGTCAAAGGGAAGCTGAAGCGGCGGCAGGAAATCAGCAATTCGGTGTCGCAGCAGATCGAGCAGATGAAGAATCAATTGCTGCGGCTGATGTCTCACGAAATGCGAACGCCGCTCACTTCGATCTTGGGAGCGACGGAGGTACTTGCCGACGGGAAAGAATCTCTGTCGCAGCAGGACTTCACCGATTTTCTGGAAATGCTGAAGTCGGGGAGCAAGCGGTTGAATAACATGGTAGAAGATTTTCTGCTTGTCGTAAAGATCGAATCGGGAGAATTGGAGCGGGAAATTGAAGGGGAAACGGTTCCGATCAATCTGCAAAACATTGTGGAGCATATTGTCGCCGATTGTCGCGAGGTGTTTGAAAAGAAAAGAATTCAGTGCACGATTTCTGTGGACAATCGTCCGCAGATGCTTTCGATTTCTGCGGCGCATCTTCAAAACGTTTTATCCCGCTTGATGGACAACGCGTGCAAGTTCAATCATGACGGGGGGAGCGTGATGATCGCTTCCGACATTTCACCTGAGCGTGTGATTATTACGGTATCCGATACGGGAACCGGGATTCCTCAGAACAAGCAAGCGGGATTGTTTCAGAAATTTTATCAGGTGAATCGGGATTCACAGGAACAACAAGGAGCGGGACTGGGGTTGTACATCGCACGACGTCTTGCCGAGTTTGCTCACTGTGAATTGACCTTTGAAAGCCAAGAAGGGAAGGGGTCTACGTTTGCGCTTGCGGTGAGAAAAAATCGTAGCTAAAACTCTTCACCAGATACCCTCTTAATATTTGCCCCCAATTTTTGCAGTTTCTTTTCAATCGCTTCGTAGCCCCGGTCAAGATGATAGACGCGAAGCACTTCTGTTTCTCCTTCGGCGCGGAGTCCCGCGAGAATTAATGCTGCCGAAGCGCGCAGGTCGGTTGACATCACTTTCGCGCCGATCAGCTTCTTCACTCCTTTTACAACAGCAACATTCTCGTTCAAATCAATATTTGCCCCGAGACGGATAAGCTCCGGCACATGTTTGAAACGGTCGAAATAGATCGTATCGGTGACTGTGCTTGAGCCCTTCGCAATGGACATCAGCGCAATCCATTGCGCCTGCATGTCGGTTGGAAATCCGGGATACGGTGCTGTGGTGACATCAACGGGAAAAATTTCTTTCGGTGCATGTAATTCGATGAAAGATGAGCCGATGTTCAGTTTCATTCCTGCGTCTTTGAGCTTCGCAATGAGTGCGGAAAGATGTTCCGGGTTGCAGTTCTCAGCCCGAATTTTTCCATTGCACAGCGCGCCGGCAACAAGTATTGTTCCGGCTTCAATCCGGTCCGGAATTGTTGAGACGTTTGCAGGATGAAGCGCATCAACGCCCTCCACTTCAAGCGTCGTAGTGCCGATGCCGTCAATCTTTGCTCCCATCGCCGCCAACATTTCTACAAGATTGGCGATCTCCGGTTCTATCGCAGCATTTTCTATGCGTGTTGTTCCTTTTGCGAGCACAGCAGCCATCAGTGTATTGCCCGTTGCGCCGACGCTTGAAGTGCTGAAGACGATGCGTGCCGCTTTCAATCGTTTTGCTCGGGCGATGATGTAGCCGCGGTCGAGTTCAATGTTTGCGCCTAATTTTTTCAGCGCTTCGAGATGAAGATTGACGGGGCGCGGTCCCCATGCGCAGCCGCCGGGCATGGAGACTTTTGCTTTGCCGTATCTCGTAACAAGAGGTCCGAGCGCATAGATGGAAGCCCGCATTTTCTTCACGTGTTCGTACGGCGCTTCAAATTTATTCACGCGGAATGTGTTGATGTGCAGTGTATGATTGTTTCGCTCAATTGTAACACCCATCGTTTGCAGCAGCTTCGACATGGTCGTAACATCACGAAGATCGGGCGTGTTGGCAAGCTCGTACTTACCGCTGGCAAGAAGCGTTGCAGGCATGAGCGCGAGGGACGCATTCTTCGCACCGCTGATGCTCACTGTGCCGCGCAGGTTCTTCCCTCCTTGGATGATAAATTTATCCACGCATTATCCTTTGGCGGGGTTATCTTTATTCTTGCGCCGGTTCCACCAGATGAATCCTACGGCAAGCGTGCCGCACCATGCGAGAATATTTGTCAACAGGCTGATCGTTCTTCCTATCGGGTACGCCGTTGGCTCGAATTTGAATTCAAGAAGGTGCTTTCCTTGTGGAACGATAACCGAACGGAACGCATAATTGGTTTTGAAAATTTTTGTCGGTGTGCCGTCAATGTACGCGTTCCATCCTTTCGGGTAATAGATTTCGCTGACAAAAAGAAGATTGTTCCCCGATGCGGCAACATTGAAACTGACGTCATGAAGCCTGAATTCTTTCACACGTACGTTTGCCGACGTATCGGGTGCCTGAATATTTTGCGGGGGATCGGACTCGACGAAGGCAACATGATGCGGATTAAACGACATCTGCTTTATTCTCTCCAAAATGCCCAATCCGGAATCTACAGCAACCGAGTCTACAAACCATGCGCGCTCAGAGCCCTGGGTATAGAGGAGAACTTTTTTTGTCCTGCCATTGAAGACAACAGGCAAGCCGGGAATCTGTTCCTTCGGATCAGCGATAATATATTTCATGTTCATCAGTGTCCAAACGGCCGGATTGGCGAGTCCCGCAACATCAATCATATCCTGATACACGCGCGGTTTTGCTCCCGAGTATCCACTGATGCTTTGCAGCTTGTAGTAAGCGAGGTTGTTCGACGGCTGACGAATGTTTTCAGTATCAAGAACACGGTACAGCGATTGATCGGCTTGAACCGCCTTAACATAATCGGGAGTTGCAAAGTCCGAAGCTTCAGATTGTTTGTCGTACATCTCCATCGGCTTTGTATCTGTGCGCCATAGATCGAAAACAGCAAGAGCAATGATAATCACACCGGCAGTTGTCATTGAAATCATCTGCTTTCGGTACGCGTACACGGTTCCGAATGTTCCCGCGAGTAACACGAGCATGATGAAATAGTCCGTCATCGCGTTCCCGAAGACAAAGTCGAACATCAACGGACGGATTTGTGAGAGAACCGAATCCGGCTGCTTGCCGAAAATAGAAAGCAGCCGCGCCATGCCGTCGCTTCCCATAAAACTTTCGTAGAGATCGCTGAAAAAGCCGCGTGCGATAATTCCGAAAATGATCAGCACCGCCGCGCCGCCGAGAATGTATTTGAATTTTTTTTCAGCATCCGCCGTGAGATGTTCTTTCCCTTTGTCGAAGAGCGATTGCAGTCCGTAGCCCGCGAGGATCGGGACAATCAGTTGCACGAGCACAAGGATCATCGAAGGAACGCGGAACTTGTTGAACAGGGGAAAATAATAGTACATCAGATCATAGACAAGTGAAAACGTTCTTCCAAACGAAACGAAAAGAGCGAAGATTGCAATTACAAGGATGACGTGAACAAAGCGATCCTTGCGGTTGTAATAAACGCCCAAGACTGCAAGAGCAAGCACCACAATGCCCATGTATTGGGGCGCGTCGGTGAACGGCATTTGGCCCCAGTAGGTCGGAAGGCGCGTCGGTCCTTTGAAAATCGGTCCTGTGTATTCCTGCGTGCCGAATCCATACAGCGAGGGGACAACAAATGTCAAGACCTCGCCCGGACTGAACGACCAGCTTGTTGCATAATCGTAATCCAAACCGCCGGCGGCAGTTTTCGACTTTGCGGATTCGGTTGTAGAGATAATCGGATTTTTCCCGCGTATGGAATACGGGTTGTATTCTAAAATTGAAAGATACAGATCGGCAGACATGGCAAGAGAGATTCCGAGCGCGAGAAGAAAAACAGCGCCGCTGCGCACGACAGGCACCCATTGCTCTTTTTTTGCAATGCGGGCGACAAGGAGATAGGTGAGATACATTCCGAGCGTGAGATAGAGATAGAAATCCATTTGGATGTGCGACGGCAAAAGCTGAATGTGTAAAATAATCACCAAGATAACGCCGTGCCACCATTTGAAATTGTCGATCATTTCTTCGATGAGCATGACGATGATCGGGAAAAGGCAAATCGTTGCAATCTTCGTGTTGTGCCCTACCATGATCCAAATGATGATGTATGTCGAATAGATACTTGCGAGCGAAGTGAAGAGAGCAACGAGCGGCGATTTCTTTTTGTGAAGCATGAAGATGTACATTGAGATGCCGAACACAAAATAGTAGAAGATCACGCCTGTCACTTCCTCGTTTCGAACAATGCCGGTAAAGAGGTGGCTGATGGCCCCCCAGATTGTTCCTGTCAGATCGTACACTCGCGTCGGGCTGACCATAACGCTGGCAAATGTCGGCATCCCGCAGAAAATGTACGGATTCCACAACGGGAAGATGCCCTCTTGTTTGCCTTCATCGAGAAAAGTTTTGAAGCTCTGCGAAGCGATATTGTCGCTTGCGTTGAACACTTTCCCGGAAAAAATTGCATCGTGAAAAAAAACGACGAGCGAAAGGAAAATAATTCCGATAGAGACAGCATGACGGTATTTCGGCGGTATCAGTGTCCGCGATGCAACACGTTTATGCTCTTTGTTCTTTGACATAACAGTTGTTGTTGGTGTGAGTATGATGGATTAGTCTGTATCAGAACGGCACGAGCTCGTTAAAAATGTCCGCAAGCCGCTTTGTCACTTCTTTCCGCTCATAGTGCGAAATGACTTCCGTGTTCGGTTGATACGTACGTGCGGATTCTTCGGACTGCAAGCTGTTGTTAGTATAGAGATAATCGTTGTAATATTCAAGAAAGATGTTTTCAATCGCAGCAATATCGTGATGAAGAGCGGATTTTCCGCTGCCTGTTTCTCGCAGAAGTGCGGACGCCGCACCTTCCGGCGCGACAGCGATGATAGGGCGGCTGGCGCCGAGATACTCAAACACTTTGCCGGGAACAATGTCATTGTGTCCCTCGAATTCATCAACAACGAGCAGCAGCGCATCGGATGCAACGAGAGCGCGAATGCTTTCCGCGTGAGGCAGGTACGAAACGACTTCAACACACTCTGAAATAATCGGCTGGCGGAACATTGCAAGAACTTCAGCGCCGAAACGCCCGATAAACCGCAGACGGATTTTTTTTACGTCAACTTTGCCTGCGTTCACCAGAGTGATAACCGCTTCAAAAAAAGTCTTCGGATTCCGTACGCCGTACATCGAGCCTGTGTAGGTCACGGTAAATTTGTCATTCCGCGGGCGTCCGGCTGAAGGGAAATCTGCGCTGTCGAATCCGTTGGGAAGGTATTCGATTTTTTCGGAAGGGATGTCCGGATATTTTCTGCGGATGTCGGTGCAAATACCGTTCCACGCCACCTCGATGCGCGATGCTTCTTTGAAGCAGCTTCGTTCCAAATGCTTATCAATTGCTGCCGGCAGGAACCATCGCTTCGGCGCCGAAAGGAATCCGGTCCACGGGTCGCGGAATCCGGCAACCCACGGAATTTTCTTTGCCCGGTGTAACGCTCGTGCAATGAGCGCACAGGTGTAGGGTGGAGACGAAGAATACATCATCCGCACATCTTCCCTTTCGATAATTTTTTTTCCTTCCTTCACAGCAGTTGCTAACCATCCGATACGCGCATCGGGAATGAACAATGTCGAGCGGATGGATTCTGCAATTGCTTCGGAGATTTTTTTTCTTTCTCCTTTTTTCGGAATATTATTCACATCAACAGCAACACCTGATTGTTTCCCAGTGAGCGCTCGGTAGAGACTATATGGCTCGAATATTTTTGTCCGGTAAATTTTCAGCGATGAAGGAATCTCGTTGAGCAGCGACTCATCGCGTGCCGGATAGTCGCCGTTTTCGACTGTGAGAATAACCGGCTCCCAGCCGAACTGCGGCAGATATTTGGCGAACTTCAGCACGCGCTGAACGCCCGGACCGCCCGACGGCGGAAAATAATACGTAACAATGAGGACTTTTTTCATTGCAATTGCAGATAAAAGTAAAGAGATTCTGCTCCAAAGGCAACTTTTGCCCGTTGTTGGCAATAGTGCTTTGCAGTCGTGATTTGCGGCCTGTCGAACATAAAAAAAGTAAAAAATTAACTTGACAAAACGAAACAAACCCCCTATATTAAGACTAAAATATCTGAATATTATGAGTTTGATCTTCAGCCGTCAATGTGAATATGCGCTTCAGGCGGTCCTGTATCTTGCGCTGAAGCCGCTCGATGATATGACGTCAATAAAAGAATTGACGAAGCGGCTCGATATACCGTACCACTTTCTCGCCAAGATTCTTCAAGACCTGACGCGTAAAGGATTGCTCAGCTCGCTGAAGGGACCGACCGGCGGTTTCGGGCTCGGCATGCCGGCGAAGGATATCACGCTGTTTCATATTGTCGAAGCGATTGACGGAGTGGAGTTTATGCATAACTGTGTCATGGGATTTCCGGAATGCTCGGGAAAAAATCCGTGCGCTGTGCATGAAAAATGGGCGAACCTCCGCGACGGAGTTTACACGATGCTCGTGAGCAAAAATATTGCGGAGATGGCGAAAAACATGCGGAAGCCCGAATACCAGTCAGTATAAAGATTTTTTTTTGCATAAATCAGAGTATTTTATCTGAATAAAGTTGTTCATAGTATGGAAAATCTTGCACAGTCATTGAGAATCAACGCGGATGCAAATGCGTTTGATATTCGGGAGCCGAAGATGTCTGACACCTTTGAGGTGTCAGGCATCTCTTTTGCTAAGAAGAAACGCACGATCAAAAAAATTCCGCCGCACATGCGCCGGAGAAAGATCAACTTCTCGCTCGAGCCGCGATGGTACAAGCGCCTTCTCTGGAAGCTGAGAGAAGATTCACAATTTCTCCGCTCGGCGGTTCAGCTTGCGTTTGTGCTGTTGTGCCTCTGGATAGGAATTGATTTTTATCTTTTCGTTGCGTGGGGAACGAGCGGAGGAATCGAAGGCGTTGCTCATCATCCGCCGGGCGCAGAAGGGTTTTTGCCGATCAGCGCACTCATGAGCCTGAAGTACTGGCTGCAAACAGGAATCATCAACGATATTCACCCTGCAGGATTGTTTATCCTCATCGCGATACTTGCAATCGGGCTTTTGTTGAAGAAGGCGTTTTGCAGTTGGCCCTGTCCGATCGGCACGCTGAGCGAATCGCTCTGGATGCTTGGAGAAAGACTTTTTCGCAAAAATCTCCGCGTGCCGCGCCAGCTCGATTATCTTTTACGCTCGATGAAATATCTTCTTCTCTTTTTCTTTGTATGGGCAGTTTGGGGAATGAGCGTGCCGGATTTGAAGGCGTTCATTTACAGCCCATACAACAGAGTTGCCGATATTAAGATGTACTATTTCTTCGCACACATTTCGAGCGTTGCATTGTGGACGCTGATGATTTTGATAATGCTTTCAGTTGTGATTAAAAATTTCTGGTGCCGGTATCTTTGTCCGTACGGCGCACTGTTAGGGATTTTGAGCTGGCTGAGTCCTTTCAAGATTACACGCAACAAAGAAACATGCGTTGATTGTGTGCTCTGCACCAAAGTATGTCCGGCGAATATTCAGGTTCATAAAGCCGGACGCGTGTGGAGCGATGAGTGCATGAGCTGTTTGAAGTGCGTGGAAATTTGTCCGGTGAAAGAAACGCTCGAAATGAAAAGTTCATTATCCACAAAACCGATTTCGAGCCTTGTGTTCGGCAGCCTCGTTGTCGGAGTGTTTGTTGCAATCACCGGCTTGGCAATGGTGAGCGGGCACTGGCAGAACAATGTCGGCAAAAAAGAATACCTGCACCATTTCCAGAATCTTGATTCGCCGCTCTATCAGCATAACCGCGGTGAAGTGCCGCAATACAACGATCAAGGTTTCAGTGAGTAACTAACGAATTACATTAAAAAGGAAAATGCAATGATAAACGAATCCACAGTAACAGTCTATTACGAACACGATCACGACCGCCTCGATGAGTTGTTCAAAAACTTTCAGCATTGGAAACGCGCTGATTTTGCAAAGGCGAAGGAAATTTTCAAACAATTCAAGTTCGGATTGCAAAGGCACATCGTGTGGGAAGAAGAAATTCTCTTTCCTTTCTTTGAAGAAAAAAACGGCATGCACAATCAAGGACCGACGGAAGTGATGAGAATTGAGCATCGCCTGATTAAGAAACATCTTGAAGCAATTCACGATAAGG
>JAGWND010000106.1 GCA_028873075.1 Bacteroidota bacterium
AGAAGATTCATTCCCTCCCCTGAAAGGGGAGGGTTAGGGCGGGGTCAGAAGGTTGAAAGAAAATTTACTTACATACACGAGGAGTATAGCTATGAAAAAAATCGGTACGCGATTGCACGTGATGGCGGCGCTCGTTTTTTTCTTCGCGCTCAGAATGTTCGCGCAGGAAATGCCGCGCATCATGGTTGTCGTTGACGAAAAGATGGACGGCAAAGATGTTACGGCACGAAAAGTTGCCGGAAAGATCGAAAGCGCGCTTCTCGCCAAGGGCTACCGCCTGGTTGACAAGTCGCAGTTCGAATCCGTCCGGGCGCGCGATTTGGAACTGAGCGACGTGAACGCGACGAAAGCGAAAGAGCTTGGCAGGCGGTACGGCGCCGAGTTGATCATTGCCGGCGGCGCACAGGCCGAGTTCGGCGGCGAGCGGGAAGTGTACGGCATCAAGACTGTCGAATACACTGCGGACGGCGAAGTGAAAGTGATCATCACCGACACGGGAGAGATCCTCGCCGTGTCGAGCGCATCGTCGCGGAAAGCTTCGCAGGGAAAATCGCAGGCGGCATCGAAAGCGCTCGAAGAGGTCGGCGACATGCTGGCGAACGACCTGCTCGCAAAGTTAGAAAAGAAAATGCAGGAACAGAAAGAGCACCCGATCGTCGTGCAGCTTGCGTTGTTAGGCGTGAACGATGCGTCGCTGATGGCAATCGAAGAAAGTCTGCCGGGGAGGATTTCGATGATTCAGACAATGAAGCTTCGCTATATGGAAGGGGACGCCGCAATGTTCGATGTCTGGATCAAAGGAACGCTCGACGATTTGCGCAAACAGTTTTCAGCGATGCAGGATTTTGCCGTGACGGGTGTTTCCGGCGACCGGATTGATGTCAACACGAAAACGAAAGGCATCAAAACGAAAGTCAGCAACAGGCTGACAAGCGCGTTGGAAATTACCGAATTTAAAGCGGACAATATTTTCCCGGCGTCGTACAATTACTACGCCTATCATCCGGCGGGAGAGATCACGATTGAAAACACCGGCAAGAGTGAAATCAAAAACATCAAAGCGAGCGTCTTCATTCCGACATACATGCAGTTGCCGTCGGAACAGATCATCCCGGTTCTGAAAGCGAAAGAGAAGAAAAGCTTTCCGGTTTCCGCCACGCTTGATGAGAAGCAGTTAATGGGCGTCACCGATAACATGGCAACGCAGATCAAAGCGGAAATTTCGTACACCATCGGCGGGGAATCGAAAACACGAAGCATCACGAAACCGGTTACAATCTATAGTAAGAGCTCCATCACATGGTCGAAGCCGAAGTCTGTCGGTGCGTTCATCACTGCGAACGACGACGCTGTGAAAAATTTTTCCCGCTACGTCCTCGGCACGGTGAAGTACGACCAAGCGATCCTTGCCGATGCGCCGCGCACTCTGCTGAACGCGATGGCGGTGTGGGAAGCGATCCGCGCGTTCGGCATCAACTACGTCAGCGCGCCGTGGCGCGTTGCGGAAGCTGATGTGCTGGATGATGTGCAGTTTCCGCGTGAGACGCTTGCTAATCATACGGCGAACTGCAGCGGAAGCTCCGTTCTTCTTTCCGCTTGTTTGGAAAACATCGGCATTCGCACGATTCTTGTCGGGACGTCCGATCACGTCTTCATCATGTTCGATACCGGCGTGAATCAGAAGAACGCTTCGCGCATCAGCCTGAACGACCGCGAGTACATCATTAAGAATAATTCGGTGTGGATTCCGTTGGAAACGACGCTCATCACGCATCCGTTTGCCGAAGCGTGGCATGTCGGCGCCGACGGTTATTACAAGATTGCCGACGCCAAAGGCAGACTCGATCTGATTGACGTTCGAACGGCGTGGGAAGAATATCCCCCGGCAAATCTTGCACGTGATGTGAAAGTTGCCGAACCGCCTGCGGCTGACAAGATCGGCGCACTGATCAACGACGATCTGAAAAATATTTCTCAGATTGATTCCAAAATGCTCGATGAAAAAGCTGCGTCGCTCAAAGCGAACGGCGATGAAAAGTCTGCTCATCAGGCGGCGTTGCTGCTTGCGAACAACAATCGCTTTGATGAGGCGCTTGCTCTTCTTCAGACCTATTCCGATGCTGCAGCGTTGAATAACCGCGGCAATATTTATCTGCTCAAAGGCGATTCGCTGAATGCGTATAAGAACTACACCGCGGCGCTTTCCGCCGATGCAAAAGACGGCGGCATCAATTTGAACATGGGGCTGCTCCAGTATTTGGGCGGTGATCACCAGGGAACGGTCGAATCGTTTGCGACAGCAGTTTCGAAATTCCCTTCGCAGGAACAGGCGTACGCTGAGCTTGGGATTGACAACATCGTTGCCGAAATGAGCGGCACGCGCGCCGCCGCCAAAGGCGCGGTAATAGACAAAACAGAGCTGCAAAGCCTTCTTTTCGCGGCGTTGAAAAATATTGCGGCGAACAAGAATGTGCAGCCTGCTGCAACACGCATTCGTCGCGGCGAGAACAGGTTCGTGTTCGGCGGACGAAGAGGAATTGATCCGACGGCGCTGTCGGACATCAAAGATTTTCTGTACTGGAAAATTTAACCACGAAGTCACCAAGGCACGAAAAAAGGATTGGATAAACGGGTAGATGAATTGTCGGAGTGATGATTTCAAATTGCACAATGATCCAGCAATTCAGCAATCCAATGCATAGTGCCTTTGGAGCGAAAAATTTTTCATTCACCAACACACGAACGGTCATGAACAAACAACTCAGGAAAGCGTTGATCGGGACGGCATTTGCTGCCGGCTCGGTCCTTCTCACGTTATTGTTATTTCAAACCAACGTTGTCGAAAATATTTTCGGCTCGAACATCTTTCAGGCACTCGATAAGAAAGCGTACGATGCGTTGATACGCGCCCGCGGCGAGCGGAGCCACACATCGAATGTCGTTATCGTCAAGATTGATGAGTACACGATCAAGCAGCTCGATTATCCGATTGCGTGGGATCAGTTCGGCTCGCTGCTCTTCGTTGTATCGGCGAGCGGTGCAAAAGCCATCGGTGTTGATCTTTTCTTCCCTTCGGTGAAGCAGGACAGTCTTTCGGAAGCGCAGTACGATGCATTTCTGAAATTCGCCGCCGCATCGAACAATGTTTTTCACGCCATCGGTCCGTTCGTTCCGGAGAACGGCGGAGCAACTCTGAAGCCGTCCGAGATTGACCGCGGTGCGTACGCTTCGTTGCACCCGTTCGCCATTCCTGCGCCGCACAGCGGTATTCCGTTTCCGCGCGCAACATACATAGACGAGCGTCCGGTTGATTCTCTCGTGTTGCTCGCATCGGGCGTCGGCCATGTTGCGCTCACTGCCGATCCGATTGACGGAGTGATCCGGAAGCTGCCGTTCTTCATCGAATACGCCGGCGACTACTACCCGACGTTCGGCGCGGCGCTTGCGTTTTATGTTTTGAATGTTGATTTGAAATCTGTAACTGTTTCAGAAACGTCCGGCGGACTTACCGTTCACGCCCCCATGGGATCTTCGCGGAGCTCGCTTGATATTCCGTTGACAAAAAGCGGCGATCTGATGATTGATTATACCGGCGGGGAAAAGCCGTTCAAAGAAATTTCTTTTTACGATGTGCTCGATGCGTTCACGCGCGGCGACAAGGAGACGCTCTCGATGTTCAAAGATGCCGTTGTCATCATCGGACCGACCGCGCGCTCCATCGGCGACCAGCGCGCAACGCCGCTGTCGGAAACCGCGCCGAACTGTTACGTTCACGCAAACGTGTACGATCAGATCATGTCGGGACAGTACATTACGAATGCGTCGTTCGGCGGAATGCTCGTAATTCTCCTTGTTCTCACACTCGTTGTCGCTGTCGTTTCAATGCTGATAAAGCTCCGCTGGAGTTTGCCTGTTGCGTTGGTTCTCCTGGCTGGCTTTTTGTGGTTTGCCTACGCGGCATTCGCCAACACCGGCGTTGTCTACAGTCTTACCGAACCTGTCTTTGCAATTTTCTTCTGCTATGCCGGCACGATGAGCTTTATTTCTGCGACGGAAGGGAAGCAGAAAGCGCAGATCAAAAATATGTTTCAGCGGTATGTTGATGCTTCTGTCGTTGACCAGTTGATTGACAATCCGGCGCTGCTGAAGTTAGGCGGCGAAGAGCGGGAGATCACGACGCTCTTTGCGGACATCGAAGGCTTCACACGCATGGCGGAAAAGTTGGGACCGCAGAATACCGTCGGCATGTTGAACGCGTATCTCACCGAGATGACAAATGTTGTGATCGAAGAAAAGGGAACATTAGACAAATATATCGGCGATGCAATTATGGCATTTTGGGGCGCGCCGTTGGACGATGCCGACCATGCGCTGCACGCATGCATAGCAGCGCTGCGGATGCAGAAGCATTTGGAGTCGCTTCACACGAAGTGGATTCACTTCGGCAAACCTGTGGTCAACCAGCGCATCGGATTGAACACGGGGAAGGCGGTGGTGGGAAATATGGGAGCCGAAGCGAAGTTCAATTACACGGCGGTCGGCGACGCGGTGAATCTTGCATCACGTCTCGAAGGCGTGAACAAAGAATACAGCACGCGGCTTCTTATGAGCGAATTCACCAATCAGCAGGTGGAAGGAAAAGTTCTTGCGCGCGAAATGGATTTGGTTGTTGTCGTGGGGAAAACGGAGCCGGTGAAGATTTATGAATTGATTGCTCTTGCCGATGAAGTGCAGACCGACGCCACGAAAAAATTTCTCGATCTTTATCATGCCGGGTTAGACGCGTACAAGAAACGTGCATGGAAAAGTGCAATCGAACAATTTCAAGCCGCGCTGCAAATCAGGAAAGACGATGTCGTTTCCAACATTTACATCCAGCGCTCGATGATGTTCCTCGATGCTCCTCCGCCGGACGATTGGAACGGCGTGTTCGTGATGACGAAGAAGTAAAGCTAACGACGTCTGACAGCGTTTTATGCCGTCTGACGTTTCTGAAAAATGCAAGATGTCAGACGGCTGGGAAGCGCCGTCAGACATCAACTCGCTTGATGTTCAACTTTTTATGAGCCAAAATGGAACGGGCTTCCAGAATTGGTTGCAGCACTCTAATTGTCATCTTGACCCTGATTTTAGATTCTCAACCTATGGAGATGGCGGCCAACGAGCCACCAGAATCAGAACTTTCTTTGAGGGCTCACAAGACAATTTCATCGTCTTCTATGCCAGCTTCGCTACTAATGACATCGAACGAAAAGTCATTCCGTCAAGCCACGTTTTACGAGGCGAAAGCCGGAATCCAGCTTTCTGGATGCCAGCGTTCGCTGGCATGACAACTGATGTCAATGTAGATGTAGATTCTTAACGAAGTCAAGATGTGAACCTCAAGCCGATATGCCGCAGCAAGCTCTGACTTATGCAATCATCGGATTGTATCGCTTCCAAGATGTCCGACTAGCACGCACAATCCCAATTGCACAAAGGAATCGGAATGCTCACACAAGATTGGCTGGTTATCAACAGGGATCAGACATCGTCATATTTGCGAACGACACAACATCTGGAAGGCTCAGACATCTGATACCAATTGGTGAACGACGAGCAAATGGCCATTACTATGTACGAGCAGAATTATTCAACGCGTGGGGTGGAATCAGCTCTCGCAATGGATGGATTCAACGTAGTGTCTATCCCCCACACTTCTGCAATCCCGAGATATTTCTTAATTGGCTCATTGCACAAAACGCCGAATTCATTCACGAAAACAATATCATATACGGCTGATTACGCAAGTGCGTGCACTGTATCTCGTTCCGACGCTCTGCATCGGAACGCGGATTATCAAAACGCTCTGCGTTGCCCGCTGCATGGGAAGCAAAGTGTTCCTTAATATGTTCCCACGCAGAGCGTGGGAACAAGGTGTTCGGTAACTCGTTGGGAACGAGATGTGTTCCTCTTACACCTTCACATCCACCGTCTTCAAAAACTTCGGCGGCTTGCGCACTTTCGTTATTTGCTCGAACGCATACGCAATCTTGAGAAGAGTCGGTTCACTCCATGCTCTGCCGAAAAATGAAATTCCTATCGGCAATCCGAAAACAAATCCTGCGGGAACAGTGATGCTCGGGTAACCGGCAACCGCCGCAAGCTGCGAGCTTCCGCCTAAAAAATGGTCGCCGTCAATTAAATCCGTTAGCCATGCGGGACTGTCAGTCGGTGCAACGAGCGCATCGAGAGAAAACTTGTCCATCACGGCATCAATTCCTTCCGCGCGCGTCAGTTTGTGATTTGCTTCTAACGCATCGAGATATTCTTTATCCGTTAATGGACCTTTCGCTTCTGCTTTCAAAAAAGTTTCCTGCCCGAAGTACGGCATTTCGGCTTTCGCGTTCTTCTCGTTGAACTCGATAATCTCCTTCAGTGAATGCACCGGTGCGCTTGCGCCGACACGGTCGAGATACGCTTTCATGTCTGCTTTCAACTCGTAGAGGAGAACAGTGTTTTCGGTGTCGTCGAACTTTCCGAGCGTTTCGATATTTACGGGATCAACAACGATGGCGCCGCTTTTCTTCAACGCGTCGAGAGCTTCTTCCATTACAGTATCAACTTGGGGAAGGAAGCCGAAATATTTCCGCACAACGCCGATGCGCGCACCTTTCAATCCGTCGGCATCGAGGAACTGCGTGTAATCTGCAAACGCTTTTCTTTCTTTTACAGTTGTTGCTTTGTCTTCAGGATCAACCCCTGCCAGCGTGCCCAACATGATCGCCGCGTCGCGCACGGTTCGCGCCATTGGACCGGCAGTGTCCTGCGAGTGCGAAATCGGAACGACGCCCGCGCGGCTCACAAGTCCGACAGTCGGTTTGATGCCGACAATGCCGTTGATCGAGGAAGGACTGACAATGGAGCCGTCGGTTTCCGTTCCGACAGCGGCAGCACAGAGATTTGCCGCCGTTGCCGCGCCGGAGCCGGAGCTTGAACCGGAGGTGTTGCGGTCGAGCGCGTACGGATTTTTCGTCAGCCCGCCGCGCCCGCTCCATCCGCTGGTGGAATGGTTGGAGCGGATGTTCGCCCACTCGCTGAGATTCGTTTTTCCGAGAATGACCGCACCGGCGGCGCGAAGCTGCTGAACGAGAAATGAGTCCTTCTGCGGTTTTGAGCCGACAAGCGCGAGCGAGCCGGCAGTTGTTGCCATACGGTCTGCGGTGTCAATGTTGTCTTTAATGACGACAGGAATCCCGTGCAATGGACCGCGTACTCCTTTTGCTTTTCTTTCTTTGTCGAGTGCGTCGGCAATTGCGAGCGCGTCGGGATTCAGCTCGATGACTGAATTTATGGCGGGACCTTTTTTGTCAATCGCTTCGATGCGGGCGATGTATTTTTCGGTGATGGAGCGGGCAGTCTCTTCGCCTGATTTCATTTTGTCTGCAAGCTCGCTGATAGTGATCTCGTCCAGTTCGGATGTGTAATCCGCTGCCGCAGAAGATTGAATTTCGCTTGTATTTTTTCCCAACTGTTCTGCGCGTACGAACGACGGGAGCGCTGCTGCAGCAACTCCGCCGGCAACGCTTGTTTTTAGAAATTTCCTGCGGGAAAAATTTTCGCTCTGGTGCATGGTGAAATTTCCTTTCAGGTTGAATAACTCTCTAAGACATTCTGACCCCCTCTTGGTCTCCCCCTATGAGGGGGGAATGTAGATTCCCTCCCCTGTAAGGGGAGGGTTAGGGTGGGGTCAGATAGTCATTGCGGCCACAGCCAGCCGAATGTTCCGGCGGTGAGCAGCGCATAGATCAATCCGTCCACGGTAGCTATAATTGTTGTGCTCCACGGTTTGCGATACCAGATTTTATCCTGCCAGACCGCTCCGGCGTAACCTAAAAACGCGGCAGTGCCTGCAAACCGAAATACGCGGAGATATTCTGCGCCGGCAGGCAATGCGCGTCCGGCAACATACGCGGCAAAAAGTCCGATTATGAGCAGGTAAATGAACCATCCGACGAGGTTATTAACCATTGAAGATCGCTTGTTGGGCCACACTGACATCATCAACACCGGTCCTTCTTCTATTTTTTTCGTGAACTCCGGCGAGCTCATCTCTTTATTGTTTGCCGGGCGCGGAACCATGTAATCTCCGGGAGGAATGTTGAGCGGACGAAGTGCGTCTCTCACTTTATCTTCATTTGCCATTCTCGGAAAATCGTTCTTGTGCCAGAGCGGTGCCATGTGAATGATGGAACTGACGATGAAGACAATCACCGACGAAAGCAAAATCGGCAGCCAAAGCAAATGTAAATGAACCATGGTGAGTACTCCTTATATTGTGAATGATTGTGGAGATGATGAAACGTCACTGTTGAACCATATTGAGTCTGTCAATGCACTGGAATGTCGCTAATTTGTAAGAATTTCCCGCAATTGTCAAGTACGTGCTTCGTTGATTAAAATGAAATATGAAGAACGGCAATTACCCTTCAACTTTTATCTCTGTGCGAAAGGTGCCTCCTTGAAAATCCTTTCGGGGTTTCATTGTGATGACAGCCGAACTTTGTTCGAGGTGCATCATCGTATCGCTTGTTACGCTTGTTATCCGGAACGGAAGATGAATGTTCCAATGCAGTGCCTCTGAATTATTGCGGGGTGAAAAGTTTGCTTCGAGATGAACGGTCCTCTTCTCGCAATGGACATCGAGTGAGAGCGTGCCGGAATGGCACGGTGCATTCTTGATAGAAAACGATTTCCCTTCCGCCATGCCTTCGGCTTGGTTTTCAACAAACCATTCAGCAGGGATTCCTGCGAGAAGGTGAAGCGCAGTATCTGATTCATAAACGAACGCGTCGCGCAACGCAAGCGCAATCTCAGCGGAAGCCCAGCCGTGGTGTCCGTCTCCCATCGAGCCGCCGCCGGTGACGGGATGGATCGCTTCGGGGAAATTGAGCGTCGGTGTTGCATGAGCCGCTGTGCGCTCGAGAATGTTCCAGAATTTTTCCCGCTCTCCCGCGTAAAGGTATGCGTGCGCAATCTGAAGCGTGAGATACGCATTCTTTCCCGAATGAATGAACGGCTGGAAAAACATTCCGTCAACAAAGTATTTTCCCTCGAGCTCGCGGAGCGTCGCTTTGATGTGCTCGTCGTCCGGAGGAAAAAGCTGGAGCGGGTAAAGCGCCGCCACATTGCCGATGCTTCCATAATCGAAACGGCGTGTGGGGGAGGGGGGGATGGCGGCAGTCGATTCCGATGCTGCCTTCGGCGCCGAGTTCCATTTGTGAAGCGCGTACGCTATGGAGTTCTCGATGTCAGTCGAGAATTCATTCAAAAGCTTTTCAACGTTGTTTGCGGCGGCATCGTTGAACATTCGACTTGCGGCGAGAAATGCTTTGACGCCCGCAAGCGACCAAAAGCTGTCCCAGAAATAATGATCGGCGACTCCGAGGTGCTCGGCGCTCAGCCCTCTCGGCATCAATCCGTAATATGATTTTCCCATGTGCTCGCTGCCGGTCATGCGATGCGCGGCGATCCATTCCGTTCCCTTTTTAAGATTTGAATACAACTCGCGCAGGATTGTTGTGTCGTGAGAAAAGAGCGCGTGCTGCCAGGTTATCCAGAGCGCTTGTCCGTTTGAATCCCATTCTCCCTGCTGCGAGCGGAAATATCCGTTCCCGTGTTGATAGCCCGGAAACGAACGGATGATGGGAGACGTGAAGCGGCTGAAGCCGAATTTGTCGAGCGCCCAGATCATGTACACTGCATCGCGGAACCAGAACTGATGATACGTTGCGGGACCAGGAGTGATCGTCGTGTCGTCCACAAGCATGAGGAGCGATGTGAGCGACGAGCGGAGAAGAGCGTTCAATCTTTCAGACGGGGTTTTGATCTCCGTTGAGCCGTCAAATAGATTTTTCCAGTACGCCGCGATTTTTTCTTTGTGTCCGGTGAGTGAAATTTTGTCGGCGTTGTCATTGTCATAACGATTCCACCCTATCCGTTCCTTTGCAGGGGAGGGAAACTCCCTTCTCTCCCTTGCAGGAGAAGACAAAGAGGGGGTCAAAGCGCCCGGTTTATTTTTTGGAACAGCGCTGAAGCGATTGCTGCTTTCATTTTCCGCTACTGGACACGTAATTTCTGCCTCATACTCTCCTCCGGGATTGATCGCAGCATCGTACACCAGCGCTGCGTTTGCAAGCGACGAAGGGCAGTGAATGCTCTGTTTTCCGTCAGCATGTTCTGTTCCGTTACAGGGAGCGGAAGTCATGACGAGCGCCGCGCAATCTCCTGATTTAAAGTTCGAGAAAAGAACGGATGACGGCGGCAATATCGCGCGCACTTTTTCTTTTTTATTGACAAAAAGCGTGTTCGTACTTTTGTCGCATTCAATATCGCTCAGCAGACTTACTCCTTCAGGGTTAAAAGGACGAATTGCGAAAATGATTGAACAGCGTCTCATTGCTGACGAGATATTTTTCGCTCGTGCATGATGATGAACAACACCATCGAGCACCCACGAGGTAAGCAGAAGCTCAATTTCCCTGAACGTGAATGCCGTTTCGACGATCGGAAGATCGTCCGTTAATTTTTGCTGAACGTGTTCGGCGTGTCTGCGTGCCGAAGCGCCGTACTCCGGTGCGCTGGCACGTGAAGGGAAAAATATTTCGTTTTCGACCGCAAGCCACGTATCCACCGACCAGCCGTTCGGAAACGGCGTGAGCAATCCGCGCGGATCAACGATCGCTTCCACATTGCAGCCGGGATGACCGATGGCGGTCCAATTGCGGTGCGTGATGTTCATGGATAAGCCGAGATGCGAACGCGGCACGAACGACAGGGCTTCAGGGCGGTATTGCTGTTCCGCCCAAAACGGCAAGACCCAGTCGGAGAGACTTTGAAGAACCGTGTAGTTCAATAAGCCGCGCGAAAGTTGAATTGCGTTGAGAGGAATAAGCTCCGTGGGCAGGCTTTTTTTATCCATGCCGCTCATCGCGTTCGCAGCTCTTACCATCTGCAGGGCGGACTCCGGCATTTTTATTTTTTTTGCAAGCCAGCGGAGAACGGTATCTGTAAGTTTCAAGAAATTACCTCGCGTTTACTTTACCGCTAAGATACTCAGACACGAAATGAATCATGTTCCATGCAACTTCGTTGCCTAATATCGTCAAAAACGTTCTGCAAAAACAAGATGTCCCGCCCCAATTAACAGAATCATAATACTGTCGTAATACCGGCTTCATCTCACTTCTCTATTTT
>JAGWND010000107.1 GCA_028873075.1 Bacteroidota bacterium
GTTTTTTATGTCCAAGGACTCCTTTGAGACTTCGGACTGAATTCGTTTATGAACATTCCGCCTGATCCGAAGGATCGTATGGATCGCGGTTGACTGTTTTTCCGACTCTTAGTGATATTTCGCATCCCGACATTTATCCTGCGTTTTTTTTCTGCTCGATCGAACCAGCGGGCGAGAGATCGTTTTTCTTTTGTCATTGTACTTGTTGGCATCGGCGCGGCAGGCTTTTCATTTGCAGCGGTCAATGAGCCTGCAGGGCGCCCCGAAGCCTCGGAATCTGCCTCTTTCGAAGCTGGCATTCCTTCTCCGTTGAGCGGGCCGAGTACAGCAAGTCCGGATACGACGCCGCAATTCAGGGGGATCTCCCGCCGCGCTCTTGCACGCATGAGCGGTGCCGGTACAGATACGACAACGTATTTTACTCCTTCCGATACGACTCACAGATTGTCATTGCTTCCCCGCGATTCGACCGCACGTCTCGCACAATTTCTGTTTCACCGTGAAGATGTGCCGGTTGTTTCGCTCTTCCAGCGTCACACGTATTCAATGTTTCTGAAGCCGCCGCCGGTTATTATGCGTACCGTGGAATTGGATTCAACCGGTCAGTACGTCATTATCCGTGAAACAGTGGACGGCAAGGATGTGAAAATTCCCCTGAAGATGCCGCTGAAAGAATACATCGAAAAAAGATTTCTGTTCGACGAGCAACAATACTTCGAAGATCAGGTGTACAAATATGAAGGATTAAAAAAGAAGGATGAATTGGGAGCGCTGTTAGGTTCGTTCACCAATATTGATATTCCGATCCCGGCAAATCCGGTCTTCAGCATTTTCGGTCCGCCGAAAATAAATCTTCACATTTCAGGAGCCGTTGATATTACGGCCGCCTTTCGTAATACAACAACCGATCAGTCCACACTTTCGCTGCTCGGCAATTCGCGCAACGAACCGGATTTCAAACAGGACGTGCAGATCAATATCAGCGGCACAATCGGGGATAAGCTGAACATTCTTGCAGACTGGAACACCCAGCGCACTTTTGAATATGAGAACCAGCTGCATATCAAGTACACGGGTTATGATGATGAGATTATTCAAAGCGTGGAAGCCGGCAACGTTTCGCTTCCGTCAAACTCGCAATTCATCTCCCCGAGCGCCGCGCTCTTCGGTATTAAGACATTGATGCAATTTGGTCCGTTGAAGTTAGTCTCCATTGCATCGCAAAAGAAAGGGCAAATTAAGGACCTCACTGTTTCCGGCGGAACGTCTACGCAGCAGTTTGCAATTCATGCGTACCAGTATTCGCACGATCATTATTTTCTCGACACGAGCTACATTCCGTTGTTCGAGGCATATTACGGCAACACGCTGCGCCCCACCGATGCGCGCAAACATATTTCGGATTGCGAAGTGTATGTTACGCATCAAAGCCTTGACCCGCAGAATTCTATTCAGGCGGTCGCATGGATCAATTTGCCGGCGATGGGAGATTCCGCCGTGTATCAAAAGTTGAGAGATCCGAACTTCCCGGGCACACCGGAAGCAAACACGATGACCCAAAACGGCGGGCTGGAGACAGGGCGCTGGGATAAACTTGTGGCTGGACAAGATTATACTCTCCATGACAATACCGGCTATATTTCACTCAATCGCTCCGTGTCCGACGATCAGGCGATTGCTGTCGCGTATCGGGTGGATAACGGAGCGGGGACTGCCGATGATTCTATTTATGGTGTCTTGACAAGCGTGAAAGCCTCGGCTGATTCTATTTTCGTTCTGAAGCTCATTCGCCCGAGAAGTTTGCTTCCGAAGGACACTGTCGCGTGGAAGCTGATGCTGAAAAATATCTATTCGCTCGGCGGACGCAACATTAAGCCTGACGGATTCCAGCTAAAGATTACCTATGGGCTTCCGGGGCAAACCCCATCAGAGGAAATTGATGGGAAGAATTTACTGTATATTTTCGGCTTTGATAATTATCTTGCTGATAATTCTCCCGGACAGGACACGAAGTTCGATTATCTTCCCGGAATCACCGTTGATGAAGCGAGCGGTGAAATTATTTTTCCTTCGACAGAGCCGTTCGTAAAAAGTTTGAAACAGTATTTTGCAGGTACGAATCACCCTGCTATGGCAGATTCATTTACGTATCCAGATATCTATGATACAACACAGATCGCCGCGCAATACAACAATTCACGCGATCGCTTTCTCATCACAGGTCAAACAACGGCAGGGGTTTCAAATACATATAATTTAGGATTCAACATTGTCGAAGGAAGCGTGCAAGTCATTCTCAACGGCAATCCGTTGAAGCTCAACGTTGACTACACGGTTGACTACATCACAGGGCAGGTGATTATCAAAAATCAGGCGGCATTAGTGCCGGGAGCGAATTTAGAGATCAAATATGAACAGAACGATCTGTTCCAGCTCGCTTCGAAAACGCTGTTAGGCACGCGCGGCGATTTGAATTTTTCCGACAAGACCGGCTTCGGTTTCACGATAATGAATTTGAACCAGCAAACGCTCAGCGACAAGGTGCGCTTGGGTGAAGAGCCGACGAACAACACCATTTTCGGGGTTGACGGACACACCGCATTCGCACTGCCGATCCTTACCAAAGCGCTCGATGCCCTGCCGTTTGTCTCCACGAGAGCGCCGTCGAATATCAGTGTGCGGGGCGAAGCGGCATACATGTCCCCGAATCCGAACACGAAAGCAAGCTTGATCACGAGCGACGGCGGGAAAGGGGTTGCATACATTGATGACTTTGAAGGTGCAAAGCGCACCATTCCGTTAGGAGTCGGCTACGGTCAATGGCACGACCTCAGCGTTCCGGCGTATATTGACGGCGTTGATCCGATCAACGGCACGCCCATTCCGGATACGACGAAAATGTTTTCAAAAGCAAAGACATACTGGTATAACGTTTTGCCGAGCGACATCAAGGTTACCGATATCTGGCCCCTTAAACAAGCAGCGACAGATCAACAACAGGTAACGGTGATGAATATACTTTACGATCCGCGTACGCGGGGGGAATATAATTATTCTCTGAACCTCAGCCATAATTTCGGCGCCAAAGCGCCTGCTGACACAGTGAAACAAAACTGGGGCGGCATGATGAAGCTCGTTTCTTCCGGCAAAGTGGATCTGGTCGAGGAAAATATCGGCTACATCGAGTTGTGGGTTGCAGAAAATCCTGCTGTCTTGGATTCGACAAAGAAGATGTACATTGATTTGGGCGAAATTAGTGAGGATGTCATTCCCAACCGTAAACTGGATACGGAAGAAGGGCTTGTTCACACAGGAGTCGTAACTGCCGAGCGCGACAAAGGCTTGGATGGGCTAACGGATGCGGAGGAAAGTTCCGTGTATTCACAATTCGTTACGGCGAACCGTGACGCATTTCCTGAGGTAGTCGGAGATCCGTCGGGCGATGATTACCAGCCCGCCAATCTCAATACCGGTGACTTTCGTTTTGTCAACGGAACCGAAGGGAACAGGAACAGTGAAATCGGGAGATTCCCCGATACCGAAGATTTGAACGGCAACTATAATGTGGATCTGAACAACAGTTATTTCGAGTACGAAGTGAATCTCGATACCAGTGTGGCAAATCCGCAGCGTGTCGGAGGCGGGCACAAAGATGATACGCCGGAACATCTTGCGTGGTACCAATACAAAATTCCGATCACAGAGTTCAAACGCAAAGTCGGCTCTCCGGACCTTTCTTTGATTGAATATGTGCGCGTCTGGTTCAAAGGATTCGATAAACCGCAGCTTCTTCGCATCACGGAATTCAATCTTGTCGGCAATCAGTGGGAAGTGAGAAAAAGAACCCCGTCCGACAGCACGCTTTCAGTCGGCGTGGTCAGCATTGAAGACAATCCTAACACATACACAAGTCCTCCTGGCGTTAATCGTGCCGTGGATAGAACTCAGTCTACGCAGTCTTCACAGACGATTTTGCAGAACGAGCAGTCGCTTTCTCTCTCTGTCAACGGGCTTCAGGATGGGGACAACCGTCAAGTGATACGGCGGTTTTCGTACAAGCCGCTTGACCTCTTCAGTTACCGCCAGATGCGAATGTTCGTTCACGGAGACGAAGGTCCGCCGTTTTCCGCACACAAGCGTTTCTCCGACGATCCGAACAATGCGGACGCTGTTCTCTTCGTTCGCTTTGGTGCCGACAGTTTGAATTATTATGAATACCGTGAACCCGTGTTGCCGGGCTGGCATCAGAACAATACGATTATCATTACGTTCTCGGATCTCACCGCGATCAAGCAAAGGCGTGATTCAGTAAATCAGGTCTTGCCGCCTGTGCCGGTGCCGGGTGGTCCGCCCGGTTCGACGTACAACGTTCTTGGGAATCCGGCACTCACGAACGTCGCTTTTATTTCTGTCGGCGTGTACAATCCGCCGGGGGAAGGCGTTCAGAATTTGACGGGGGATATCTGGATTGATGAATTACGCCTTGCCGATCCTGATGCCACGCCGGGATGGGCGTACAGCTTTTCGTCGCAAATTGCATTGGCGGATATCGGAAGCTTCTCATTCAATTATCAGCAGACAAACCCGTTCTTCCACCAGCTTGAAAATCAATTCGGAAACCGGGTCAACGGAACGAGCTGGGGAATGTCAACCAATTTTTCGCTGGAGAAATTTCTTCCTGCAACGTGGACAGGAACGACGCTGCAATTCAGTTACAGCCATCAGGAAGCCTCGAGCAAGCCGCTGTATTTGCCAAGCTCGGATATTGTCGTAACGCAGGCGGCAGATCAGGAACGGCAGCGTGTAACAGGAGAAACGGGTTCGGCAGCAGCAGGGAATGCGGCGGCGGACGACCTGATCGTACAATCGCAGTCGCTCTCAACTTCGGATACGTACGCGCTGCCCACAATTAAATTTGTGTTCCCTTCGAACAATTGGTTAGTCAGAGATATTGTGAACCAGTTGACGTACGGGTTCAATTATACGATCTCGACGATGCGCGACCCGGCCACGACATACCGCGAGTCCTGGTCGTGGGCAACACGGCTTTCGTACGCGTACCAAGTAAGTCCGAATTTGTATGTCGCGCCGTTTTCGTTCTTTGGAACTTCTTCCGCTCTTTCGGACTTGAAAGAATTCCATCTGTATTATATTCCGATCACGAACTTCGGGTTGAATTTTTCCGCCTCCCGCTCGCAGACACACCAGCATTTGCGCTCGCAGTTGCTTGCCAGCGCCCCGACGCGCGGTTTCAACGCGCAGCGTTCAATGACGTTCGGCTGGAAGCTGACAGAAGGAGGCTATGTGAATCTTTCCGGCGATTATTCGGTTGATATTGCGAGCACGCTTGTCCAGCTTGAAACGGACCAGCTCGGCCGGCAGCGCGCTTTCACCGATATCGTGGGCGATATGTTTTTGAGGGACCAATTCATCAATTTCGGACGGGATAATTCTTATAATCAGAACATCAACGTCAATATGCGCCCGCGCGTGCCCGGCTTTTTGGGCATGGATAAATATCTCACGCTGTCGTCGCACTATTCGGTTTCGTACCGCTGGACGAATAATCTTCAGCAGGGAGATTTAGGAAAAGGAGCGAGCTGGGCAAACAATATTTCGTTCTCGACCGATATCAGTTTGAAATCGTTTGTTGATACATGGTTTCCGACGCTTCCTTCATCTTCATCGTCGGAGAACGCTCCGCTTCCGCAGCCCCAAGGTGGCTTTCAACAGCAGCCGCAGTTTCCGCAGCCTCCCGGAGTTCCGCGCGGCGGCAGACGTGGAGAAGGAGCAAATCCGTCGCAGCCTTCGGATACGACACATCATCCGCCGTCCGATACGACACACGGTGCCATGAGCGATACAGCAAAGCGTGTTCAGCCGAACGACACCGCTGCTGTTGTGCCGAAGAAAAAAATTTCCCCGAAAGAAGCATTGATCCGCATCGCACGGCTCTTTATCAAAACGCCGTTGTTGGATTATGACAAAGTGAGTTTTGCATTTTCGCAGACGAATTCATCGTCGAATCCCGGCGTGCCCGGCCGTCCGGGTTTTGCCAATCTCTTCGGCAGGGTTCCGTTGTTCCAATCTGCCGATCCGGCGTACGGTTCGACCCGCGCCTACCAACTCGGGTTGGTTTCCGACCCGACGTCGAACATCACAAGTGTTCAGTTCAAAAGCTCATTTCCGTTTATCGGTTTCTCGGTGGATCATGGTGTGCGCGCGGCGGCGGCGAATTTTTCCGATGTTTTCAGCCAGAGCAACAAGATTTCGTTTTCGACAAGCCGCGAATTATGGACCGGTGCCCGTATGGATTTGAAGTGGAACCTCGGATGGGATTACAGCCGCAGCCAATCAGTGACGACGGATGCCCGCGGTGTCCCGACGATCAATAGTTTGCAAACCGGCGGAAGCATCAACCGCTCATTCTTCACGCTGCCGCCGGTGTTCATTTTCTCGATTTTCAAAAGCGGCATTGCACAAGTTGGAAAAGATTACGACCAGTTAAAATCGGACGTTGCCGACACGAGAAGCAACGACCAAAAATTAGCCCAGGCATTTGAAGACGGGTTCGAAACATTTCCGCTGCTTAGAAAAATTTTCGGCGATTATTTTCCGCGTGTCAACTACACGTTTCATTGGGACGGACTGGAGCAATATACGTTTTTCGAAAAGTGGGCGCAGCGCGTGAGCCTGGATCATGCGTACAACTCGACGTACACAACGTCGTTCAAAGGAGATCTCGTCGTCGGGGGGCAGAATATTCAGGCGCAGCGCATTATGTACGGGTTTGCCCCCTTAGTCGGCTTGAATATCACGTTCAAAGAAATGTTCAAAGGAAATATGAGCGCCAATATTCAGTACTCGACGAACTCGACATTCGACCTTACACCTGCGGCGCAAAACATTATCCAAGGAAGCACGCGGGAAATCTCGCTCACGGCAACGTACGGACGAACGGGTTTTCAAATACCCTTGTTCGGTATTTCGCTTTCGAACGATGTGGATATCAGTTTTACCTATTCGCTTTCACAAAATTCCCGGACGACGTACGATGCGCGGCAGGGAATCGGAACCGGTGTGCCGGGCGAAGGCTCAACGCGCACAACAATGGAGCCGCGCATCCGTTATGTGCTCAGCTCCCGCGTCACAGCGTCCGTGTACTACCGTTACACAAGCATTGTGCCCGATGCGGGCGGTTCAAGTATTCCCGGTTCGACGACGAATGAAGGCGGGTTGGATGTACATATTTCCATTCAGTAATTCTTGATTTCGGCGAAGATTTTTCCTATTTTTCTTTCCAAGAAATTAAACTTCTGAAATATATTCGAAAGCAGTATCAATGTACACGTTTTTAGTTCTGGTCGAGATTCTTGTTTGCTTCTTGTTGATCGTTGTTGTATTGATGCAGAGCAGCAAAGGGGGCGGGCTTGCAGGAACGTTCGGCGGCAGCAATTTCGGAACAGTGTTCGGCGTGCGCCGTACGGCTGATTTTCTTACACGTGCGACGACGATTCTTGCAACGACGTTCATCGTGTTGAGCCTGCTCATCAATTTTTTCTTTCTGCCGGGAAAAGGAAAAGCAGCGAGCGAAAGCATCATTCAAACCGGGCAAACGTCTGTTCCGCCGGCGCAGATTCCCGCACAGCCAAACCCGGCTCCAGCATCACAAAAGTAAGTCTCTGTCAAGTTATGCATGGTGAAGTGGAACATCGGGAAGGCGGAATAATTCCGTTGTTCCAAAGCTTACCCGACGTACGTCAGTAGGTAGTTTGTTTTCCCTCCTCTCCTTTTTCTTTTCTGAAAAACTTTTTGATCCTTTCGGGGAACTTTGGTGAAAACCGCTCGGTTGTACTTTCTACATTGTTCCAGTGAAGTTTAGAAAAAAGTAAGCCGAGAACACAATTCACTTTTTTTCTATCATACATTTGTGGAGGAGGTATTTATGTTGAGGCATGTTTCAAAGCTCGCGGTGTTGCTGGCAATTGTGATTCCGCTGTCGCTGAATGCGGGAATGAAGCCGCAGAAAAAAGCAGAAAAGGAAACCACGGTTACCGGCGAAGTCGTTGATGTTTCCTGCTACCTGCACAGCGGCGCGCGCGGAGAGGATCATGCGGCGTGTGCGGAAGCGTGTGCGAAAGCCGGCGGTGAGCTTGGTATTTTGACGAAAGCCGGAAAGCTCTATGTGTCGGTGCTGCCGGACGATCACAAGTCCGGACCAAATGCGCTGCTGATGGATCATATCGCTCACACGGTTGAAGCGAAGGGATACGTTCGAAGTAAGGGAGGCGTGAACGGTATTATGATTACGAGTGTAATGATGAAATGAACGGCACGTGGTCAGAAGGACGGTTATTCCAGCAAAGGCGGTGAGGAAAACTCTCACCGCCTTTGTTGTGTACGGTAACAACGTATGTACGACTCGCCTTGAATGCCGTCGCACACAGTAGTTGTGCGGAGTTGAATTCGTGAATACCACATCGTTTCGTTGAAGCGAACATTATGGCTGCCCAACGCGTCGTGTTGAAGGATAAAAAAATTGCTGCTGCTGAGACGTTGTCTGTTTATTTTGAAAAGCCGCAAGGCTTTCGCTACAAAGCAGGACAATCTATTGATCTCACTCTGTTGCATCCTCCCGAAACCGATGAGGAGGGCAACACACGTGCCTTCACGCTTGCGAGCGCACCGTTTGAACATGAATTGATGATCACCACACGCCTGAGAAATTCTGCATTCAAACGAACGTTGAAAACGATGCCGCTCGGTTCCGAAGTGAACATTGATGGTCCCTTCGGAAACATGACGCTGCATTCCGATGAAAAACGCCCGGCGGTGTTTTTGGCTGGCGGCATCGGTATCACGCCGTTTCGCAGCATCATTCTTCAGGCTTTGCATGAAAAGAAACCGCATCGTTTCTTTTTATTTTTCTCAAATCGCCAGCCTCGTGATGCGGCGTTCTTCGACGAGTTGAAAACCACCGCCGCAGCACACAATAATTTTGTATTGATTGCAGCGACGACAGGAAACGATGTTCAGAAGAGCGATGCGGGCGGCGAAAGAGAACGCATCGGCGTTGCGATGATACACAGGCACGTCGGCGATCTTTCTAACGCAGTGTACTATTGTGCCGGTCCCGCCGCAATGGTCGCAGCGATGCGCGCGATGCTGAGCGACAACGGCGTGAACGATGACGACATCCGAAGCGAAGAGTTTTCTGGATACTAAATTTAGGTGTTGAAAAATTCTCCATTTATTTTCTGCGCGGAAAATTTTTTTTGAAAAAAATGTTTTCGCTCTTGCGTTTACGGGAATTTCTTTTTAACATTGAAACGTTATCCGTAAGGCAGATAACACATCCCGAAGTGATTCCTTTCCTGAAGGTATTCTTCGGAAGAAAGTGGTCGAAGGCTCTCCAGAGCAAAATTGCCACTGCTTTAAAAATCCAAAACGTTGTAATGTTGTTGCATAGCACCTTTATGTGTTTCGCGGAGCGGTAAGGTGTTTTTTTAGTAAGCATTGAGAGAAACTGGTCTGAAATGACAAGATTGTTTTTCGAAAGCAGCAGTTACGGTTTACTCGAAAGGAGCAGATCGTAACAGATGGCTCAGATTTTTCATCCGAGCTCGACAGTAATTTCTAAAGCAAGCATTGTTGTTGTCATCGTCGCTCTTGCAGCCGTTGCATGGGCGGCAAATGAAATTTATCTTTCCGGCTATACGACGGAACAAAATGTCGCACGCGAACAACCGGTCCCTTTCAGTCACAAGCATCATGTCAATGACGAAGGACTCAGTTGTGCCTACTGCCACACCTCGGCGGACAAATCTTCTTTTGCAGGAATTCCTCCGACGTATACCTGCATGACGTGCCATTCACAAATCTGGACAACAAGCCCGATGCTTGAGCCTGTCCGCGAAAGTTTTCGGACGCAAAAGCCGCTGCAGTGGATCCGCGTTCACGACCTGCCCGATTTTGTCTACTTCAATCACAGCATTCACATCAGCAAGGGAATCGGATGCGAAACGTGTCACGGCAGAGTAGATCAAATGCCGCTGATGCGCCGCCAGAACACACTCTTCATGGCGTGGTGCATTGATTGTCACCGCGCACCGGAAAAATATATCCGTCCGCGTTCCGAAGTGTTCACCATGGGATACGTGTACCCGAATAATCAAGAAGAAGTAGGAAAGAAATTGGTGAAAGAATACAATGTGCAGGTACACCGCATTACTGATTGTTCAACGTGTCACCGATAAACGAAACTATGGCTTCTACCGGCAAACTTACAACAATAGAGACGATACGAGAAAAGCTTTCTTCTGAAAAAGGGAAGCGCTACTGGCGCAGTTTGGAAGAAATTGCCGAGACGGACGATTTCAAGGAATTTTTGCACCGTGAATTTCCGCGCGAAGCTTCGGTATGGAGCGGCGGATTGGACCGGCGGCGGTTTCTGCAAGTGATGGGAGCGTCGCTGGCTCTTGCAGGATTGAGCGCATGTGTTAAGCAGCCGGAAGAGAAAATTGTTCCGTACGTGAAGCAGCCGGAAATTATGGTTCCGGGAAAACCTCTCTATTTTTCTACGGCGTTCGTTATGAGCGGTTACGCGACAGGTGTTGTTGCAACAAGCAACATGGGACGTCCCACAAAGTTGGAAGGGAACCCCTCGCATCCTGCAAGCGTAGGAGCGACCGATGCGTTTACACAAGCATCGCTGCTCACAATGTACGATCCCGACCGCTCGAAAGTTGTTCTTCATAAAGGTAATTTTACCACGTGGGATAAGTTTTGGGAAAGCATTCAAACAGATGTGATGGTGCAAGGCTCGCTGAAAGGAGCCGGGCTCCGCATTCTCACTGAAACGCTCACGTCGCCGACTGTCGGAAAACAAATTCAGGATATTCTGAGTAAATATCCATCGGCAAAATGGTATCAGTATGAATCGGTGAATTACGATGCCGTGCGCGAAGGCTCGAGGCTTGCGTTCGGAGAAAACGCTCAGCCGATTTATCATTTCGACAAAGCCGATGTTGTGCTTTCGTTCGATTCAGATTTTTTGACGCAAGGTCCCGGTGCCGTGCGGTACGCTCGCGATTTTGCTGAGCGCCGCCGCGTTCGCCACAACACGACCGACATGAATCGCTTGTATTCAGTTGAAAGCTCGCCGACGCTTGCCGGTGTGATGGCGG
>JAGWND010000108.1 GCA_028873075.1 Bacteroidota bacterium
TTATTTCTGTTTGCATCTGCTATAAGAACAGTAAGTGTTGTAGTGTCAGTAGCATTCTCAAAATGGAATGGTGTGACAACAGATTTCACAGTAGGCTTGAGAGTTGAGGCAACTTTATAGGTAGTGTCTGCATATTTTCCTCCTGCAATAGTATCAAGAGAAGTGAACACAATTTCAACATCGAAGGGTGCGAGATTTACGTGTGCCGTTGCAGGATAGATCACTCCGCCTTGAATATTTGTTCCAGTTGTAGTAAAGCCGCTTTTAGCGGTATCTATTTTAAGCGGATCGTCGAAAACAAACGGGCGAATTCCATCAAACACCGGATTACCATCCTCATCAGCCTTAAGCGTGCTGTTGACGACGGGATAGTACAGGTATGAAACAGTGTAAGGAACGTTTGTAAGCAATTTACCTGCAGTGTTTGCATGAATCTGGCCTGTAATGGAGTCAACGACGATATAGTTTGAAGGCACTTGTGTCCCCTGGGCGTCAGTAATCTTTACGCTTGATGGCACAATATTTTGGTGTTGTAATGCAATAACAAGGGTGTCCTGCCCGCTAATATTTTCAGTGTACGGCGTCTGACGAAAAACGTTATAGGACAAGGTGTTACTGCTTTTTGTAAAGAACAGCGTGTAGTCGTTATTTCCCAACTCTTGTTTGTCAAGTACGGCTATACTTAATTTCCCGGTTCCCTTCCCTGCCACGTTATGTTGAATTGTTGCGCCGTTTTCAATGTTGCTCACTGTGCTTTTTAATCCAGCTGCCTCCGGTCCAGGAGTTGCCATAACTGTGTTAACATCGAACCTCAGTTCCTGCGTTACGGGATTGCGGGTAATCGTTGATTGACATTCAGTCGGCGGAAGCTGCAAGCTGCTCGTAAATGAGCCGTAATCGTATGAAACGACAGCATAATAATAGGTCTTCCCGTTTGTCACAGTCGAATCAACATATTGATGGCGAAGACCGGAATTATCCGACGGATTCCCTAAATAATATTTTACATGATACCCGGGATATTCGACCGGCTGGAATCCATCCACAAAAATACTTTTTAGAGAATCATTCCACGGCAGGTGCCACTGGGCATATTTCCCCGCTTCGTTGTCAAACAACGGCTTGCCGAGAAAAGGAATACCGTTTGCATCCGTAATGGTGAACACGTCTTTGAACGTGTAATCTTCGCTGCGATAAATTTTATATCCTTCAAAGTCGTTAACATTTGTCAACGGATCTAAACCGACTTCGGCAGAGTTATCCCAATAAAGTGTTACACGCCCATCGCCGGCGACTGCGGTCACATGTGGCTTCGGCGGCGGTTGTGCAAAACGGTAATTTGCTTCGAGCACGCGCTGAGAGGTTTCAGAATGCAGCAAAAGATCGCTCAGCGTTTGCCCTAACAGCAGTGCGATAGAAAAACGCTGGCGGCTGCCGGGCTGCAACGTAAAGGGTCCGGAGCCGTACAGAAAAACATTATCGCCCGTCGTCGGCGGATACAACAAGGAAACATCGGAAGTATCGGAAGACATCTTATCGTACATTAACAGATCATTTTTCGGCCTATTATCACCCCCATAAACTAAAGCCCAAAAGCTTCGAAGTCCTATTTGATCAGATTCATTTATATCGCGGAAACCAAAATTCGGTTCAGAACCGGCCCATTGGTAATCCGGTAACTGTTGATCTGAAAGCGGCTCGCCTACATCGTATTTCCCGTTCCCATTCAAATCTAAGAACCACGCTTGATCAGGGACACCGTTTCCTTCTCCATAATCGTGCGTACCTGGAATCCCGTCTATCCCTACGTCATCTTTTTCAGGGTCCCAATTACCATTTTCATCTCCCGACCAACGGGGTTTTGGATTCCCGTACACTGCTTTATATTTGTCAACATCAGCAATTCCTGTTGAAAGAGGATATTGGACACCGTCAATATAAAAACCCTTATCATTGAAAGGGTCCTCGTCAATAATACCATCATCATCATTGTCAATGCCGTCATGGCTGTTCGTCGGACTTTCAAGAAACTTATAGCCGAAATAGCCAGGAACAATTCCCGGAATATCGCCCTTGCCATCTGCATCCCATGCATAAACAAGATTACGCGAGCGCTGAGAAGTTAAAACGCCGTTCACATGCGTCAAGTCTTGCCCGTTATTGAACACCGTTCCTTCACGTGCGGGAATGAATGATGCTCGATCGTCGGAATAATCATTAGCGCCACCAATGTGAGGATCACCAAACATGCCGAAAAAAACATTCGGCAGTGTACGCGGGCTTGAGTTTTCAACAGTGTAAACGAGAAAGATGACATCTTGCGCAAGTGCGTTTTGAAATTGAAACAAACGGCACTCCAGCCGGACACCTAGCCCCCTTTTTGTTGAATCGCTCGGGGCAAAAGGATAATACGCATATTCCTTTTTCGTATAGTCGTCAACGACAAAATAAACTTCTTCATCCGGAGTTGTCGCATCAGAGCCGAGATACGCGGGCCACACGTATCGTCCTAGCGCAGGGTTGTACCACGACGCGGGCCAGCTTGGAGGGCGGTGAGTTAAATCATTGTTCACAGCGGCTCGTGCTCCCCAGCTTGCAATATCAGGTTGATTCGGCGCCGCGTAACCTGGCTCCGGAAGCCATCCCCATTTTGTGCCATCCGGACCATATTCTCCGTCTGCCGAGAGCCAAAAACCTTCCGAGACAATCTTATATTCTGTGGAATCGGCTGATCCGGGTGAATTTGCATCCTTTACTTTCGCGCCTACGAGAGGGCCAAATTCATAGCCATATCCCAATCCGTGCCATACTAAATCTTCAATATCCGGAGGTAAGCCTGGCCGACTTATCGAGCCGTAATTGTAAACAACAGTTTTAACTTTATTTCCCTGTATAATAAGACTTCTAATTTCTGATGAATATCCCGATGTTTTATGAAATTTTTCCTGTGCTTTGTTCCATTCAAAAAGCTGTGCTGGGCTTAGCCCTTTAGGAGATATGTTCAACCAATCAATTGTCGTCGTATCTTGTGCTGTAGAAATCAGAAACGCACACAATGTGAGTAAAACACTTGTAAGAATTCTTTTCATAAAATTTTTGCTAGTAAGTGTTAGTGTCTGAAATTAAAAATACATTGACAAGCCGACTTGAACCAATCGCGGTCTGCTGATGTTGAGCGGGTCAACATAATATTTATCTATTGCATCAAGCGGTATCATGCCCGCATCGCCTCGAACAATTCGGCTGCGCGTTTGAATAAATTGATTCGGATCCGCAACTTGATCGGCACTGTACAATGCCTGACCGCTGTTGCTCCAAACATCTAGTTGGTTCTTAATATCAAATACATTATCTACCTGCAGGAACAGTGCATACGTAAGGCTGCCGAATTGAAAGTCTTTTTCAGCTTTCAAATCAACGGACCACTGAAGCGGCTTTGCCCCGTTGTTTTGAATGAAGGGCGATTGCTGTGTCGAAAGGCTTGCCGGAAAACTCGGCGTATAGGGACTGCCGCTGCGAAGCCTGCAAATCGTGCTCACTGACCAACTGCTAGGCTCGCTGAGAGTGAGGACGGCGTTTAGCGTATGTGTTCTGTCAAAACTTAATGGCACTAAGAATGTTTCAGGGGTCTCGCCTGATTTTTCACTGTAAAATAATTCCGCCTGTGGTTCTGTTCGGTTGCCTTCCGCTACGGCAAAGGTGTAATCGAGCGAGCCGGAGAAGAGACTTCCCGGCATTCTTCTCTGATAGAGCGATATTGTAAGGCCGCGAGAGTTCGCGTACGACAAATTTGTTAAAACTTGATATTCCAAATCGCCCTTCGCTGTGAGAACAGTTTGAGTATAAATGTAGTCGCGAACGTCTTTGTAAAAACCGGTAACATCCAACCGCAGATCGGGCGTTAACCCTTGTTGTATGCCGATTTCGTACTGCACGCTTTTCTGTGGATTCACATTCGTATTGCCGAATGCAGGCGTTGTTCCTAAAGCAGCACGGTAAGCCGGATTGGCATACAGCGCGGAGAGGTCAGCAATCTGATAAAAATGTCCGTACGAGAAACGAATAACACCTTGATCGGTAATCGGGTATGCAATGCTAATCCGCGGACTGAGATTTTGTTTTACCCTCGCTTTCACCAAACCTTGTGTCAAAAATGTGGTGTCCTGAGCGGAAAGTGCCGCACTGAGATTCGGATTATAATATGCATCGGGGTCAAAATATTCATATCGAAGTCCACCGTTCAAAATGAGCGACTTAGCAATCTCAATCTTATCTTGGATGTATGCCGAAATCTGCATCGGGTTACGAGAATAATATGTATATCCGTCTGCTATACTTGGAATCCGCGATACATAATGAACGCTGTCAAGATACACGTCGTAAAAACCGTGGGATTGCGTCAGAATGTACGATGGATTATGTACATCAACAAACTCGAGAGTGTAATCTTCGTACTTCACATTATGTGCTCGAGCTTCTATTCCGAATTTCACCTCGTGCTGGTCTAACAACTCTGCCACAATATCGAATTTTGCAGAGTACGTTGTCGTAGACTGCATCGTCCTCTCGTTGTATGTTCCCCCTGAAATGAAACTAGTGCTCGGAAAAGCCGTTTGATAGAAACTCGGAAGATACCGGGGATCGTTGATATCGGGAAAGGCGTATGTTTCGTTTTTGTCGGTGCTGTACGCAAACTTCAGAGTATAAAACAAATCATTGCTGATCGTATGCGTCAGGTCGAGCGAATGAATGATCGAGTTGCTGTAGTTCTGCGGTCTTCCATCAGGGTTGTAACGGTAAGAATAATAGAGCGTGCTGAAGCTGTGCCCGTGATCTGCAACTGCTTCGTACTTCACCTTCAGCGTCGGTGTAACATGGTACGTCAGATTCGCTTGAATATTATATGAGTCGCTCGTGTTCAAGGGAACAATCGCACCGTTGCCGGAAGGAAGTCCCGATGAATCATATCGTGGCTTGTTCAACGGATTAAAATAATACGGATCGTTGAGTGCCCCCGCTCGCGGGTCGGTATACGTTGTATCGCCGGTTGTAGGGTCAATTTTCATGATGCCGCTGTGATCGGTTGAAGAAGACCAATTCAACTGGTCCCTCGAAACATGAAAATCTGTAGTGTTATAAATTCTTTTACCATACAAATAGCCGTTATTTTTCTGATACACACCTGAAGCATAAAACGTCAGATTACTGGATGACGTGACAGGAATCGGGCCGCCCAACGTACCCTCGATCCTGTATTGATTGAACGGGTCAACTTTTTGAATGTTGGGAAACACATCGGTATGATTGCTCACATAGTCCCCCGAATATGTCCGCAGGCTCCCGGTATAACGCGTGCCCCCTTCTTTCGTGACATAGTTGACAACACCGCTTAAAGCGTTCCCATATTCCGCACTGAATGTACCTGTAGAAACTGAAACTTCCTGCAGCGCATTCGTCGCAAGTCCAACAGACCCAAGATTATTAAACGGGTCGTTAATTGACAAGCCGTTCAACGTATAGGATATCTCATCGCCCCTGCCGCCGCGAACATGCAAGGCGCCGTTATCATCAACCACGATCCCTGCTTGTAATCCTATCACCTCACCGATTTCAATAACAGGCAATGATTGAAATGTTTCCGACGAAATTGCTGCAACGGGATTCGTTTGATCGGGCCGAATGAGAGGATTTCTTTCTCCTTGTACAATAACGGACTGCATTTCTACGGCCGACTCGGTTAAATTGAAATTTATCGTCGTTGTATAATCAACGGAGACACCGACATTGACGACAGTTTCAGTCCGATAGCCGATTAAAGTAGCAGAAACGGAATAAGTACCCGGCCGGACATTGAGGATGACATACTGACCGCTCGGATCACTCTGAGCACCGAGCGGTGTGCCGACAATAACAACATTGACGCCGGGAAGAGGCTCACCTGATTTTGCATCGGTAATTTTTCCCGCAATTTTCCCCGTTGTCCCTGCATCTGCCCCGAAAGTGAAGAAAAAGAAAGCAAAAAGAAGTAACACAGAGTAGCATTTGGTCATAGCAACTGCACCTATGTTTTGGTAAGCTGTGAGGGTTGAAAAACTTCGTTGTTGAATATAGAAATTGAGGCTCTGTTTGTCAAGTAAAAAAGACTTTCCAGTAAAAAATTTTCCTCTCGAACGGCTTGACATTGAAAAAAGAATTTTGTACCTACAAGGTACTTACTTCCCGATAACCAAATCCATTCACAAATCCCGAAAGGACATTTCGGGCAACTTTAATAATAGGAGGAATTACCATGAAGAAAATGTTGGTACTACTTTTTGTTTTTTCCATGCTTCTGCCGTTCCAGCTTCTCTCTCAGTGGAACACTGTACTTGCGACACAAGACGGATCGGCAAACGGCACCGGGTATCAGACGCCAAGTGTTGCCGCAGTTAATGCTACTTCATTTGTCGCAGTGGTTCTTCGTGTGCAAATCCCGACCATTGTGATTCCCCATGACGATGTTTATACTCGTGATAGTGTTTCTGCTAATTACCTGGTAGCTTACTCGCATGCAACAGATACAACGGGAAGGATGACTGTTATACCGTACGCATCAGCGGGCTTGTTCACCACCTGGACGTCGGGATTTGATCAGGTTCAACTGTACCGCGCTTACAAGGCGATTGGTACTCCTGACAGCGTAATCTATGTCGCCAACAATGATCCTGACCACAATATTCTGGTGTTCAAACTTTCCCCGGATAGCGTCATATCAACAGACTATCGCATGGTTACAGGGAGCGATGATATCATGGGTTTAGCCGTTGACGATAACGGATATGTGTACGTTCTTGATATTTACGGCAGCACGGGAAAAACCGACGAGGTCAAAGTCTTCCATGGAATCAAGGGCGATGCTAACTGGGGAGGTTCTCATACTTCAAGCCCCATAGCAACAATTGACCTACCTGCTGGCGTCTATCGCGGATTAACTGTAAGCCCGAACGGCAAACAACTTTTCGTTTCAAGCGTGAGCGCAAATACTGTTACACGATTTGTCGGCAGTCCGACAGCGGGATATTCAAAAGACAACAATTTCTCATTCGCCTTAACAGCAGGCGACAGTATCCCCGGCACAAGCTATTACGACAGTACAAAAAATACAACGGCATGGGACGTTGGACATCCTCTCGGTATGGGATACCTGCGTACTAACAATCTGCTGTATGTAGCATGTGCTCGCTGGCTCGGATATAATATAAAAACCCATACAGGCACATCCGGGTATTTGTATTCACGAATTTATACTGTGAATCCAAACAACGGCAAAATTATTGATACACTTGATGTTGCTAAATACTACATTGCTCATGCTTATCCGGTCGACTCTACAGCGACAACACAAGAGTTTGATACTGTACACATCGCCGGTTATTCCAGTACGTACGACGTCGCGTTTGACGAAAACAAAGATATGTACAGCCAGTCCTTTTACAGTTGGGTTGCAGAAAAATGGCATTACACCGGGACGTTGCCGACTGTTGTCGTAAACGCAGTGAGGCAAGAATCAACGATTCCCGGTAGATTCGATTTGGCTCAGAATTATCCGAACCCGTTCAACCCGACAACAAACATCAAATTTACTTTGTCGCGCGGCGATCATGTCGCCTTAACCGTGGAAAACATCCTCGGCCAAACCGTGGCAACTTTAATTGACGAAAACATGAGTGCGGGAACCCATGTTGTTACTCTCGATGCTTCACGATTAGCCTCGGGGATCTATTTCTATACTTTAAAGACAAAAGATTTCACCGCCACTAAGAAGATGACGTTGTTGAAATAATGCTCGACTTCGAAGACCTTGCCGTACAAAAAAGCCCCGTCAGACACGGGGCTTTTTATTGTTAGCAAAACTGCATTACCAGTACCGCTCCTCGTTCCACGGATCGGCTGTGTTGCTGTAGCCGTTCTGTTCCCAAAAACCCGGACGGTCGCCTTTCATAAACTCTATGCCGTTCACCCACTTCGCTCCTTTCCACGCATAACGACGCGGCGTAAAAATCCGCATCGGACCTCCGTGTTCGCGTTCCAACGGTTTTCCATTCCAGGTGTGAACAAATATGGCATCTTCGTCGACCATCCACTGCAGAGAAAGATTGGTTGTGTATCCGCCGTACGCATGCTGCATGACGAAACGCGCTTCGGG
Organism: Bacteroidota bacterium; assembly: GCA_028873075.1. Lineage (GTDB taxonomy): Bacteria > Bacteroidota > Ignavibacteria > UBA10030 > UBA8401 > JAJYOI01. The sequence continues at coordinate 8,186 of JAGWND010000108.1, forward strand.
CTTCGCTTTCACTGCCTTGAGAAAATCTCTAAAGTAAACCCCCTCCCATTCGTCATCGTAGCGGCTCCACGTCGTGACACAATGAAAATCCGCTCTCAACTTCGACTGCGGAAGCTTCATGAACTCGTCCCACGTAAACACAAGCTCCTCTTCCACCGCACCGAATACGCGAAGCCTCCATTCTTCTTTTGAAATTTTCGGCGTCGCACCGTACGTAAGAACAGGGAATTTCTCCGTCGTGTATTGCCCAGGCGGATATTTCGGCTTGTTAAAATAATTCTTTGACGCCGGATCGTTTGGCTTTTGTGAAAAGAGAGACATGCGCACAATCTTGAATTTTGAACCGTGACTATGACATCCTAATGTTCAATGCTCAATCCAGCGTTTTCAATCTATAACTTTGAAGAGAAGCGGAAGGTTCAATAGAAATAATAGTGTGCAGCAATTTGCGGAAGCGGGACAATGCTGCCGTCGGAAAAATATGTGAACACGCCTTCAAGAGAAAAATGAAGCGCCTTTTGTACATCGAACTCCCCGCCGACTCCTATACCTAACCGAAACGGCGCGGCTAACGTGTTTGAATGTTCACCGGAATAAAAATACGACATGGACGGTCCGAAAAAAAAGCGTGTTGTATTCCCCCTGACAAGATCGTATTGATATTCTGCACCGACTGAAGCGGAAACTTTTGCTTTCAGCTTGATGATACCAGCAATAAGCTGGTATGAGGAACGCGACGGCAGATGATTTCGAAAACTGATTCCCATCCCGGATGCCGGTCCGGCCGATACTCCGAGCCCGTAAATAGCAGAGTTGAAACCCGCAGCTCGTTGGTTCCCTTCAACATTCACCTGTGCAAGTGCGCTTCCGCTCAACACAGCCAAGAAAACAAAACACGAGACGATACCAAATCGCATAACCGTTTCCTTTCAAACATTTGTGCGAAGCCAGCGAACAATCTCTTTCATGTTCGGACGCTTTCCCGTCAACAAAATCCCGATGCGGAAAATTTTTGAGGCCGCCCACATCATGAACACGATCGAGCCTGTGAGAATGAGAAGCGAGAGCACGATCTCCCACCATTCCGGCAATTGAATCGACAATCGAAGCGCCATAAATGTCGGCGTGAAAATCGGAATGAACGTAAGAATCTTCGCCAACAATGAATTGGGGTCTTGCATGATCGGGACGGCGAGCGCAATCGGAAAAACCAACAAAAGGCTGATGTAACTCGTCATTTGCTGCGCTTCCTGTTCGGTGTTCAGCGGAGCCCCGACGGCGACAAAGATCGCCGCATACAGTAAATATCCCAATACAAAAAAGACAATCAGCAAAAGCAGATGGTCAACGCTGAGAAAAGGAGTGTGTGTGGTAAAATTCACACCGCTTAAAATAAGAATCCAAAACGAAACCGTCGTCAAGCCGAGCAACGTTAAACCGAGAACTTTCCCCGTCATCAATTCCATCGGTGAACAGGATGACAGGAGGACTTCGACAATGCGGTTGGATTTCTCTTCAACAACGCTGCGAATCAGCATTTGCCCCGATGTGATCACAAGAAACATCAGCATCATAATGAAAATGTAGCCGCTGAAAAATGTTTCCAAAAATCCTGATTCTTTTTCTTCTCCTTTCGAAGAAATCTTGATCGTTTTAATATCAACTTTTGTGGTGAGCGCCTTGATCTTTTGCGCATCGAATCCGCTGGCGATCAAGCGCTTTTCTACTACAACATCTTCGATCGTTGACGAAAACCGTTCCTGGTCGCGGATGTTGCCGACATTTTCTGCGCGGTATTCCACCTTGCCGCTCGACATAACATCTGCCGGCAGAATGAAGTAGCCTTCAATTTCGTTCCCGAGAATTTTAGCCGTCGCTAATTTTTTTAAATGATCGAGCGATGTATCGCTGTCCGTTATTTCAACAAGCCTGTAATTGGGGCGTCCATCCGGTAATTTAAATTTGTCGTTCAGCTTCGCTGCAATGAGCGACGCTAGAGTGTCTGTCTGATCAATAATGCCGATACTTCGTGTTTGATTGTCGGCTTTCGATGCCAGTATTCCCGGAAGCACGGCAAAGACCCCGATAATCACCGGCAGCATGAGCAAGCTGATGATGAATGCTTTCGTCTTCACCTTCTCGATGAACTCCCACCGCGCAACTGGAAATGCTTTAGTTCTCATCGTTAGTGTCTTTGCGGCTTTGCAGCAAGATATTTTTTTTCATTTTTAGATACCTGAAGAGCGAATAGAGAGCCGCGGCGGCAAATATCGCCGGCGTTGTCCACGAACTGTCGCCTTTTTTCACCTTCACAATAATCAGAACAACGGTAACAAGAGCGATAATGATGAACGAGAGCAATAACTTTGTAAGCCTCGGATCGCGTTTTACTGCATCTTGTTTCGGTAAAGAAACACCGGGGCTTTCCGGCCCGGGCGTTTGTTCCGGTATACCGACTGCGTCGAGAAAAATTGCATTGAGCGACGGCTCAACAAATTCAAACTTTCGCACGTCCAATTTCGAAGCTATCGCGGGAAGTAAGTTACGGGTCTGTGGTGCGCCGTCCAATTCCAACTCTGCGTAATTTTCATATACGGTTGCACGTTCCACAGAAGGAAGCTTGGAGAGAAACGAACCGTCGCCGGTAAATTCAAGATGAACAGAATTGCTCCCGAAATCCTGCTTCACTTTTTTCAAATCACCTTCGAGCAGAATTTTACCGTGGTTTATCAAACAGATTTCGTCACATAATTTTTCAGCAGCATCCATCTGATGCGTGGAAAAGACGATCACTCTTCCCTGCTTCTTCAAATCCTGTAAAATATCTTTCAACAGGATCTGGTTGACGGGATCAAGGCCTGAGAACGGTTCATCGAGCACAATGTATTCCGGGTCATGAAGAATAGAAATAATGAATTGAACTTTTTGCTGGTTTCCTTTCGAAAGCTCTTCGATGCGTTTT
>JAGWND010000109.1 GCA_028873075.1 Bacteroidota bacterium
CATGCTTCTGTGTTTTTACCTCCTGTCATCATGCGAGGATTGGATGTTGTGTCAACTACTACCAATCTAACCCAGTATGAGGACCCCGTAAATTTGTAATTCAGCGTTTCCTTTCTTTTATAAGTGTATTTGTTTTTCATAGAGTCCGAGGCTGCTTGCAGGATGCTTAATGCATTATGTCTGTCCTCGAGGATTGATATATATCTGCCGATGGAATAATCTTCTTTGCCGTTCTTAATCAATATTTCGTTCTGTGCATAGATTGTGCCGGAGGAAACTGTCGCAACAAATAACGCCAACGATAAAAGCTGAATCCTATTGATCACGTTAATCTCCACCGTTGCTTGAGGTGCTCAAACTTTTTAATTGCTCTTTTAACTGAGCGGCGGCAATGGCGTAGCCGCCGTTGTCCGAATCAACAAGATGAATATGCGCGCCGTTGTAACTGAAAATGAGACAGGTGATGATTGCCGTTGGCGCAACCTGGATGCCGTAGACAAGATCGCGGTCGTGGAATTTTTTTTCGAGATACGAAGTCAGCTCCGCGCGCTGTTCCGGCGTTCCCGAAAGCACCTGCCGCAGCTTGTCGTCGAATTTTTTGAAATCGGTGTTCGCGGCAAGCTCGCTTTTGTATTTTCCGAAGTCAACGCTCCTCGATTTGTATTTCACGAGCAAGGCAAATTTTCCTGCAAGAACCTGATACCGGATTTTCAACCAGTAGTAGATCCGGTACAATTTCCCTTTTCTGTACGATCTGATTCTCGATTCTCCGTACAGTTGCTTCTCGCTGAACGACATCGAAAGATCTTCTTCCCGTACCGGGCGGCAGAGCACGTCGGTACCGTAGATCTCTCCGATCTTCCGAATTACTTCGCGGTAGGTTTCGTTTTTCTTTTTATCTGATTTACCGATTGCCTGAACGATAAGCGTGACAATTTCTCCCCGCGCGCTCGGTACATTTTTCCAGCGGCATTCCAGCCCGGTGAAATCCGCGACCGGCTCTGCGTCGTTTGTTGAAAGGCCGAATTGTTGTTCCGTCACAGGATTTTTAACACACTCTTCCGCAAACTGTAACCCTCCGCCGCTGAAGACCGCCTGTGTGAAATTTTCCGAAATGCGGCACCGCGCCACGAGCACATCGAACCCGTGTTTGCGGACATGCTTCAGTGGAACGATGCCGACGCGCAGCTCGATCCCGTACGCTTCGTGCGCCATCATTTTTGTGGCAACGAGCGATTGCCGTGCTTGTTCAAGCAGCGATGGAGGAATACAGAGCGTCGCGCCGTCGCCGCCGAAGATGAACGGAAGCGAAAATGATTTTTTCAAATTGAGCAGTGCGATGATGGAGGAAGCACCTAAGAGATTCACTTCCTTGTATCTTCCTCTCCGGATCAATCCGGTGGAGTCTTTAACATCGGAAACGGCAATGTGCCAATCCTCCGGCAGCGGCGTGTACACGCGCGGGTTGGAGATGTCAACGAAATTTTCGATGATGGGCAAATCGAGGAAGAAGGATTCTGTGTTCATTTTGAGTCTGGAGAATTTGTGCACGAGAAATATAGAAATTTGTACGGCGAAGGGCAAGAAATTTTTGATAGTGTCTCAGTTTCGGTCCTGCGTCATTCCGGCGAAAGCCGGAATCTAGAAATTTAAGCACTGGATGCCAGCTTTCGCTGGCATGACATTCGTTTTTGATTTAACCCCGTCAAACTGAAATACTACTAAATGTTTTGTTGCAAGTGAGGTAGATGTTGTGTACAATTGAGCGAATTAAGAGAGTTTTTGTGTGGTAAAACTAAAAGTTGGGCAACGGCGGATAAATGCCTGCGAAACGGAGGCTATATGAAACCGATCTTCCTAATCAGTATAATATGTTCAATAGGTTTGTCATCAATTCTTGGATGCAAAAAATCAGACTCACCAACAGTGCCAATTACGTTTGCCAAAGGTGAATACGGAGGTACGTTTTCAGTAACATTTAAAAATTACAAGAATACTTCAACATCAGTGTCTCAATCTGGCACAATTGCAATGTCGTTTACTGATTCTACCTATGCCTATTCTGTCGCCGTTAATTTCTCTTCTGATAGCACAGCCTACGATTCATTAGATGACAGAGGTAGGTATTCTCAACTTCAAGGGAAGATAATAATGAACGATCTTTCATGGTGGCGAGCAGATCTCATTTGGCATAACAGTTTATACCTGAAAGATACTTTCGCAATTCAAGCAAGCGAGAAGCAGTTGGCAATATCTCAGAATAATTCTTTTGCTAGTTGGAAATTAAATATTGCTCCCCAAATTAATTTGGTTGCTGTCTTTTTCACCCGACAAATTATTACACAAACTATTTTGTAATGGCATCAGAACCACAGCATTCACAAACTCTTTACCAAACAGCTTTCAGGCTTTCTCTCTTCACAATACTTTTCAGCATTGCGGAAGGGCTCGTATCAATTTTCTTCGGCTACAAGGACGGAAGTCTCACGCTGTTCGGCTTTGGCGTTGACAGTTTCATTGAAGTCATCTCGGCGCTCGGTATTGCACACATGGTTGTACAGACGCAGCGCGATCCGGGAAATGACGACTACCGTTTTGAAAGACGCGCCCTAAGAATTACCGGTTCTTCGTTTTATGCTCTTGCTATTGGTCTTACTGCAAGCAGCATTTATAATCTTGTTATCGGTCAAAAACCCGAAACTACTTTCGCGGGTGTCATTGTATCGGTAGTTTCCATCATAACGATGCTTGTGTTGAAGCGGGCGAAAGCGAAAATCGGTACCGAGTTGAAATCAGCGGCTGTCCTTGCCGATGCGGAATGCACACAAGTGTGCATTTACATGTCTTTGGTGTTGCTCGCGGCGAGCGGTCTTTACGAGTTAACGAACATTCCATATGCCGATGTTGTCGGCTCGCTTGCACTGGCGTATTTGTCGGTGAAAGAAGGGAGAGAATGTTTTGAGAGAGCGAAAAGCGACACGCCGTATGTGTGTGATGTAGATTGATGCTAGATAACAAAGAATCTCGCCAGCAGCGGGATTTTTTTAATGTGGACAGGGCCAGAATCGAACTGGCGACACACGGCTTTTCAGGCCGTTGCTCTACCGACTGAGCTACCTGTCCGAATTTTTCTGAAGCTAGCGAACGAGGTGAGTGAAGCTAATTTCATGAAAAATTCAGGATCGCGCCTACGGCGGGATCCGAAAGGCATTTTGTGCTTTCAGGAAAGCGGTAAAAATATAAAAAAAAATTTCCGGTTTTCCAAAAAAAATAACCTTGCAAAGGTTAAAAACCTTCGCAAGGTTTCTGTTTCTTATTGAGAACTAAATGAACAGCGGTGCAAGCACGAGCGTGATCGTCGAAAGCAATTTGATCAGCACGTGAAGCGAAGGTCCTGCAGTATCTTTGAACGGATCGCCGACCGTGTCGCCGACAACGGATGCTTTGTGCGGGTCGGATTTCTTTCCGCCGTACGCGCCGGTCTCGATAAATTTCTTTCCGTTATCCCACGCGGCGCCGCCGTTGTTCATGAACAGCGCCATTAAAATTCCGGTGATCGTGCCGACCATCAAATATCCGCCGACAACTTCTGCACCGCTTGCGTTTGCCGCCGATTGTCCGCCTGCATAATAGAGCCAGCGGAACACCAAGCCGACGCCGACCGTCATACCGACAACGAGCAAACCGGGCACAACCATTTTTTGGAGTGCCGCTTTTGTCGCGATGTCAACGCATTGTCCGTAATCCGGCTTCGATGTTCCCGCCATAATTCCAGGATTCTTTTTGAATTGATCGCGCACATTGTTGATGATCGAGTATGCCGCTTTGCCGACTGCCTTGATTGCAAGCGATGAAAATAAATACACGAGTACCGCACCCAAAATTGCACCGACAAAAACTTCCGGCTTATTCAGATTGATGACAGGCTCGAACGACGGCATGTAGTTGTGTACTTCGTCAATGTACGCTCCGAAAAGAAGGAACGCCGCGAGCGCCGCCGAACCGACTGCGTAGCCCTTCGTCAGCGCTTTGGTGGTGTTGCCGACGGCATCGAGGCGATCGGTTCTGTCGCGGATTTCCTGCGGCTGCTGGCTCATTTCAACAATGCCGCCGGCGTTGTCGGTGATCGGTCCGAACGTATCCATTGCAAGGATGTATGCCGCTGTTCCCAGCATTCCCATCGTCGCAACAGCCGTTCCGAATAGTCCTGCGTGCTGTAATCCCGAGTGTTCGCCAAGCAGATACGCACCGACAATTGCTGCCGCAATTGTAAACGCGGGGTAGCCCGTTGATTCCATCCCAACCGAGAGGCCTGCAATGATGTATGTTGCCGGTCCTGTTTGTGACGACTCGGCGATTGTTTTTACGGGGCGGTAACGATATTCCGTGTAATATTGTGTGAGATAAACGAACGCGAGCGATGTCAGCACACCAATCACTCCGCAGAGAAAGAAATTAAAATAGAAATCAGGACCGAGAAGCCATCGCGATGCGATGAAGAATCCGACAATGACAAGCAAAGCAGTGATGTAGAATCCTCGGTTGAGCGCGTGCATTGGGTCTTCATTCTCTTTTGCTTTCACTGCAAGAATTCCGATGGCAGAAGCAATGATGCCGAACGCGCGTGCAACGAGAGGAAAGAGAAGCACGCCGAGCAGAGCCAATCCTTGCTGTTGAAATACCGAAACGTTTGCAGCGTACAATCCCGCAGCTAAAATCATCGCGCCGATATTCTCTGCGGCAGTTGATTCGAACAAATCGGCGCCGCGTCCTGCGCAGTCGCCGACATTATCGCCGACGAGATCGGCGATGACAGCGGGATTGCGCGGATCGTCTTCCGGAATTCCGGCTTCAACTTTTCCTACGAGGTCTGCGCCGACATCGGCGGCTTTCGTATAAATTCCTCCTCCTAACTGGGCAAAGAGTGCAACGAAGCTCGCACCGAATCCGTAGCCGACTATGAGAAGAGGGATTTTTGTGACATCATTCGTGACGCCTAATTTATCCACCAAAGTGAAAAGTCCTGCGACGCCGAGTAAGCTCATTGCGACAACAAAAAAACCCGACACAGCGCCTCCGCGCAGTGCAGGCTGAAGAGCGCTGTTCATATTTTTCATTGCGCCGGCGGCGGTGCGAATGTTGGAGCGGATCGCTACCCACATTCCCATATAGCCGGCGGCGATTGAACATCCAGCCCCGAAAAGAAACGAGACCGTTGTCCAAAAGGCGAGAGCAGAAACGCTGGCGGGGTCGTGTTCATTGTGAGCACGCACAAACGCGTACAAAATATAAATGAGCGCCGCAAGCGCAGCTGCGAGATATGCGATGGTCCGATATTGTCGTCGCAGAAATGCTTCAGCGCCGGTTTTGATGGCGCCGGAGATTTCCCTCATTTTGTCATTGCCGGTATCGCGCTTCAAAACGTTTTGCATGAGATAAAGGGCGAACAAAAGTCCGAGAACACTGATGCCCAGTACGAGAGAGAGTTCCATACTGATTTGTAAGTCCTTTCTGGTTGTACGTTGATAATGACGATGAATTTTACAGACGTTGACCTCCCTGCGGGCAGGGCAGGTGCAATTGAAGACTGAAAAAAATACGAATTAATTGTCAGAGTTACAAATTTAGGTATCGGGAATTTTTCTTCTTCGCCAGTACCAGTACACAGGAATTCCCATCAGCACGATGATAAGTCCGGGCCAGGTGTATGCTGGCTTTACAAAAAGAAGATCAATAGAAATGAATGCTGCAATCAAAATGTAAAAGGCAGGAATAAAAGGATAGCCGAATGCTTTGTACGGTCGCTCGGCATCGGGGCGTTTTTTGCGGAGAATGAATAAACCGGAAATTGTGAAGATGTAAAAGATGAGGACTGCAAAGATGACATAATCGAGTAGATTGCTGTATGTTCCTGAAAGACACAGCGCGCTTGCCCAAATTCCTTGCGTAACAAGTGCAAATGCAGGAACGCTGTGCCTGTTGAGAACCCCGGCTTTTTCGAAAAATAATCCGTCCTTCGACATCGCGTAATACACGCGCGCGCCGGCAAGAATCAATCCGTTGTTGCAGCCGAATGTGGAAATCATAATCAGCACTGCCATCACAATTGCCGCGGCATCGCCGAACATCATTTGTGCAGCGGCAGTCGCAACGCGATCATCGGTGGCGAATTGAATTCCGCGTTCTGCCACTGTTGCTCCGTTCGGCGAGCCGTGCAGAGGAAGAATGTTTAGATAGGAAATATTTGCGCTGATATACAGCATCGTTACGATGGCGGTTCCGAAAAACAAGCCCAGAGGAATTGTCCGCTTCGGATTTACCACTTCACCTGCGGTGAACGTGATGTTGTTCCACGCATCGGAAGAGAAGAGTGAGCCGACCATTGCCGCGCCGATTGCGCCGGCCAAAGCAATCCCCGAAAGCGGGTGAATCTGAAAGTTTCCGTTTGAGAATTGCGTCCACGCTGCGTTCCAGAAGTTGGAAAAATTTGCAGCAACGGCTTCGGCATTTTTTCCAATAAGAAACCCGAGAAGAATCAAGCCGAGCAGCGCGGCAGTTTTTGTGATCGTGAAAATATTCTGAACTGTTTTTCCCGTGGTGATGCCGCGCGTGTTCACGTACGTGAGCACGGCGATCGAAGCAATGCCGAGCAGCTGCGTTGCGGAGATGGAGAAAGAGCCGAGGGTGAGAAGTTTGTTGCTTTCAGAAAACCACGGAATCAGCACGCCGGTGTAGCGTGCAAAAGCAACGGCAACGGCAGCAATGGTTCCTGTTTGAATGACAAGAAATAACGTCCAGCCGTAGAGAAATCCGATCATCGAGCCGTACGATTCACGGAGGTACACGTACTGTCCGCCGGCGTGAGGCATCATTGCGGCAAGCTCGCCATAGCTCAGCGCGGCAATGATTGTAACAATGCCGGTGATGAGCCACACTGTCAACAGCCATCCCGGTGAGCTGACGGTTCGCGCAATATCGGAAGAGACAATGAAAATTCCGGAGCCGATCATCGAGCCGATAACGATGGTCGTCGAATCGAAGAGATTTAAGCTGCGTTGAAATTCTCTCTTGGGCTGGAATTCACTTGTCTGCGAGTCCGCCATGCCTACGCCCCGTTGCGTTTCTTTTTCGCTTCGATTTTGAGAACCTTGCCGAATGAGTACACAGTAAGCACAAAAATAATTCCCCAGCCTAAAATCACGAAGATAATACCGCTTGTTGTAAGTTGCATAACCAACTCCATGGTTTTATTAAGGTAGTTGCCGTCTTTTTTTCCACGCCTTTGCAATCATCATCACAAGTGCGGCAGCGATCAAAAACATAAGTCCGCGTGAAGCCCAGATGTAGGGAATATCTTCCGCTGCTTTGTTCTTCAACAAGAAAATATTGAATGCATCTTGATACGACCACACTGCAAGAATGACTGCGAGATAGAGAGGGGTGATGTATTTGATGATGAATTTGAAAATTGCCGGAACTTTGATGTCAGCTCCCTTGGTAATTTCTGTCCACCCTTTTTCCATTCCGAAGACCCATGCGAAGAGAATGGTTTCAATTAGTGCGAAAACGGCGAGGCCGAACGTTCCGGCCCAGTAATCCATTTCATCGAGAAAGCCGTGGGAAAGGAAGAAGACAACAGGCTGAATGCAGATGAATGCAAGAACGCCGAGCAGCACTGTTGCTTTTGCATGAGTGAGTTTAAATTCGTCGCGGACAAAAGAAATTACCGGCTGCGCCATTGCAACGGACGACGTGATGCCCGCAAAGAAAAGGAGAAGAAACCAGAGAGTTCCGAAAAATTGTCCGAACGGAATTTTCGTGAAGATGATCGGCATGGAAACGAAACCTAAATTGAATGCGCCGCCCTGCGCGATTGTTTGTGTCTGCGTCAAGCCGAAGAATGCGACCGCAACGGGAATGGCAATGCTGCCGCCGAGAATCACTTCTGCAAATTCATTTGTCGAAGCTGTTGTCAAACCGGAAAGAGCGATGTCGTCGTCTTCTTTAAGATAGCTTGCATATGCTTGGATTGTTCCCATGCCGACGCTTAGCGTGAAGAAAATTTGCCCCGCTGCCGCTAACCAAACTTTCGCATTGCTTAATTGACTGAAGTCCGGATTCCAGATGAATGCCATGCCGCTCCACACGCTCCAGTCGGGATGCATCGGGTCCGGCGTGCCTAATGTGAAGACGCGGACGACAAGCACCGTGGCAAAGAGAAAGAGCAGCGGCATTGCAATTTTTGCAAGAAGCTCGATGCCTTTGCTCAAGCCGCGATAGAGGATCCAAAAATTGATGAGGAGTGTGATGGTCATAAAAATGTACGCCGTCGTTAAACCGCTGAAGTGAACTCCTGCGCCGGCACCTTGGTACGACATGAGAAATTGTTTCATGCTGTCGAATGTCGTCTCATCAAAATAAAGCTTCACCGAAGAAAAAACGCTGTAGCCAAGCGTCCACGATTCGATGTATGTATAATAGATGAAGATCACTGTCGAGATGAAAAGGCCGATGGCGCCTAAATATTTTGCGGCTTTATTTTCCCACATCACGGCAAACATTCCCGGCGTGCTGTTGTGCCCGTGCTTCCCGCCGTGCCTGCCGATTGCCCATTCCACCCACATTAACGGAATGCCGAGGAGAAGGAAAGCGATGAAATAAGGAATCATGAATGCGCCGCCGCCGTTCTGCGCCGCTTGAACCGGAAAGCGTAAAAAATTTCCAAGCCCAATGGCGTTGCCGGCAACGGCAAGAATCAACCCGATACGTGTTCCCCAGCTTTCTTTCGCATGAGCCATGATGTTCCTTTCTTATTGTGCTTGATAGGAAATAGTATGATTTGAACGGCAGCTAAAATGCCTAAACATAAACTATTTTTCCGACTTTTGCAACGAAAATTTCTCGTAAAAACCGTAGCCGTAGGACATCTCAGGGATGTTCTACGGCTTAGCCTTTAACGCTTGGTTTGCAAACTTTTTTGTCTTGATGTATATTTCAGTGGAGGTGAAATTATGGCAGAAGAAGTCGCGTTGAAATCTCTTCTTGCTGAATATACAAAGGAAGGGGAAATCTACGAAAAGACGGCGGATAACTGGGTCCGCTGTTATTCCTGCGGGCATCGCTGTAAAATCGGTCCGGGTAAAGATGGAATTTGCCGCGTCAGATTCAATCGCGACGGTGTGCTGTTCGTTCCCACCGGCTATGTCGGCGCCTTGCAGTTGGATCCGGTCGAGAAGAAGCCGTTCTTCCACGCTTACCCGGGTTCACTTGCAATGAGTTTCGGCATGTTGGGCTGCGATTATCACTGCGCGTATTGCCAGAACTGGGTAACGTCGCAGGCAATCCGCGACCCGAACGCTGTTGCCGATGCGGACCACATTACACCGGAAAAATTTGTTGATCTTGCACTTCGCCGCGGGGCGCACATTGTCACAAGCACATACAACGAGCCTCTTATCACCAGCGAATGGGCGGTGGAGATTTTCAAATTGGCGAAACAAGTCGGTCTTGTTACATCGTACGTTTCAAATGGAAACGGCACACCGCAAGTATTGGAATACATTCGTCCATGGGTTGATCTCTACAAAGTTGATCTCAAAGGATTCCGTCAGAAAGAATACCGGCAGTTCGGCGGCGTATTGCAGAATGTTGTGGATACGATCCGCACGCTTCATCACATGAACATTTGGCTTGAGATTGTAACGCTCATTGTACCGGAGTTGAATGATTCGGATGAAGAGCTGAAGGAGATTGCGCAATTTCTTGTTTCGGTCTCGCCCGATATTCCGTGGCACGTAACAGCATTTCATAAAGATTACAAGATGACCGATCCCGACGACACACCGGTCGAGACATTGATTCGTGCCGCGAAGATCGGTTACGATGCCGGGCTTCGTTTTGTGTATGCAGGAAATCGTCCCGGCGAAGTTGGAGAATTTGAAAACACATTTTGTCCATCATGTCACGCGACATTGATTGAGCGGTACGGATTCCGGATTCTTTCGCAACGAATAAAGAACGGTTGTTGTTATCAATGCGGAACAAACATTCCCGGACGATGGGAGTAAGATAACTGCTTAGCCACGAAGTCACAAAGTCACAAAAGATAAAGGGAAATAATTTTTTCTTCGTGTTTTCGTGGTTTAAAAATTAGAAAGGAAAAAATTATGGCAATGAGAACTGCAAATCCAGCTTTGAACGCAAACACGTTCAAATCTCTTGACTATGCAAGCGGACAAACCGAAGCAATGACGCTTCAAGGGACTGTGAACAAAACCGGCGTTCTTCTTTTCCTGACGATGATCAGCGCAGTATGGGTGTGGAATTTATTTTTCTCGTCATCCGATCCTGCGGTTGTAATGCCGTGGGTTGCCGTCGGTGTAATCGGCGGATTTGTTCTCGGTCTTGTAACGGCGTTCAAGAAAAACTGGGCCGCAGTTACTGCACCGCTCTATGCAGTTACCGAAGGACTTGCGCTCGGCGGAATTTCTTCTGTCTTTGAAATGCAATTTCCCGGTATTGTCATCGAAGCGGTCGCATTGACATTCGGTACTCTGCTCTGCTTGCTTGTTGCATACAAGTCAGGACTCATTCGTCCGTCGGAGAATTTCAAATTAGGTGTCGTCTCGGCAACCGGCGCGATCGCGTTTTTTTATTTTGTGACGTTTATTCTCGGGTTTTTCGGCGTGAAGATGTCGTTCTTCTACGGCAACAGCCTTCTCAGCATTGCCATCAGTGTTGTGATTGTTATCATCGCCGCATTGAATCTCGTTCTCGATTTTGATTTCATCGAAGGCGGCGCAGCAAGCGGCGCACCGAAATATATGGAATGGTATTCAGCGTTCGGCTTGCTTGTGACGCTCGTGTGGCTGTACATTGAAATTCTTCGCTTGCTCGCCAAGCTGCGAAGCAGAGAATGAATCTTTTGTCGAAAGTTCAACGTCCAAAGTTGTTGCACTCTGTCTCTGAACTTGGAACTTTGAACCTTAAACCTTGAACTCCAGAGTCTCTAATTCTCAATTTTCAATCTGCAATTCCAACAAGAGGAGGATGCAATGAAGAAAATTTTTTTATGTACTGTAATTTTCTTTTCGATA
>JAGWND010000322.1 GCA_028873075.1 Bacteroidota bacterium
GATCTCCCCATACTCAATTTACGATTAGGGATTGGAAAGGAATTCAATAGGATTGGAAAGGTGTCCAATATTTTTCAGTTTTATGGTTTTTTTGAATTCACAAATTATCAGTTTGATCAAGCTGACAACTTATACCCTCCATTTGAAAAATCGGATAAGCGTTATGATGTTGCCTTTTATGGAATGGTGTTTGCCTTTCCTTTTCTTTCTTTGGGAATTGGTGCTCATTATACGCATGAGGACAACTTAATTATTTATGACTTCGATAAAATAATTTCTCAATCGGGACCTCGTTCGTATTTTGGTCTGTATTACCAAATAGGGGTTGGCTATCAAATAAAAATTTTTGATGGTTTTTCTCTACCGGTCGGACTTTATTATCGGAGAGCAGGTAGTAAACGTTTTTTTTATCCGGGCGCTAATGCGCGAACATATTTTGCATTGCAGCTTGGAATTATTTATAAACTTAGCGAGTAAATTTTTTATTTCTCAATCGTAATCCCCAACAGTTTTCTTCTCAGCAGTTCCAACGCTGCTTGGCTTGCTCGTTCCTTAAATCGCAAGCGGTTGTCTTCGAAATTGAATTTCATCGCAAAAGTAGTTTCGTGATCTGAATAACCGATCCACACAAGTCCGACCGGTTTTTCCGGCGTGCCGCCGGTTGGTCCCGCAATACCGGTTGTGGAAATTGCAAGGTCGCTTTTCGCGTTTGCCCGCACCCCCGCTGCCATTGCTTCGGCAACTTCGCGGCTTACGGCTCCGTGCTGCGAAATAAGATGTTTGTCAACCGAAAGCAATTCTACTTTCGAAGCGTTGCTGTATGCAACGTACCCGCGCAAGAAATATTCCGAGCTTCCCGAAACATTCGTGATGCGGTTCGCGATCATTCCGCCCGTGCACGATTCGGCTGTTGCGAGCGAGAGCTTCCGCTCGCGGAGAAGTCTGCCGACAACGTCTTCCATTTCAAGCTCAGACGAACTGTAAATATATTTTTCCGCCTTTGAGCGGATCGCTGCATCAGCATGTGATAATTTTTGCTCCGCAGCTTCAATCGAGCGTTCTCGCACGGTGACGCGCAGCTTGGTTCCGAAAGGATTCGGCAGAAATGCAAGCGTTGTTGAGCCGTCAGAGCCGATAATTTCCTCAATGGAGCCCAATTTTTTAGAAAGAAGGGACTCGCTGATGCCGGTTGTTTTCAATGTGCGATGCCGAACAACAGATGAGAAATTTTTCTTTTGAAAAAACGGGACAACATGTTCGACCACGATTCTTTCCATTTCAAAAGGAACACCCGGCATCGCGATCAAATATTTTTCTTCTTGTGTCGAATAATTTTCGAACAACATCCCCGGTGCGCTGCCGATGCTGTTTTCAACCACAGTGCACCCGCGCGGCACGAGCGCCTGATCCATGCTCGCTTGCGTTAAGCGAAGATTTCTCCGTTCAAACAACGCTTTGATTTTTTCCAACGTTTGTTGATGAACGACGAGACCGGTGTCGAAGAATTTGCACAGCGCTTGTTTCGTGATGTCGTCATGGGTGGGACCGAGTCCGCCTGTAACACACACGACATTCGCGCGTTTCATTGCCGTGGCAAAAGCACCGAGGATCTGAGAGAGGTTGTCGCCGACCGTCGTCATGTGTTCGACATAGATTCCAACGCCGTTGAGCTTCTCGGCGATGAAGGCTTGGTTCGTATTAACGACCTGTCCGATAAGCAGCTCGTCGCCGATTGTGATGATTTCACCAATCATAATTTTTTAACAGGCAAAGCCGTAGGACACCTCTGAGATGTCCTGCGGCTAACGGAAGAAATAAATTCCAATCTGAAGCAGAAGATTCGTATAAACTCCCGCGACGACATCATCCAACATAATGCTCCAGCCGCCTCTCCGTTTATCGAAAAATCCGGCGGGCCATGGCTTGACAATATCTACTATTCTGAAAATAACAAAAGCAAGTACTGCGATCGCAATTTTTTTCGGAAGAAG
>JAGWND010000323.1 GCA_028873075.1 Bacteroidota bacterium
TTCAATTTTCGTCGGCAGAAAGTCGAAAGCAATCAGTAACAAACCCCACTTCTAACAAGATTGAAGGAGATCTTCGATGAAAAGCTTGAAACTCGTCGTAGGAAGCGTATTCCTGTTTCTTCAATGTTCAAGCTTCAATCTTTATGCCGCTTCGCGCGCTCCGGTGCGCGCGTATCACGGCATCGTTGTTTCCGATGATCCGATTGCCGCGCATGTCGGTGCAGAAATTCTTCAACACGGCGGCAATGCCGTTGACGCAGCAGTTGCCGTTGCCTTTACAATGGCGGTAACGTATCCCGAAGCCGGCAACATCGGCGGCGGAGGGTTCATGGTTGTTCGGCTCGCAGACGGCACAACAGAGACGATTGATTTCCGTGAAAAAGCGCCCGCAGCTGCAACGCAAACTATGTATTTAGACGAACACGGAAATTTTCTCCCGGAAAAAAGCACGTACGGACATCTCTCGTGCGGCGTGCCCGGGTCCGTTGCGGGTTTGCTCTTTGCATTAGAAAAATTCGGCACGATGAAACGCGAAGACATTTTGCAGCCCGCCATAACGTTCGCGGAAAACGGCTACATGCTGACGTACGAGATGGCGGAAAAATTCAAACATGTCATTCCGGAGTTTTCAAAATTTCCCGCTTCAATGAAACAATTTACGAAAAACGGAGTGCCGTACGCCGAAGGCGATACGTTCAGGCAACCTGATCTCGCTGCAACGCTCCGCAGAATTCAGAAAGAAGGGCGCAACGGGTTCTATTCCGGCAAAACTGCCGAGATGATCGTTGCTGAAATGAAGCGTGGCGCCCGCCTGCCGGACGGGCTGATTTCGAAGGAAGATTTACTGAACTACCAGCCTGTCATGCGCGAGCCGGTGCACGGAACATACCGCGGGTACGGCATTATTTCGATGGGACCGTCAAGTTCAGGCGGTACGGCACTGATTCAAATTCTCAATATTCTCGAAGGATACGACTTGCAAAGCTTCAGATGGCATTCGGCGCGCGAAGTTCATGTTCTTGCGGAAGCCATGCGCCGTGTGTTCGCCGACCGCGCAGAATTTCTCGGCGATGCCGATTTCGTGAAAGTCCCCCTTCACTGGCTGCTTTCAAAAAAATATGCAGATGAACGGCGCGCAACGATAGATTCTGTCATGGCATCACCGAGCAGTTCGGTTTCTCACGGGATTCTTCCCCGAGACGAATCGAATCAAACGACGCACTTTTCTGTTGTTGACAAAGACGGAAACTGCGTCGGTGTAACGACCACGCTCAACGGTCTTTTCGGCTCGAAGGTGGTTGTGGATGGCGCAGGATTTTTGTTGAACAATGAGATGGACGATTTCAGCGCGAAGCCCGGCGCGCCGAATATGTTCGGTCTCGTCGGCGGCACGGCAAACGCCATCGCTCCCGGCAAAAGAATGTTAAGCTCGATGTCTCCGACTATCGTGTTGAAGGAGGGAAAACCGTTCATAGTGCTCGGCGCGAGAGGCGGCTCGCGGATTATCACGTCGGTCGCTCAGGTCATTGTGAATGTGATAGATTTCGGAATGAATATTCAGGAGGCAGTGGATGCGCCGCGTATTCATCTGCAGTGGCTTCCGGATACACTCTTTGCTGAAGAGCGCGGGCTTTCGCCGGACACCGCAGAAAAATTACAAGCGATGGGATACAATCTTGATACACACAGTTATTCCGCGATCGTCAATGCAATTCTTATTGATGCGCAGCACCGTGTTTTGCTCGGCGCTCCCGATGCACGCGGCGGCGGAGAAGCCGCCGGCTACTGATCGTGAACGGTGTTCCGGCAGCAATGCCTTTGACAAAAGAAAAATCGTATATTGAAATATGAGCTCGGGAAAAAATATTGCTGAAAATCGGCTGCGGCGGAATCTTTGGAAGCCGGTCAATCCGGAATTCAATCCGAACGAGCCGCTGCAAGTCGGCGGTCAGGCGGTGATCGAAGGGGTG
>JAGWND010000324.1 GCA_028873075.1 Bacteroidota bacterium
CGAGCGAATCAGTCGAAGGAACTTGCACGCCGTCAATTGTTATGTTGGTAAATTTCTCGCTCAGACCGCGTAATATGACTTTATTTGCTTCGCCCCCCGAACGAATGATGGAAACTCCCGGCAGCCGTCCTATGGCTTCAGCAGCATTGGCGTCCGGCAGCTCTTTAATTTTTTCTTCAGAAACAACATTCACGATGCTGTTCGAGGTCAACTGCTGATTGATTGCCGCCACCTGTCCGCGCATCTGCGCCGTGATGACAACTTCTTTGCCTTGAAGAATTGTCTGGCTCAAGACAACATCAAGCTGAAGATCATTGCTCTTTGAAAAATCAGCATTGAGCTCTTTCGTTTCGTACCCCACGCAGGAGACTTTGATGTTCACCGCACGTTCCGGAATCCCCGCAATTTTGTACTCCCCTTCAATGTTCGTTGCACCTCCCAATGAAGTACCCTCAACAAAAACATTGATGCCCACTAACTTTTCATGAGTTAAAGAATCCGTCACAACTCCATGCAACGTGCCCTGACAAAAAAGGGCTGCAGGCAACAAGAGAAACGCGAAAGCAAACAATCTGTCGCACCGGTTCAATTTCTTTTTCTTCATAGTATTCTCCTAAACACTTAATCGTTTACTTTACCGATAACTCAAAATCGAAATATATGCCGCCACTGGGTGCAGTTTGTCTAATTCTTCACCCAGTTCGCTAACGCGCAATAATCATCTTTTTTGTTTCGACAAAATTTCCCACTTGCCTGTTTTCTGTCGGGCGAACGGTCAGCCTGTAGAAATAAACTCCGCTCGATAACCCGCTTGCATTGAAATTTACATCATACGTTCCCGGCGATTTCCGCTCGTTCATCAGCGTCGCAACTTTTCTTCCAAGAATATCGTACACCGCTAACCTCACAAATCGAAAATCGGCAATTGTAAATCGCAAATTTGTCGTTGGGTTGAACGGATTCGGATAATTCTGGTTCAGAAAAAATTCCGGCCGCAGCGGAGTTTGCTCCTTGTTCACCGCGACAACAGTCGTATCGAATTCAAATGCACCGAGATCGGGCGCGCTGCCAAAGTACGGCAGACCGACATCTGTCCCGGCATCAATAAGATCGCTTCCTGCCGCCACGTGCATGAACGGAACATCGGGAAGGCTTCCGTCGGCTTTCCGCGGTCCGCGAACACCCGCGGTATCAATGCTTACGAAATCGGATGAAGAAACTGAAAACGGGCTCATCCAACTATTCGTTTGTTGAACCGCGAAGCTCGCTAACGAGCCGTAATCCCCGAGCGCGACGCAATTTTTCACCGTTAAGACACAACCGCGTTTCAACGCCTCAGCGATATGATAATTTGTGCCGTTCCTGTACGCGGTGCAATTCAGCAGTGTGATCGAGCCTCTGTCGTGATTTTGGTCGAAACCTTTCACTTTGTTGTCGAAGGCGAGACATTTCTTCAGCGTCATGTAGTGGCGGAGGCTGTCGGCAAGATTATCCATACCCCCCAACTTGAATCCGTTGCCGTTTCCGCTGCTCAGGCTTCGGTTTTTGAGATAGCCATTCATGAACGACCAACAATTTTCCAGCGTCGTAAAGATGCTGTCAGAAGGACGAAGATAGCCATCCCAACCGTCATCGGAATTTTGCCACGCCCTGCATCCGTAAAAATAATTTCCCGTGCCGACATCTAACTTCGGTGCAAAGCCGTCGGCATTTCCCTGGCTCGGATCAGCATTGTAGTACGAATCACAATTGATGATTTGATTGTTCGATGCGCCGCCGCCGAGCTGAAGGCCGGTGTCATGGTTTTCATAAAAGGAACAGAATTCAATAATGTTATGCGAACCGCTGACATACATCCCGTTATCTCCCGCTCCCTTGATAGTAAATCCTTTGATGTGCCAATATTGTCCGCTCAGTTTAAATCCTCTGTTGCTTCCGCTGACTGCCATCCCGGAAAAATC
>JAGWND010000325.1 GCA_028873075.1 Bacteroidota bacterium
GTCGGCTCAAGCCACGATATGGCATTGTCGGGCAAATTCCATGGGAGACGATACAACTCTCTATGATTGACGACGAGATTTTCCATTGCGTCCTCCATTTTTTTTATGCACTTCCGAAGGAATCCCTTCGGGAGAAGTTCTCAAAGAGACACAAAGAATATGAAAGAAATTTCTTCGTGTCCTTCGTGGATCACTATTTTTGTTTTGAAACTGCGTTACACACTTTTCTCAACCTGTGCATCTATTGCCTCAATCTCTGCCAGCACTTCTTCCGGCGACGGGACCATGCCTCCCATTCTTCCTTTGAAATAGACCGGGCAATGTCCGTTCACAGCAAGGCGGACATCTTCGACCATTTGACCTGCGTTCATTTCTACTGTGAGTACGGAACTGACGCGGTGCGACATCGCCGCAATAATTTCTGTCGGAAACGGATAGAGCGTAATCGGCCGCACCAGCCCGACACGAATGTCTCGCTCGCGTGCAAGTTCCAACGCTTTCTGTGAAATGCGCGCGGATAATCCGAACGCAACAAGAAGAATTTCAGCGTCGGCAGTTTCAATCGTTTCATAGCGGACTTCCTGCTGCATGCGCCTGTACTTATGTTGAAGCTGGAGGTTGATTTCTTCCATCCGCTCAGGCTCGATGAAGAGAGACGTTACAATATTCCGTTCGCGCGATTTCGGTTTGCCGGTTGTTGCCCACGGTTTTTCAGGATACGGCAGAGAATGCTCCGGCGGCAGCGTGACTTTTTCCATCATCTGACCGAGTGCGCCGTCGGCAAGAATCATTGCAGGTGTGCGGTATTTTTCGGCAAGACGGAATCCCTCGAAAACAAAATCCACCATTTCCTGCACCGATGCCGGCGCAAGAACGGGAAGATGATAATCGCCGTGACCTCCTCCTTTTGTCGCCTGAAAATAATCTCCCTGCGACGGCTGAATTGTTCCGAGTCCCGGTCCGCCGCGCATCACATTCACGACTAAGCACGGCAACTGCGCCGACGCCATGTACGAAATTCCCTCCTGCATAAGACTGATGCCTGGACTCGACGACGAGATCATCACGCGCGCGCCGGCGCCCGCCGCACCGTACACCATGTTGATCGCGCCAAGCTCGCTTTCCGCCTGCAGCAGAACGCCGTTTTGTCCATTCAGCAGCTTGGTTCGTTTCGGCATTTCGAGCGCCAAATATTCGAGCACTTCCGATTGCGGCGTGATTGGATAGCCGAAGTACGCATGAATGCCCGCGCGAATCGCCGCTTCGGCGAGGGCTTCGTTGCCTTTCATTAAACGGGTGTCGGGTGATGATGAAGGTTTCATAAGAGTCGCTTTCTATTTCGTTACAACCATTCGTTTAACTTCAACCAAGTTGTCGGCAGATAATTTGTAAATGTAAATACCGCTTGACATGTTGCCTGCGTTCCATTGTATTGAATGATAGCCTGCTTCCATTTGCTCATTTACAAGTTGTGCTACTTCTCTGCCGAGCATGTCATAAACAACAAGCTGGACATGCGACTCCATTGGAAGCGTAAAATGAATTTCCGTTGTTGGATTAAACGGATTGGGATAATTCTGACTGAATGAGAATTCGTTATTCAAAGTCTCCCGCGTAAGTAGCGTTCTTTGACTTTCGTCGTTCTCGGCAAACTTTGCAAAGCCGCCCGTTATGCTTACGTAAATAATATTTGAAGTCGCGGAGTGGTTCGTTGCATCATTCACACAGCACTTGACTTCAAAATCGCTGCAATCGCTGCGGCTGTACGTTGGACTGTTGTTTCCGGTTTGGAGCCAAGAGCCGCATGGAGGTAAAAGCGGCTGCGTGTTTTCTCCGCCAGATGGTGATGCGGGATTACACGGCTTATAATAATACCACACATAGTAATACGGCGGTAAGCCACACGAAGCGGTCGCTGTCCATGTTCCCTGTTGATTGCA
>JAGWND010000326.1 GCA_028873075.1 Bacteroidota bacterium
GACTTTGTGGAAAAAAGTTTCCTAAAATAATTCCGATTCTTTCGCAAGCAACAGGCGCGCTTTCTTTTTCGCAACCGCGTTCACCAATCGCTGCTCGGGAAGAATATCAATCGGCGCGTCTTCCACCGTTTTCAGCAATGACTCGAACAATTGCTGATTCTGCACCTGCACAGCGTAGCTGCGGGCATAATAGACGTATGCAAGCAGGAGCTTTTTTTTGCTGATCTCAAGACAGCGCTCAAAATGTTCTTTCGCTTTTTCGGGATTGCCGCCCAACATTTTCGGCGTTGTGGCAAGAATCATTCCGAAATACAAATGCGCACTGCCGTAGTAATATTCCTCATTATGGTGAAGCACAAACTTCATCATCGCATTCACCTTGTATAAATTAACCAAGACGGCAGGATCGTCGAGACTGAGATTAATCAGATTTCCCCACGCGTTTGCCGTCCAGAAAATAATCGGAACGTCATCATCGGAAAACGATTCGAGACTTTTCGTAAATTCAGCAGGCGATAGATCGAACGCCGCATCGAATGTTTTGTTTTTCCTCAGCACTTCCAAACCGTAATCGCGTGCCCTCATGTAAAACATTTTCGCCCGCTCAACGCTATCATCTTCAACAAAGCCGAGCGTATAACCGGTGTAACCTTCCGTGAGCATGAGAAGAAGATGATTGTTGTCAGGGTCGGACTTGTGAAGCGCTTCAAGCAATTTCAAATCGGATGCAATTGCTTGTTCGGCCAGACCAAGGTCGGACTCTTCGAACACAGCTTCCATCCCTTTGTCGAGAATCCCTGTAGTGGATTTCACCGCGACTGTTTGAAGTATTCCGCATGACCAGCCTTGAAATCCGAGCAGCAATGCCGCCGCTATTACTCTCTTTTTCATACGTGAGTTTAATATAGAAAAAAAGAGTAAATTTTCCCAAAAAATGAAGGGAGAAAAACAGAAAGGAGAGGTTATATTCTTTTCAGCCGTTTCACAACAACACGCTCACTCAAACGCTGCACTTCTTCGATTGATGCTTTTGCCACCTTCCACACCTGCGCGTTGGCGGTACCCGCGGCAGCACCCCACACAAGACATCGCTCAAATTTCCATCCCTGAAGAAAGCCGTACAAAATTCCGGCAGTCATTGCATCGCCGGAGCCGACAGGATTCACAGCGTGAATTTCGGGCGGAGTAATTTTCCAGAAATGTTCTTTGATCGCCGCGTACGCCGCGGCTGCACCGTTGGTGATAACCGTGTACTGAACGCTGCGGTCGAGAAGCGTTTGCAGTCCTTTTTGAAAACCAAGATCGTCATTGAGCGTTACACCGAATGCCTGCTCAAATTCCTGCTTGTTCATTTTCACAAGCGTTGGCACTGCGTCAAGCGCGGAAGAAAACACGCGGCCGTACGAATCGAGCACGCTGCACACTCCCCGGCGATTCGCTTCAGAAATAATTTCGCGGAACACATCGTCTGCGGATGATGAAGGAGAACTTCCGGCACAAACAATCCACGAGTTTTTTGGAATGTATTCCTTGCAATGTTCGACGAGACGCTCAGCTTCTTCAGGAAGAATTTCCGGCGGCGGATCGAAAACTGCCGTCGCTGTTCCATCCGCTTCACGGTACGTGATGCCTTCTCGTGTCGGGGATTTCGTTTGAACAAAATCGTGAGCGATTTTTTCTTCGGAAAGAATCCGTGCAAGCGCCGCTCCTGTTTCACCCCCAATAAATCCGGTCGCAGTGGTTGGAATGCCGAAGCATGTTAACTGACGGGCAACATTATTTCCCTTGCCCCCAGCAATGATTTCCATTGCAGAAGCGCGGTGAATTGTTCCGCGCTGGAGCGAAGCAATGTTCAGCGTTTTATCGAGAAGAGGATTTAGGGTGATGGTTGCGACCATGGAAATATTCCGGTAAAAT
>JAGWND010000110.1 GCA_028873075.1 Bacteroidota bacterium
TTCTTCCGATACATAATTCCAACAGGAATAATTATGCAGTAACCGATGATCAGCACAATCGGCGCAAGTGTTAACGCGAGAAAACCGTTCCATGGATCAGTACCGAGAAGAATATACCCCGCAATGATCACTGCAATTCCCGCAGCCAATATTTTGTAATTTGTTGGACCAAGCGGAAAAATTTCTACTTTTGCTTTTTTCCTTGCCGCGAGCCGCTCTTTTTCCTTTGTTTTTGCCATATACTCAACCTCTGAAATGTTTTTCCGGTTAGATGACCGTTCATGAAAAGATGTTCCGACAAGATATTGAAAATCCTATAAATAAAAAAGCCCGGTGTGGGGGGGCACCGAGCTCGACCCTTTTAGTGTGCAACAATCAGGGGAGGAATTGCCGCACGGGTCGAATTCAAATATAATGAAATTTTTTGCAGAGTCAAGAGCCTTTGAAAAAATTTTGTACCGTTTTCAGCAATTGCGTATCAGTAAAAATCAATTTACAAAACTTTTCATCAATAACTCTTGCAACTGTTCCACTCGATACTTAGAAGCAGCGGCGAGTTTTTCAACCGCTTGAATTTCTGAAAAAAGAGAATGACGAACGCTGGTAAACCGCTCTGCCTCCTCTTCCCCGGAGAATTGAATCAACGTAAGAAGTGCAAACCACCCGATAAGCCGCTCAAACTGCTCTTTGTTGAAATACCAGACACCCTCATACAAATTCACGTTAAGAAAATCACGCACGAACGAATCGTTGAAAAGCTGTTCAATGACGGATCTCCATGACGAGATTTTCTTCCGGCTGAATTCCGGTCTGTAATGAAGCAAAATAGAAAACAGCAATTCTTGATTGCCCGCCCCTTCCTTATCAGGCTCGCCATAAATGAGTTTCCGAAAAACGGACGACAAACGCAGCCGTTCAACGATTTGCCTGCTGTCTTTGAGCGCCATTTGTTCGGAGAGAATATTTATAAAGATCACCAAAAAAAATAATCTGCTTTCCTCCGGTGTAAGTGCCTTGTGGAAAAACAGCGCCTTAGGAGCTTTTCGCGGGTGCTCATGTCTGCCTTGATTCGATTGAATAAAACGTTCGATTGCTTGAATGTTCTGCTCCAGTGTCTGCACTGCCTTTTCCGTCTCGAACTGCCCGCCAAGAAATGTGCAAATATCGGAGCCTGCACGCTGGAACAATTTCTCAAGTTGCTTGATTTCTGTGACATCGAACACGAATTTTTTCGAACGGGATGAAAAACCCTTCGCGAGGCTCTCGACGAAATCGTGCTTCAGAATTCTCTCGAGATGTTTGTGAACCGGTACCAGCCGCAAGAGCTCTAATTCATCATGAACACGAGGCACTCCCCGCCCTTTCAACCGGCGGGCAAGATGTTCATAGTCTCCGCTGCCATCAACAAGCTCTCTGAAGTCGAGAAAAATATGATACTGGAATGCTTTCAATTCGATATACAATCCTCGCTCGTATAGTTCTGCACTGGAGCGAAGATATTCGAGATTCGCTTTGAAGTCTTTGAAGAGATAATAAATTTTCGGAGATGAATTGATGCGAAGCGCTTCGCCTAACGTTTTCACACGGACTGCTCTTTCGCCATTCTCCTGCACGGAAGATTTCGGCGATGCCGTTCGAATCCACCCGCGGCATTCTTCATATTTGTTATGATAGACAATCAACGCACGCTCGCTCCCGGCAACGTTTGAATAAGCAAAGACGTCATCGTTCACACCGCCGCGGACATCAGCAAAATCGTACAGCTCGAAATTCTCAACCTGGCTGAAAAGATACCGCTTGCCCATGAGGGGGAAAATTTCCTGTTCATGCCGCCGGATCAAAAATTCGTCAACAGATTCGCTATAGTACGGACGCTTGTATTCCATGCCGTACTTTTCCGTCAGTCCTTCAATCTGGCCGTGAGCAAACATCGGAAGCCCGGGGAGCGTTACCATCATGAGAGCTACGCCGAAGTATTTATCATCCTTTCCGAACTGCGCGATCGCCGTCTGCTCGTCGGGATTGCTCATGAAGTTGACATAGCGTTTTAAAATTTCCGGATTGTAACCGAGCGTATTTTTTATGAGCCGGCGGTATTTTTCGTTTTCTTCCTTCATCAACATGTGCATGAACGCGCTGTTGTACACGCGATGCATTCCGAGCGTGCGGACAAAGTATCCTTCCATGAGCCAAAACGCTTCCGCAAGCAGAAGCGTGTCGGGCATTTCTGCGTTGATGCGGTCAACGACATCCCTCCAAAATTCGCAGGGAAAGAACTTATCAAACTCACCGCGGCTTAGCGCGTGCCCGGCACGCGAGGGAATATCGCCACCGGTACCGGGCTGCGGATACCACAACCGCTGATAATGCTTTTTCGTCAGCGTCATGGCCGCGTCGAAGCGGATGATGGGAAATTTTCGCGCTACGTGAAAAATGGTTTGAATCAGCGCTTCTCTCACTTCGGCTTTCAATATGTCGAGCTGTGCGGTGTCGTTCCACGGCATGCTCGTTCCGTCATTGCCGTGATAAATGTACGCAACCTTTCCCGTTGCCCGGTCAATCCGTTGAAAGACAACCGCTGCATCCGAACGGTGCCAGTAGCCGTCTTCAATGCGAAGCTCGACACGCGGATCGTGCGAAAGATTTTCTCCGGTGAACCGGTAGCTGGGAAACGGGCTGTACTCGGACTGAATAAAAAAGTCCGGATGCTCGACCACCCAGCGCGAGTACATGCCCATGTGATTCGGCACCATATCGCCGGCAAGGCGGATTCCCCGCCGCCATGCGCGCCCCTTCAAATTTTGAAACGCTTCTTCCCCGCCAAGATCGTTCGCAATTTCATAGTCGAACAAAGAATAGGCTGAAGGAACAGCCTCGGGGTTTCCGGTCAATTGTTTGATGCGCTGCGAGGCGGGACTTCGTTCCCACAAACCGATGAGCCACAACGCAGTAAAATTCCATCGCGCAAGCTGATCGAGTTCTTCGTCGGGAATCTGATCGAGCCGCGTGACCGGGCGCCGATATTTTTTCGACAGTTGATCGAGCCAGACGTACGAATTTTTCGCAAGCAGCACGACCCTCGGCATCCAATCAGTGTCGGAGGTGAACCGCTCGTACTCCGGCAGATCGTAACGGGCGCCGCCTTCATCATGTTTGAACGTGGGGACAGGGGGCATCACGGCGCCGGGCAGTTGTCCTATCTTCAATTCTTCCGCAAGAAAATCCATGCCGCTGAGAATGAGATCCAAATACTTTGCTGAGAGGACCATTCCCCACTTTCGCCGGATAAATTGAAGCTGAGCTTCCAAACTATCCGGATGGGCAAGAATCGGGGCACGAAGCAATTCAAAAAGCGATTGATGATCGGGACCGAACGGTTTTTCGTTCTTGAAAAATTTTTCGAGCAAAGCAACGACCTCCGGATACATCGTGCCGGAAGCCAACTCTGCGTCGTCAAAAAGCTCTTTGAACGGAGAAAAGGCGGGATTGCTATTTGCAAAATACAAAAGAATGAGCTCTTCGAGTGTTACAAGCCGGTTCGAACGGCCGCCGGATTCCTCTGAAAGATATTCACGCAGCGATTTCTTTTTTCGGTAGACCTCGACCGTCGGAAACTTTTCGACAAACACAGCGAGCACTTCATCTAATTTTTCTTTTTCGATTGTACCAAGCAGCGCTTGTCCTGCGCGCACAAAAACACCGGGGCTGACGGTTTCTTCGTACAACCGGACAACGAAATGAAAAATCTCATCAATCAAGCCCATCGCGTTGACGTGACCGGCGCGAAGTGACTGGCTCACACTGCGCGTCTCGTTAATCTTCCGAGTGAAAATTCTCACTGCACGAAAATCGGGAAAAATAACATTACCGGAAGTCGAGAAGAGTGCGTCGCTGAATTGATATTTCTCTCTCGCTGAAGCGCGGATGTGAAATTCGTATCGGAGAAAATTCTGCGGTGCGGTTGAAAATTTTCCGAACGGGGTTAAGGCAATGTTAAGTATAATTTTCGACATCATTGAAGCCCATAGCCACAACATTATGTCGTGGAAAATCAGCCGCGAAGTGCGCAAAAAAAAATTTAATAACCAGCTCGTGCAATTCGTGGCTTACAAAATACTTTCTTCAACAACCTGCCAAACAAAAAACTGCTCACAGAAAAAATTCCATGAGCAGTTACTCGTTAACGAATCTTCTTTTTATGCCGCATTTTCCGCAGGCGTTTTTTCCGCTTATGCGTTGCCATTTTGTGGCGTTTGCGCTTTTTTCCGCTTGGCATATGCGTCTCCTTGGTTGGTTATTGAATCAGTGAGTGTTGTGCAAGTATGTCTTTCGCCCTTTGAGCTATTGTTGTTGTCGAATCAACGTTGATTGCTTTTCTCAGCCACTCATTCGACTTCTGAACGTCCCCCATCTTCAAACTGACAATGCCGAGATTGAACATTGCCATCTGATGCTTCGGATCGTACTTCAAAGCGGTTTCCATCTCTTTTTTCGCTGTCGGCGCATCGCCGCTTTCAAGATAGCAAATTCCCATATCCACCCGCGCGTTCGGGTCATCCGGCTTTTTTGCAAGATATTTCTTGTACATCTCGATTGCGCGCGGATAAAACTGCGCATCCTGCAGCATGTTCGCAAGGCGCAGCATGGATTGTGTATCGTCCGGATTCGCGTCTACAGATTTTTGCAGCGACTCGATATCTGCGAGCATTGTCGGGCTCAGTGAAGCGCTGTTGCTCGAAGATTCAGACGGGACTTCTTTCGGCGTATTCCGCAGCTCTCCGATGACAACGACGATAATGATCAATGCCGCCGCCGCAATTGCGAGCCAATGCCACGGTTCAAGCTTCAACGAAAAAAGCTTTGCTTTTTTGTTTTTCGGGAGATGTCGAACGTCCTGAAGGTGTTCGACATCTTTACCTTTTCTCCGAAGCGGAGAGCCGCACGCGCTGCACACCTCGCTTGAGGCGGGATTAGGAACACCGCACGATGCACATACAATGCTCTCTCTGCCGCTTTGCGTCGCCTGTCCCGGAGAAGTTCTCGACCCGCCTGTTTCGCCTTCGCGGCCTTCAACAGGCTCACCCCACTCAGCCTCCGTGCCGCACCTCGCACAATAGCGATCGTGCAAACGGATCGGATTGCCGCACTTGCCGCAAAGAATTTTTGGTTGTACTGCCACCTTAACCTATCGTCTTTTTAAGATTTTCATTTACGAGCATCTTCAATTCTTTCGAGACTTTGAAGATGGGGACGTAATGTTCCTCAACGTTCACCTGTTCGCCCGTCCTCGGATTGCGGGCGACTCTCCCCTTTCTCTTTTTCACTTTGAAACTGCCGAAGCCGCGAATTTCGATATTCTTTCCATCGCGCAAAGAAGTGATCACTGTTTGGATAAAACCATCAACAACCGCTTCCGTTTCCACCTTCGTTAAACCGGTACCAGAAGCAATAATGTCAACAATATCGGCTTTCGTCACGTGTGTTCTCCTATGCTGTTATGGTTGAGTTAATTTGTACTGCAAGATCGGCTGATTTACAACTTCTTCTTTCAAGCCGGCAATTTCTTTTGTCACACTTCCTAATAATACATCGAGAAGCTTTTCCTTCTTTCGTTCTTTAATAATGCGCGGCGTTCCGGAAATTCCTGCCAAATCGGCGGCGATGGAAATTGCGTCTTCGTACGTTCCGAGCGTATCAATCAGCCCGAGTTCGTACGCTTTTCTTCCGGTGAATACACGCCCGTCGGCAAGCGCTTTTGCCTTCGCGGGAGAAAGTTTGCGCTCTGTCTCTACCACGTGAAGAAATTGCTGATAGACGTCGTCTATCGTTTCTTGAAAATATTTTTTGTCTTCTTCAGAAAACGGACGGAACGGCGACCCGGTGTCTTTGAACTTTCCGCTCTTCACAGTCGTCGAGCCGATTCCGATCTTGTTGAACAGTTGATTGAAGTTCAGAAATTCTGAGATGACACCGATGCTTCCTGTGAGCGTTCCGGGATTCGCAACAATTCTGCTTGCGCCGAGCGAAATGTAATACCCGCCGCTTGCCGCAACGGACCCCATCGAAACGACAACAGGTTTTCCGCTGTCGCGCGTTTTCTTCACCTCCTCGTAAATTTCCTGACTTGCCGAAACGCCGCCGCCGGGAGATTCGACACGAAAGACAATCGCTTTCACCGAATTGTCTTCCCGGTATTTTTTGAACTGACGGACGATGCTTTCTGAAGAAACGATCGGTTCTTTCAATTCCACGATAGCAATTGTTCCGCCCGTGCCGGAAGAATATATTTCATCGCTACTCCCGCCGTGGAAAAGAAAGAAAAGCACGGCCGCCCAAAATAGAATGAAGACTAAAAAGACCGTCCCAACTATTCCTAATGCCCATTTCGTTGTTTTTGTCATAACGTGCTAAGTCGTTGAAATTGCTTCAATTATATGAAAATCAAATACGAATGTCAAATGCTTCGAGGGAGTTCAGCGTTCAGCCGGAAAATCTCGATGCCGGTATTGTGTGTACATTTAACCCCTGCACAATGAACTTTAAATTTTGGCTACGCGCATGCGCAATGAATTGGAAACAACGCTCACTGAACTGAAAGCCATTGCGCCGGCAGCAATGACGGGATTCAACATCCCGAGCGCCGCGAGCGGAATACCGATGATGTTGTAAATGAACGCCCAAAAGAGGTTTTGCTTGATTGTTGAAAGAGTTTTCGCCGACAACTTCATCGCCTGCCCTACACCGTTGAGATCGGATTTCATCAAGGTAATGTCGGCAGTTTCCATAGCGACATCGGTGCCGGTTCCCATCGCAATGCTGACATCGGCTTGCGCAAGCGCAGGCGCATCGTTGATGCCGTCGCCGACCATCGCAACAATTTTCCCTTCGTGCTGTAATTCTTTAATGCGGTCTGCTTTTTCATCCGGCAGTACTTCTGCAACCACACGGTCAATGCCGATTTGCCTTGCAATACTTTGCGCCGCAGACTGCGTATCCCCCGTAAGCATGACGGTTTCTATTCCTATTTTTTTCAGCGAGTGAATTGCAGATTTCGAAGACGGGTGGACGGTGTCCGCGACGGCAAGAATTCCCGCGATCTTGTGGTTGATGGCAACTAACATCGGCGTTTTTCCTTCGGATTCAAATCGCGCCTCGCAATCTTCACGTGCAAGCGATTCCGGCAAAAATTCTTTCATGAGTTTCCTATTGCCGACCGCAATCGTTTTCCCGTCAATCGTGCCGACGACACCTTTGCCCGGGTACGAGGAAAATGTTTGAACTTCGTCAAAGAGTATTCCTTTGTTTTTCACGAAGTCTACAATTGCGCCAGCAAGCGGATGCTCCGATTTTTTCTCGACAGAAGCAACAACCCGGAAAAAATCTCCCTCATCCGTCCCGCTCATCAGTGTTACATCTGTCACCGCAAGCTTCCCCCGCGTCACCGTCCCGGTTTTATCGAAAACGACTGTTTGAACTTTGTGAAGCCGCTCGAGGCTGTCGGCGTTTTTAATTAAAACTCCGGCAGAAGCGCCGCGTCCTGTTCCGACTATGATTGCTGTCGGCGTTGCAAGTCCGAGTGCACACGGACATGCAATGATCAACACCGCAATAAAATTTATCATCGAGAGAGTAAAACCGATTCCGCCAACAAAATACCAAAGCAGAAAAGTAGCGACCGCAATTCCGATTACCGCAGGGACGAAAACGGAAGCGATTTTATCGGCAAGGGATTGAATCGGTGCTTTCGAGCCTTGTGCTTCTTCAACTAATTTGATGATGTGTGCGATAACGGTATCTTTTCCTACCGCTGTCGCGCGAAACTCGATGCTTCCGTTGTTGTTGATCGTCCCGCCGACAACTTTGCCGCCGACGCCCTTTTCAACCGGAAGACTTTCTCCCGTAATCATGGATTCATCAATGGAAGTGTAGCCTTTCGTAACAATTCCATCCGCAGGAATTTTTTCACCGGGACGTACAAGAACGATGTCGTTCACCATCACATCGCTGACGGGAATATCTTGTTCACCGCCGTTGCGAACCACGCACGCAGTTTTCGGTTGAAGCCCGAGCAGCTTCTTCATGGCATCCGACGCTTTGTTTTTCGCCCGGGCTTCGAATAGCCGTCCCATTAAAATCAGGGTAATAATCGCCGCCGCAGTATCGAAGTACACCGAATTCATTTCCTTTCCCGTGCCGAGTCCCGAAGGGATGTCCAACCAGTGCGGAAAAAGTACAACAACAACGCTGTACATATACGCGACGCCGGTACCCACAGCAACGAGCGTATTCATATCGGCGGCAAAATGTTTCACCAACCTCCACGCGATGATGAAAAATCGTTTTCCCGGAACAAACATCACCGGCGTCGTGAGCAGCATCAGTATTTTGTCGACATCTTCCACGTTGATCAACGCCAGCTGTTTGAACCGCCCCGTCATGCTTGTCATGCTCAACAAAACGATGGGCAGTGTCAGTGAAAGACTGAAAACAAAGTCGCGCTTCAATTCTTTGTACGCTTGTTCTTGATGCGACGGAACAGCACGCTCGGTATCGAGATTGTTCCCCGGCTCAACTCTTGCTTCGGGAAGAACGAGTTTATATCCGGCATTTTCTACAGCCGTCGAGAGTTGCTCGAACTTCACCCGTGCAGGATCGAATGAGAGAGAAACGTTTTCTGTCGCAAGATTGACATTCGCTTCCCGCACGCCGTCAACTTTTTTCAACGCCTTCTCAACGCGTAAAACGCAGCTTGCACACGTCATCCCTTCAACAGGCAATATCAGCGATTGAACGCATGAGGAAGCAGTTACGGTTTCCATCAACAGCCTTTCTATGCAATTTGCAGCAACAACGACGGCCGCTGCGTTTAACTTATTCTACACTGACCAGCTTGTAACCCGCTTCGTCAATCGCGGCGGCAAGCTTTTCTTGCGAAACTTTCGTTTCGTCATATTGCACATGCGCTTTACCGATTTGAACATCTTTTACGGTAAGACTCGCAATAGCTGCCAACCCCTTTTTCACTGCCATCACACAATGTGAGCAGCTCATGCCTTCAATTTTCAGCTCGCTCGATTTCATAGCTTTACTCCTTTGCAAAAAATATTCCACTGAATTACTATGATACAAATATAACACCTCCCCACCGCTGTCGCGTTATATTTTAATGGAAATGATGTACAGATTTTTGATGCCGGGAAAAATGCTGTTTTGACGTGATGACTTTATCAAGCGACACCCGTTTCACCCGCCGAACGTCTCCTCGGGATCGCAATGCTTTGAAATATGTCGGCGTGAAACCTGTAACATCCTTAAACTGAGCGGACAAATGCTGGACGCTGCTGTATCTCATGCGATATGCAATTTCACTGAGCGTCAGCTCGTCGTACACAAGGAGTTCTTTCACACGCTCGATTTTTTGAAGAATGACGAACTTCTCGATCGTGGCATTCTCGATGGATGAAAAAAGCTTGCTCAAATAGCTGTAATCGTGTCCCGACTCCTCAGCAATGTATTCCGAGAAATTCACGCGCTGATTGTCGTCGTCATACGAATAATGAACACGGTTAATAATGAGCGTTTTGATTTTTTCGATAAGCTTCCTGCGCTGATCATCAAGTAATTCAAAACCATTCTCATGCAAGACGCGGCGGACCTTTTCACGGTCGAGTTTCTTTGAACCGTTCGCCGCAACAACTTCGCCGAGACGAATGCTTCGCACATCGAGCCCTAACTTCGTCAGCTCTTCACGAACAACACGAATGCATCTATCGCACACCATGTTTTTGATGTAGAGTGTCGTAGTCATTACTCCGCCCGTTTTCTTATTTCGCTTCGGCATCATCGCAGTGATTTGGTACCTTCGTGGCTTTACAAAAAAATGTACAAGGATTGAAACCGAAAAACAAATTTGGTACATTCTTACACAGAAGGAGCGCACATGTCTCTTATGGTCAGCATTTCCGGGATCCGCGGCGTAGTGGGAGAAAGTCTCACGCCGGAAATCATTGTCAAATACGCCGCCGCGTACGCCGAATATTGCGAGCGCGGAATAATCGTCGTCGGCAGAGATGGACGCATCACCGGAAAATCCGTTGCCGACATCGTCACGTCAACTCTTCTGCAAGCGGGAAGCAACGTCGTTGATATCGGCGTTTGCCCGACGCCAACCGTGCAGCTTGCGGTTGAGCAGAGGCACGCTGCCGGAGGAATTTCGATCACCGCGAGCCACAATCCGATGCAATGGAACGGCATGAAATTCATGGCGCCGACCGGCATGTTTCTCAACGCCGGGGAAAATAAAAAGTTCTGGGAAATTGCCGACCGCGGAAATTTCCATTTTTCATCGTGGGAGAGACAAGGAAAGCTTGAAAACGACGCGTCATGGATTGACCGCCACATTCAAAACGTCATGCGTCTTCCGTACATCGCCCTCGAATCCGTCCGCTCGAAAAAATTCAAAGTCGCCGTTGATTGTGTCAATGCAGCAGGCTGTGTCATTGTCCCGAAATTACTGAGACAATTTGAATGCAGCATCGTTCCGTTGAATTGCGAGATGACCGGAATCTTTTCTCATACGCCTGAACCGGTTCCTGAAAATCTCACACAGCTCGCGTCAAAAGTTATCGAGGAAAAAGCCGATCTTGGCATCGCCGTTGACCCCGATGTCGACAGGC
>JAGWND010000111.1 GCA_028873075.1 Bacteroidota bacterium
AATGGGAGATAATAGGTTGGCAGGATTGCAAACAGAAGATTCGCTCAGGGCGGATGTAATGAGAACGTCTTACTCAACAGAGAGGTGAGCTACAGCACAATTGATAAAATCAATGGACACCGCGCCAAAGGTGGAGTCCATCTTCATACCTTTATTCCAAATTCAACTTCTTCCGCTTCTCCCATAGATTTTTCCTGCTGATGCCGAGAATTTCTGCAGCCTTTGTTGTATCGCCGTTTACATAATTCAACACATCGGAAATATGCTGAGCTTCTACCTCTGAAAGGCTGCGGGCAATAAAGTTTTCTGTACCGGTATTGTCTCCGGTTGTCGTGCGCGGTTTCATTCCCAAAACTAACTCATCAATATCTAACGTATCCCGATCAGTGAAAATCATGGCATGTTCGATCACATTATGCAATTCACGAACATTACCGGGCCACTCGTACTCTAACAATTTCTCCTCTGCGCTTTTCGTCAACCCTTCAACATGCTTTCGAAATTGATTGTTGAATTCGTTGATGAAATGCGTGGTGAGAATAATCACATCGCTGCCGCGCTCACGCAGCGGCGGGATATTTGCCGATACTACGTTGATGCGGTAGTACAAATCTTCGCGGAAATTTTTTCTTGCAATTTCCTCGTTGAGATTAGAATTGGTCGTGGAGATGAGGCGTAAATCAACTTTCAATTCATCAACGCTGCCCAGCCGTCGGAAGGAGCGCGTTTCGATAAACGAAAGGAGTTTCGCCTGCAGCGAGGCACTCATCGAATTCACCTCATCCATCAACACTGTTCCTCCGTCGGCGATCTCAAAAAGGCCTTTCTTCGGCGCACGTGCATCGGTGAACGCTCCTTTTTCAAATCCGAACAGTTCGGACTCGAGGAGCGCTTCGGGAATCGCTGCGCAATTGATGTCAACGAACCGTTTGTTTGATTTCTGACTGCTGTAGTGAATGATCCTCCCCACATGTCCTTTTCCCGTGCCGCTTTCTCCGGTAAGAAGGATTGTGGCATTCGGATATTCGATAACACGGCGGATGAATGCTTTTAAACTTTGAATTTGCTCGCACTCCCCCACCAAACTTTCAAGGGAATATTTTTTCTGATTGTCGGTTTGGATGGACTGCAGCTCTTCGCGCATCTGCGAATAGTCGAGCAGCTTTTCCACCATCAAATTCAATTCGCCGGGATTAATCGGTTTGCGAAGGTATTCGTTCGCGCCGTTTTTAATAGCTTGGATGGCGCTTTCAATCCTCGGATCTGCGGTCACGACAACGATAGGAAGGATCGAGGAACGCTTGCGCAGTTCTTTAATCAGTTCCGCTCCGCTGATTTCAGGAATGATCATGTCTACTAAGACAAGGTCGGGAACAGAGCGGTCAACTGCGTTCAGGAAATCCTGCGACCGGATAAATGTCTCAATATTGTACCCCCCTTTTTCAAGCGCTTTTTTTCCAAAACGAAGATGAATTTCTTCATCATCAACGATATAAATAGTAGCTTTCATAGAAGAAAAACTTTTAGGATAGAAAACCGCGACTTTGATATGTAACAAGCGATTACATTGTACAATAATTACATTGCACAGTCAAGTAGATCAAAGCGGCGTTCCACCATTCCAATCTTCTCACCTTCTTAACTTCTTATCTTCGTCTGATATCTGACCTCGTTTTTTTCGGCTTGATTTGCCTCTGCTCCTTTCGTACCTTTGTACTATCGGGTAGTCGTTGATATGGGTATTGCCGAGATGGTGGAATTGGCAGACACACTAGCCTTAGAAGCTAGCGCCGTAAGGCATTAAGGGTTCGAGTCCCTTTCTCGGCACGAATCATGACATTTCTGAATCCGTTTGTTCTCTTCGGGCTTGCCGCTGCTGCAATTCCTATCGTCTTGCATTTATTGAACATCCGCAAGCTTCGCACCATTGAATTCAGCACGCTGACGTTTCTGAAAGAGCTTCAAAAAAGCACGATGCGAAGAGTGAAGCTTCGTCAATGGCTTCTTCTGATGCTGCGCACGCTGTTGGTGCTTCTTCTCGTGCTTGCCTTCTCGCGCCCGGCTCTGAAAGGAAGCCTCGCCGGCTTGGGTACACACGCCACAACGACAATGGCAATCATTCTCGATGATACGTACAGCATGTCGCTCCACAACGAGCGCGGCAGGTTCCTGAAACAAGCACAATCATCTGCGCTCCGCTTGATTGACATGATGAAGGAAGGCGACGACGCGCTTTTCCTTCGTCTCTCCGACCTGCCGAATGCAACGATCTCCGAGCCGACTCACGATATCCACCGCCTGCGCGAAGCGGTACTGCAGACAACACCGTCGTACAAACAGCGAACGGTTGAAGAGGCGCTACGGCTCTCGGCACGGTTGCTGCGTCAATCGAAAAATTTCAACAAGGAAATTTACGTCGTCACCGATATGCAGAAGTCATCCGTTCTGAATACCGCAGCACTGAATCAGGAGAGGGAAAACTTTTTCGATCCGCACGTCAGACTTCTTGTCTTACCGCTTTCTGGAAAAAAATTTGCCAACAGCGGCATTGACCGTGTGACAATTCCTTCAACACTTTTTCAAGTCGGAAAGCAGTTTACGGTCGAAGCAACCGTCCACAACTACGGCGCCGCTGCGGTCGCAAATGAAGTAGTAAGCGTCTATCTCGATGGCGTGCATGTCATGCAGAAAAGCATTTCACTCGGTGCCGGTGCGAGTGCAACCGTTTCGTTTTCTCTCCCGCCGCAGCGCAGCGGGTTCATTCCCGGCGTCGTGAAATTGGAAGACGACGCATTCGATGCCGATAACGCATGCTACTTCTCCGTCTACGTTCCGCCGCGTATCAACGTACTGCTTGTTTCCTCGCATTCTCAGAGTTCGAGCTATATCAAAGTAGCGTTGAGTGCCTCGGGAGATGACAATCAAATGGAGCATTCCGCCGAGACGAGTGACAACACGTTCATCGCTCTGCGCGAAATCGTACCGGCACAGCTGACGACCGACGCTGTTACGCGATCCGACGCTGTCATTCTTTCCGATGTCGGCGAGCTTTCTCCGGTTCAAGCCGACCAGCTCGCCGAGTTCGCTTCGAGCGGCGGCGGCATTCTTTTCTTTCCCGGCTCTTCGATGCGTCTGAAAAATTACAACACCGTGATTTTTCCGAAGTTACATTTGCCGGCAATGCTTCCGCCGGCACCGATCTCCGATTCAAGAAATCCTTCTCATCAAAATTCCTTTCTCTCATTCGATAAAATTGATTTCGATCATCCGATCTTCAGAGGAATGTTTGAGGAAAATCGCGCTCTACGGCATCCCGTACAGCGGAACAAAAGCCTTGTGCCCGAACGTGGCTTTCAACATGAACAGCAAAAAATTGAGTCTCCCCATATTTTCATTTCCACCCATTTCACTTCGGCAAGTTTACTTCAATCCGTCATCACCCTCGCTGACGGCTCTCCATTCGTATGGGAGAAAAAAATCGGCGCGGGGCATATTATCGGATTTTCCGTCGGCGCAAATACTCAATGGTCAGATTTTCCCGTGAAAGGAATTTTTGTCCCTCTTTTATATCAATCCTTATTATATGCCGCGTCGAACACCAATCCTATGCGCAGCACAAGCGATGCGCTCCCGGGCGACCCAATAACAGTCCAAGCATCGCAACTCCGCAGGCAAACAGCACGTGCCGATGCTTCACAGGCAATTCGAATAATCGCTCCGGATAAAAAGGAGTTTCTCCTTCAGCCGTCTACACGCTCAAGTAATGGAGGGAGCGAATCAATTGTTTTTACTATTCACCAGACTACGCTCCCCGGAATTTATACTCTCGTCGAAGACCCGAAAGGCTTTTCGAGAGAAGACACGGTCGGCATGATTCCCGTCAATATGAGCCCGCTGGAATCAAACGGCGAACGTGCAACGAAGGAAGATATTGTTTCTTTAGCTGAACGCTACGGGCTAGCGCAGAATTCGGTTACGTTCATCGCTAACGCCAATGCACTCGAGTCCGCTGTTCTGCAAACACGTTTCGGCATTGAGCTGTGGAAATATCTGCTGACTGCCGCTCTCGTCATTGCGCTTATCGAAATGTTCGTTGCCCGCGAAGCGAAAGGCGATAGTCTGTGATTGAATTAGCACGTGACGAAAAAGAGCGCGCCGCTGTTGTCGGTTTGGCAACGCACGGCTCAATGAAACGGCAGGCGGAAGAATACCTCGACGAGCTGGTGCTCCTCGCAGATACCGCCGGGGCAACCGTGCTGCACAAAATTTTACAGGAACGCGGCCGCATCGATCCGGCATTGTACATCGGAAAAGGAAAAGTTGAACAGCTCGCGCAACTTGTGGAAGCCGATAATCTTTCGCTGATCATTTTTGACGACGATCTTTCCCCCGCACAGGTCCGCAATCTTGAATCCGCAATCAAGCGAAAAATTATTGACCGTAGCGGATTGATTCTCGATATTTTCGCTGCGCGCGCGAAAACAAACGAAGCGCGTATTCAAGTAGAGCTGGCGCAGCTCCAATATCTTCTTCCCCGTCTCACACGGCAATGGACGCATCTTTCAAAACAATACGGAGGCATCGGCACGAAGGGACCGGGAGAAACACAGATTGAAACAGACCGCCGGAAAATTCGAGAGCGTATCTCTCATCTCAAAAAGAAATTGGAGAAAATCAGCCGACAGCGCGAAATACGGCGAAGGAGAAGAACAGACTGCTTCAACGTTTCACTCGTCGGGTATACGAATGCGGGAAAGTCAACGCTCCTCAACGCACTTTCAGACTCGCACGTGTTCGTCGAGAACCGGCTCTTCGCAACGCTCGACACGACCACGCGCACAGTACTGCTTCCCCCTTCGACAAAAATTCTTTTGTCCGACACCGTCGGTTTTATCCGAAAACTGCCGCACCATCTTGTGGCGTCATTCACAAGCACGTTAGAAGAAGTTATTGATGCAGATGTTCTTCTTCACGTGATTGACACCTGCCACCCGCAGCTCGATGAACAGATCGCCACGGTGATAAGAACATTGGACGAGCTTGGTGCATCACACAAGCCGTTGCTTCATATCTTTAACAAAATTGATGCTCTCCACGACCGCTTCATCATGCACGATCTTCAATCACGCTTTTCTCCCTGCGTTTTCGTCTCGGCGGAGCGCGGAATTAATTTATCGGGCTTGAAGGAAATGCTCGGCGTGATGATCCGCCAATCGTTCCAGGAAATTTCATTCACGCTCCCTGTTTCAGAATATAAAGCGCTCTCTTCCCTTCACGAACTGACGGAGATTACCGAGCAGACCTACGAGGATGGTGTTGTTGTTGTGAAAGCAAGGGTCAGTGCAAAACACAAAGAAGAGGTCGCGAGAATGTTAAAGAGCATCGGCGGGATTGGTGTTCCAGCACAGAGACAACTACCTCATTGAGGTTAAATAAAATCCATCAATGTCAGACGGTCCGTCTTCGGCGGATCAGACATTCTCGATCATGCTACTTCTTGCACCCGCATCTGTACGCCGATCTTTTTCAGGAATTCATTCGGAAGATCGCCGCCGGCAAAAATAACAGATAATGAGAGAAAGGTAACCAAAATAGATCTGTATGAAAAGTTTTCACAGATTTTTATACAGTCGTATGCAAATATTGAACAAACAAATGCACAATATGCTTTGATTCGGAAGGGGCCCGCGTTCACCTCAACAAAAAGCCCGAGGCATGATCAAGGGAGGGATATCATGCTCGGGCTTTGTTATTGTCCGGTAGTCTCGTGGTTCTACCGGGCACGGCTTACAATTTAGATTTTAGGCGGGAGATTTCAGATTGAATATGCTCTCTTATTACGTTCTTCTCTATCCTCATCTCTCATGCCAAAAAACAAAGTGCTCGTTGTTCCCTTTTTCTTGAAAATTAGTGCAGTTGTAAAGAGCAATGAAACGAGTGTAGTGAAATTTCTACAATCCATATGACGGGCGTCATACCTTCTTACCGCTTCCTTGATTCTCTCTCACGAGTTCCCTACCTTTTCTCAGGCATCACACGCAAATCAGAATGCTCATATCATTACGAAAGAACGTATGGAACAGACACTTCTCTCGATCGAAAACCTTCACTCCAACACTTTGTTCAAATATTGCAGCGACGCAGACTTAAAGAATTTTCTTCGCGTGCTGAAAGAAGAAACTTTTCAGGCGAACACTATTATCTTCAACGAGAACACGCGGGGCGAACGGCTCTATCTGATTCTTGAAGGAAAGGTCCGTATCTCCAAGATTACTCGGCTCGGCCAGGAAACGACACTCGCAACGTTAGAGAAAGGGGATTTCTTCGGCGAGATGGAATTATTGGACAACGAGCCGCGCTCCGCGCGGACACGCGCGCTTGAAAAAACGATTGCCGCAGGAATTTCGAAGAACGATTTCGATGCTCTCGTTAAATCGAATCACATCATCGCACTGAATCTTCTCAAAACGATCTCGAAGCGCCTTCGCGCCGCCGACCAAACCATCGTCAGCGAGCTGGAACATACCATCGAGGTTTCCACGCAGCACATCGGGAAATTAAATTTGCTCATTGACGCCGCAAAGACGGTCAATTCAACGCTCGATCTCGATAAGCTGCTCGATGTGATTCTGGAAACCGCAATCAAGTCTATCGGCGCAGACCGCGGCACACTGTATCTGCTCGACGAAGTAAAATCAGAGATCTGGTCAAAAGCGCTTCGCGGAAGTGAAGTAGTTGAAATTCGTCTTCCCGTTGGCAAAGGGCTTGCCGGTTACGTTGCAAAGACCGGCGAGACGATCAACATTCCCGATGCGTATAACGACGCGCGCTTCAATCCCGAAGTGGATAAAAAATCCGGTTATCACACCAACAACATGCTCTGTATGCCGATGCGCAACCGCGACAAAAAAATTATCGGCGTGTTTCAGATGCTGAACAAAAAAGGGAGCGCGTTCACCGCCGACGACGAGGAGTTCATCAACGCGCTTTCCATTCACGCCTCCATAGCAATTGAGAATGCGCGCCTAGCCCAGGAAATGGTGAACAACGAACGTCTCTCCGCTGTCGGACGCATGGCGAGCACCATCATTCACGACATCAAAAATCCGATGGGCACGCTGCGCATCTATGCGCAAGTGATGAAAAAGAAATCGGGCAATGAAGAAGCGGCAAAGCTTGCGGATGAAATGATAACGCAGGTTGACCGCTTCGTGAACATGACGCAGGAAATTTTAGACTTCAGCCGCGGCGTCAGCTCGGCGAATATCGAGGTGGTTGAGTTCAACGATATTATGGAAGGCGTTTTGTTGTTCATCGAAAAAGACCTGACGAAACGCAATGTGAAGCTCGAACACGATCTCCAGTATAAGGGAAAAGCAAAACTCGATCAGGACAAGATGGTGCGCGTATTCTATAACATTGCGAGTAACGCCGCCGATGCCATGCCGGACGGCGGCACGTTGAGCGTCTCTACTACAGAGCAGGACGGGATGGTGAAAATTGATTTCAAGGATACCGGCACCGGTATG
Source organism: Bacteroidota bacterium (assembly GCA_028873075.1). GTDB lineage: Bacteria > Bacteroidota > Ignavibacteria > UBA10030 > UBA8401 > JAJYOI01. The sequence goes on from JAGWND010000111.1 coordinate 7,530, forward strand.
CCCGAAGAAGTGAAACGGAAAATCTTCGAGCCGTTCGTTACATACGGAAAAAAGCATGGCACCGGACTCGGCATGTCAATCGTAAAAAAAGTGATTGACGATCACAAGGGAAAAATCGAGATTGAATCGGAAATGGGAAAAGGAACGACCATTCACTTGTTCCTGCCGATTCAATAGCAAAGGAAATATTCCTTTGCGGCTTTGTGTGAGGCTCACTCCACAATAATTTTCCCCGTCATTCCCAAATGACCGATGCCGCAAAAATGCGAGCAGCGAAAACCATATTCCCCTTTTTTCTGCGCGTAAAATTCTACCGTGACCGTCTTTCCTTCATCAAGCCTTTCATCTATTCCGAAATCGCTGAGCTTAAAGCCGTGCGTTCCTTCGATGGATGTGATCTCCAGCCGAACAAGCGTTCCCTGCTTCACATGAATTTCATCCGGCGTGAAATGATATCGCTCGGCAGTCATCGTAATTGTCTTCTGCGGAACAGTTGAGCGGTCAAGCCCCGGCGGAATAGCGGCAAAATGCTGTGAAGCACAGCCCGCAAAGAAAATAAAGAGCATCAACTCACTCGTTAATAAAACTGCTTTTTTCATACGCAATTCCTTTCCTTCGTAGGCGACTCAGGTGATAAATTCATTACAATAACTCTTCCAAAATTGTTTATTTCAAACGATCAAAAATGCCGCATCATCCGCGCGTGTACTCGATGAGCGAAGAGAGCATGTGCGGAAACGTTGAAAGAATCTGTGTTCCTGCGTTCTTCCCCCAGCGTGAAAAAAGCGCATGCTGAATCATCAGTGCAAAACGAAGGCGCCGTTGGAAATATAATTTCCACATTGTCGAGTACAGCTTCTCCGTCGCTTCCTCGCTGAGGCTGTTTCGCCTGCTTTGATCGAGTACTGTAGAAATCATCTTCGCGCTTTGCATTGCCATCCCGATACCGTCGCCGGCAAGCGGTGCAATGACATGCGCCGCATCGCCGATCATAAATATCCCGTTCTCTACAAAACTTTTCTTTCCGAAAAAAACATTCCCCGCGCCATAAATTGGGAATGTTTCAATCGCAGATTCAAAATCAGAAGAAACAAGCGCGGCAAAATGCGGATTGCGGCGAAGCAGCTCAACTATACGCGCACGCGGCGGCACATCATCTTTAAAACGCCGTTCGAGAAAACATAATGTCGCCGTATTGTCATTAACCACATTCACACCGCAGTACATATTTCGCGCCGTAAATATGTGAATTTCATTGCTCAAAAAATTTCTCAGGTATTTTATTGGAAAATGAAGTTTAACACCGTTAAGCCGCGATTTGTGTTGAAGAAAATTTCTGTGAAGGCTTCTATCCAACAGGCTGAATTTCCCGTACGCGGCAATGACACGGCGGGCGGTAAGATGCTGCTGTCCTTTAGAACTCGAAACAACAAGATCGTACTGCGCTTCTTTCCGGCAAACGCTCTCGACCGCCGCCGGCTGAAACACTACAGCGCCGGCGTTTCGGGCGTTGTCCAGCAAAAATGTATCGAACGTTCCGCGCTTCATTCCATACGCGGTGAATCTAAATTCAGATGTGAACGAATGTGAATGTTCGGGACAATAACGAAATGCAGTCAACGGATTCGGTCCGAGCGATTGAAACTGCTGTATGAGTTGCAACTCCTCGAGAATCTCGATTATCTCTCTCGATAAAAATTCTCCGCATAATATTTCCCGCGGAAAAGACTTTTTCTCAATTAAACATGTTCGGAATCCCATCCGCGCGGCATAGATCGCGGCGGTGGAGCCGGCGGGCCCGCCTCCAATGATTGCAATATCGTAGTCAGGTTCATTCATTATCTTTCACAATGCATACGAGCCAGCGGAATGCCCACGTACGTTGAATAGTGTACGATGCGGATGGAAGCGACGCACACAATCGTGCAAGTTCGTTCCGCATAAATCCCCGGCGCACTGAAATCGGCCCGTCATTTTTCACCATCGCGCTTCGGGAGAACAGGCGTGTGAGCAACATAATTCCGTAATACGAAAGCACCGACCGGCGAAGATCGTTGATGATAATGCCCTGCCGTGCAACCGAATAAAGCGACAGAAAAATCGCCTGCAGTTCGTCTTCCATAAAATGATGAAGAAAAAGAGAAGCATGAACGATGTCAAACGATTGTTCTTTGAACGGAAGGGCAAGCACCGAGCCGTTGACAAGCGCGATGGAAGGATATGCCTCGGCTGAATATTCGCATGCCCGCAAATTTAAGTCGAGCGAAGTCATGCTGATGTTCCGGTGAAGCGGGGAAATCGCCGCCAGAAGGTCGGAGCCTCCCGCTCCGACATCGAGAACAGAAAGAGCCGGCCGCTTCGGAAGATGTTTCAGCATCTTCCGCATTCCTTTGCGCGATGTCGAATGCCCGCCGAGCCACGTGTTGATCACGGTGAGTTCGTGAAGCGCATCATCCAAACGTTTATCATGGATCGAAACATCATCCATGATTTCCTTTTGTGTGCTTCGGACAAACACCGTCACACGCCTTTCAGGAATGCAACTTCCATTGTCAATCCGGGGCCAAACGCGATTGCACACACATAGTCGTCTTTTGCAATCGTGCGTGTTGCGAGAAGTTCTTTCATCACAAAAAGAATTGATGCCGATGACATGTTCCCGTAGTTTTTCAACACAGTGCGCGAAGGCGCCATCGCATCATCGTCCAGATGCAAACCATTCTGCAGTGCATCTAAGATTGCTCTTCCGCCCGGGTGCAGCACCCAGTGCCGGATAGAATCCCGTGCGATGCCATGCCGGTTAAAGAGTTCCTCAAGAACAGGAATTGCTTCTTCGGAAATAATGCGCGGAAGTTCGGACGAGAGTATCATTTCAAAACCGAAATTGCCTATTTTCCATCCCATATACTCGGAAGAATTCGGAAACAGGTGCGAATGAGTTTTCACCAATTGCAGGCGAGGCGAATACGACGGGGCACTGGAAAACAACGCCGCAGCGCACCCATCGGCAAAAATCATATTTGCAAGAATGTTGTCGCGCGTCGGTTCTGTTTGTAAATGAAGACTGCAGAGTTCGACCGCCACGAGAAGCGTAGT
>JAGWND010000327.1 GCA_028873075.1 Bacteroidota bacterium
GCAGCTTCCTGCTTTCATTCTGTAGAAATACACCCCGCTCGCAAGTTTACTGCCGTCAAATGTTACCGTGTAACTTCCTGCCTTCTTCACTTCGTTCACAAGTGTTGCAACTTCTCTTCCGAGAAGATCATACACTTTCAGGCTCACGAACTCCGCCTGTCCCCTCGGGGAAACAGGAATCGCGAACCTTATCGTCGTCGTCGGATTGAACGGGTTAGGATAATTTTGACTGAGTGAATACAAAGACGGAAGATTTCCCGTTCTGGCATTCACGGCAAGCACTGAAGCGCCGTTCACAACTGCATAGCTGATCCCGTCGTACCAAGTTCGCACAGCACCGCCGGTGAGAGAATTTACACTGCCGGCAGCGACGGCTGAATCGTCAACAAAAATATTCACCGTATCTCCGTTTGATACGCGAATCCTGCCAAGATATGCTTGATAGAGAAATGTATTTCCGCTTCCGGCAACATCCATCGAATCCTGATACTCACCGGCTTCGACTTGCCTGCACGCCATTTCTCGAAACAATTGCATGTGATCGAGAGAAAGCCCCGCTTTGATGCGCCAATCCTCGTCAGGGTTTCCCCAAAAGTTAACCCAGAAATCGTATGTCCCCTCCGGAACAACAACGCGTGTCTTGATAAGGGGCGCGTCCTCACCTCCCGCTTCCGCCGATGTTAAAACAGAGCCTCCGTTTCCGTAGCCTGTTCGCTCATCCCATTTATTATCTGCGGGACCTTGACCGGCGGCAGGTCCGGTCATGATCAAAGGCGATCCATCAGCCATAACAGTATTCAGCGAGGTTGCATCAACGTAGTGTTTTAAGTTTGTACTATCCGGTTGTTGTTCGACGATTCCGACAACAGCAGCGTCAAAGTTTTGCGCGGAATAGTACGTTCCCCTCCACCATAAAAGCACGGTATGTTTTTTATCCCATGCCGGAATGATCGGGCGAAGATTATCCCTGACGGAATTTTGTGTGATTGGAGTCCACTCCCACGTCGCTCCGCTATCCGAGGTGACGCCTTTGAAAATTTCATGGACTCCGAGGTTGATCGTGCTGTCGCGAGGATCAATTGGTGTGGAAATATAAATCGTGTTCGGATCATTGGGACACAACGCACCCAAGCCGGTGTAATCCTGTTCGCTGCTGTACAATTTTTTTCCCGCTTTCCCAAGGTATGTGTATTTCCACGTTGAACCGTTGTAACGGCAATAGAAAAAAGCATGGTCGGGATCGTTCGAGGGATTGTCCGGATCGTCATTCACGCGCGTTGAAACAAGCGTGGCAATCGTGCCGTCATCGTACCGCTGCACGTCAATGTTCCAGCACCGTGTGTTGGTTCTGCCCGGAGGTGCTACGGTGTTTGCAGCAAACACGGTTGTGTACTCAAAAGGATTCGGCGCTGACTGATCAAAAATCGTCGAGTCCATCAGCGTTCCATTCGATTGAAAACTCTGACCGTTTTTTATGTAGCCATGATAAATACTCGTATTGTAATCGCGCGGATGGTGTTCGGTGCAAATAAAATCAACGCGATCAATGCCGTTGCCGCAATAGCGGAAGTACCCGTCCACGTATCCAACGGAGACATCGGAAGATGTTACGCGTCCGCCGTACGTCCAGGTGTCTCCGAAATCTGTTGACATCATGAGGTTCGGGCTTCTCTTCGCACCCCGGGAAAAATTATACAGGCGTCCTTCGGAAGACATGAAGTATACATTGGAATATGTCGTGTTAAAATCGGCGCCGCCCGGTTGTGTGTTCCAATCGAACTTTTGTTCCGCACTCCAGTTTTTGCCGTCAAAAATTCTCCAGTACGAAAATTTCTCGGCATTATGAGCGGTGTACATGGCAACATAGTTGCCGTCCGGCCGCACAAAGAAGGCAGGAGTA
>JAGWND010000112.1 GCA_028873075.1 Bacteroidota bacterium
CATCACAATCGAATACGTGTTCGCGTGATCTTTGTGAATGCTGTTCTTCCAATGCGTGGTGATGTGTGTCGGTTTTACTTGACGGATCACGTCGGCGACATAGCGGCGCGCCGCTTCATCGTTGGGAAGCTCGCCGTCTTTGTACGGTGCGAAGAGAGCTTCAGCGCCGATCACTTTTGCAGCCGCAAGCGCTTCGCTGCGTTTTTGTTCACCGTATTCTTTCGGCGGCATTGCCGGATTACCTCCTTCGCCTAACGTAAGATGAAGAAAGACAATGCGCGCACCGCGCTTTTTATGTTTCGCCAGCACAGCGGCACATGTAACTTCCATATCGCCGCAATGCGCGCCGATAGCGAGAAAGGTTTGGGAAGATTGAGTGCTCATTACTATGAAAATTTTCCTACAAAAATTTTAACTATCGCTCCGAAAAAAGTTTTCTTTGCATTTAAGCTACCAAAGAAGGAACTGCCAATTCCAATATTATTTGTAACTTCAATTCTGACTTCTGCTTCCAACGGAATACTAAGCGTCGTCATATTCACTTGTTCAAATTCATGAAACGCAATCTGTTTTCCTCTATTGATACCATTTAAAAAACCAACACCGCCCAATAGACTCAGCACAACATATTGCTTTCTGTAGGCTTGTCCATACATAACTCCTATTTCCTTGAAACTCAATGCAGGCTCGTTATGGATACCCTCAACATTAAATTGAAATTCATCGCCTTTAAGGTACCCTACCGAAAATACATTTTCGTTGTAGGTATAAGAAACGCCAGCTTGAAAAGTTGGACCAAAATAACAACTCCCTAATCCTACGCTCACCCAGCCGCCGGAAGCTTCTGTATGACCAGTACTTTCTTCTTGTGAAAAAGCATTAGAGGAAAATAACAGAACAGAAACCGAAAACAATGCGAGCTTTGCGTTCCTCATCACAACTCTTTTTTCAGCATCGTAAACCGCCGCGTTTCCTTGAAGCCGAATTTCCCGTACACTTTTGCCGCACGGTCGTCTGTCCACATCACCCACGCGTTGTGAAGTCCCTGCTGTTTCATCCGCTCGATTGTCCGCGCTAACAGCACGGTGCCGATGCCTTTCCCCTGAAACGCATCGCTCACACCGAACGGGCCGAAATGCGAACCTTCAAACTGGCAGTAACCGATAATCTCGCTGCCTTTCGCAACAACTGTAATTTGATCGGTGCGAAATGTTCCCTCTTCGATTTTCCGGAGATTGCGCCGCTCAACGCGCACCCAATCCGAAGGCATTGTCCGTTCCAAAAAATCGAGAAAGCGGAGAAGATCGCTCCGCTGGTACTGGCGAATCACGATGCCGTTTTCATTCAACTTCCGTTCAGTTTTCTTCACTTCATCCGAAACTTCAAACAGAACGATCGGCGCATCCATGCTGAGCGCTTCGTGGTACGGAACGTAGCCGTGCGACCGAAGCAACGCGATCAGCGGCTTGTACGTTTTTCGGTCAATCCCCGGCACAAAATATCCGGGAGGATAACCGGACACGAAGCATTCTTTCTTACCAAGTTTTTTGAATCGGCTCTCCAATTCCGAAAGAAGTTCCCCTCCTATCTCCTCCGGATTTTCCTTTGGATGAACAGCAAGGACGGTAATCCAGCACCGATTGCCGTTCGGGTCGGCATCGCCTAACGGCATTTGCCGCGCGTATGTGCCGATGATAAAGCCGAGAATCGTTCCGTTCTTTTTGGCAAGTAGAAAAGTTTCCGCATCGAAATTTTCATCGAGAAGAACGTGAGACTCGAAAAGATTTTCCGTCACGGCATCGAGCGGAAGCGCTTCAGCCCAGAAAGAAAGAACATCCGAGCGGTCGGAATCGGTGAATGATGTGATGGTCAATATGACGCTCCGATTGAAATGAAATGCACAGCGCTGAAAATTCCAAACGGCTCGTAAGCGTAATCGAGATGCAGTGTGTAGCCGGAAAAGTTTTGCGAGACTCCGAAGCCTGCCGTAAAGCCGCGCTCATCCAATCCGGTCATATATCCCGCACGCAAAGTAAATATTTTTGCAAAATTATACTCGCCGCCGAAGCGTACGCTTTCACTGAAATCGCGAGGATGGGTTGATTGCACGCTGAGAACAAATGAATGTTCAGACGATGCATAGTCTGTAAGCAAAAAGGAAAGCGGATCGACCGCCAGGCCGAAATTCACCGAGAACGGAAGGAAGAACGCTTGCTGCACGTACGTAATTTGCCGCGAAACATTTTGAAGCGCAGCGGCAAAGCGAATGCCGTGCGAGAGAAAATCGTATATTGCACCGACATCGAACGCCGGTTCTCCGTGGGAATATTTGATCGTTGATAATTGACCCGGGTCGGAAATGTCTGCGCCCGACGGGGCAACCCACGCGCCGCCTAAATTTTGGTATGCGTACTTGAGGTGCACGCCGTAAGAAAATCTGTCGCTCACCTTCTGAGAAAATCCGATGCCGACAGCAAACGCCTGAGGACTGAAGGTTCCTGTCTCTACATAGCCGTCAGGGTTGTTGGCGTACCGCGTGCCGTAGAAATCCCCGTAGTCCATCGCCACACCGTCGAAGGCGAGCACGCCGAAATCCCACAATTTGACAGCAACAGAAGGAGCAAAATAATTGATGTCGGCAATTCCTTGTGTATAGCTCATATTGAAATCAACATTCTTTTCAATCCAGCCAAGTCCCGCCGGATTCCAGTAGACTGCGTCTGAGTTCGTCATTGTCGCAACGCAGCTTCCTGCTTTGCCCATTGCTTCTGCCGAGACGGGGTTTTCAAGAAACCGGAAACCCGCCTGAGCTTCCTCCGTCTGCGCCCGCGAACTGCTGCTCAAAAGAATGAGTGCCAGCGCTGCAACACTTCCATAAGAAAAAAATCTGTTCATTTCATTATCTCCGTTCGTACTGCATCGTGAAGCCGCATTACCTGACGATCACAAATTTTACAAAATAGTCTGAAAGATTTTCCCCCTTCAAACCTTGTGAATCGGTAACCGCAAGAATATAGATTCCGCTTGCAACATATTGGTTGCTCGAAGTTCTCTGATCCCAATAGTCATCTGCCGGTCCATAATGTTTCCAGCGCTTGATCAAATTTCCTGTTTCGGTATAGATAGAGAGCGTACACGTTAGAGGCAAATTGTAGAACGCGATTTGATCTGTGGGACCTCCTCCCGTTTTGGCAGGACGTCCGAGCGCTCCGGAAGCCGATGTTGCAGGATTCGGAACCACTCTTACTTTTCCCGAAACACTTAAACCCGGTTTGAAAGGAGATGCCGCCACGGAAGTTCGCGTAGCATAACGAGAACTTTCTAATTTCATTCCGAGGTAGAGACCGTTATTTTGTGTCCCATCATTCATTGCAGTAACGGCGTAGTAATAATTCACGCCTCTCGTTACATTTGTATCTCTGAACGTCGTTTGATTTCTATCGCGAGTTTCATACATCAACTGCCACGTTGCGCCGGTACCTTGGTCGTTAGGGTCGTCAACATAATATGCGCCGGTCTTGCGATACACGCGCCATGCATACCAATCGTCAACACCGGTGACTGCATTTTTGAAATATGACGGTTCAGGATAAGACCAGTTCACGGTAATGCTGTCCGGCGCGCTTCGGACATTGACATCAGGAGGCGGAGGAGGCGCTGGAATTGTTTTGCCATGACTCAATTGATCCCACGCCCAGTATGCTCGATCTATGGAATTCAACAGTGAATCTCTTCCTCCGGTGAGAATGATGCTGTCCTTTTCAGCGTCGCTGATTTCCTTAGTAAACCATGCACGTCCGACACTGTCGGCAACTTCATATGGAACAGAGCCTGTTGCAATTGCGTAGACGAACGTTACTGAATCGTATCTTCCGGTTGCATCATTCTTTGTGAGACTGTACGGGCCTGTAGTGATAAACCTCATCGGTCCCTTTTGCGGGCTTGTCGCAAGTCCGGCAGTGATCGGATCTAACGGGAATTTACCGCGGTTGTCCGTTCCAATGTACGTGTCTCTTAAACCGAGGTCGCGTCGTTGCCACAAATCCAACGTAATGCTCGCATGAGGCATCGAGAACGGCTCGTTCGGATCGTCAGTTGTATTTGAAGCCGACACCGGCGCATACAGAAGTGCATACCCCGGGACTTGCGGAGAATAAAGGTGTCCGTTAGTTCTGTCCGGATCACCGCTATTATCCTGTGAACCATTAGGATAGGTTGGCGAGCCGGCTAATCCGTTATTCCAATAGTCCCAATAATAAGCGACATAGAGTGAATCTCTGGGATCGTCTGTGACATGTTGCGAGTGCGTTTTGATCCAGCTATCCAAAACATCTTCGACTTCAGCCGTATAACGCGAATTGTAAACTTCTAATTTTCCAAGCATCGTGGGACCAAAACTCATCGAGAAGGGCCACCACATTGTGATCGTTTGATCGGGAATCCGTTTGGGCGGTCTGTATTTTGGAAGTGCAATCTCTCCGGTGAACGCCAATGTAACTTGCCAAATAGCAACATTAGACAACTCCGGATTGCTGAAAGCATAAATCTTAACATGCGCACGCATTCCGTATGCCGGTATGAGATCATTGAACTCACAGATTTCATCTGCCTTCAGTGCCGGGTCAATTCCACCATAGTATGTCGGATTCAGTTTTATGCCGTCGACATAAATATCCGGCGGGCGATAGCGCCGTCGTTCCCACGTCCAATCGGTTGCAGCCTGACTAATGGCAGGATTGTCGGCAAAATTAGGATGCCGGATACCGGCTGTGTCCACTAATCCAGAGTCTGACAAACATATCGGACTGAAAATTTGGTACAGCATATTCGAAAGATAGTGATCTGCAGGCCAGAAGAAATCAAAGTCGGGACCGAACGTTGCAAAATTCCAGCTATACTCATTTACCATGCCGCCGTCGCCGCGGGTTTTGCTCAGCGTCCAATGAATAGAATTCACATCAACGGGCATTGGCGGTGCAGTATAGCTGGGCTGACCCACTGATAACTGAGAAAACAGCACTATGGCAGCGATGATAATGGCTTGTAATTTTGTTTTGCACTTCAACATCTTTTTGCTCCTCTTCTCGACTCCATGTTATGATTCGAGAATGACTTTATTTTAAATACAGCATAGATTTTGAAAATGATTGTCCATGTGCCGACAGAACATAGAAATAAACCCCGCTTGATAAATTGCTTGCGTCAAACACAACCTCATGTCTTCCTATCCTCTCAGCTTCGTTCACCAACGTCTTCACTTCTCTTCCGAGAACATCATAGACCTTCAACAGAACGTAGCTGTTTGTCGGCAATTGATATTCAATTGTTGTGGAAGGGTTGAACGGATCAGGAAAATTCTGCAAGACAAAACTTTGCGCGGTTGTTGTTCGCCGGAACGCAACTTCAGTCGGTGTATTCAACTGCTGCCATGTAGTTTCGAGCAAAGGCTGTGAACTTCCGAGATTGTCCATACCGAGCCGCCAGATAATCACACCGCCTAAATTTTTAGCCCGGAGATAATCGCACTTGTATCGAATCGAAACAGTGTCATCAAATGTGATGATGTGAGTATTCGAGGTATCGGTTAAGTAAGGGCACTTCGCGGCATCATCCCAATGATAGCTCCATCCTGATTTTTGAAAGGCAACGGCAGCGGCATACGATACGGACGGCGCACTTCCTGAACGCGGCTTAAAAAGTCCGGAAGACTGAAAATTGTAGCCATAAAATGCAAAGCCCATAAAAAGTTTCGGTGTGGGAATGACTGCGCTCTGAAGAAACTGCACAATTGAAGTGTTCACAGAGCCCTGGTCGTTTCCCGGCTCTGAATACAGTGGAGACACAAAACCGGAATTCGACGTCCACGATCCATAATAATCGTATGTCATCACGCCAATCCAATCGAGCAAGCCGGTGAGGTTTAAAAAGTCGTAGCCGCTGCCGATATATCCCGGCGCCGTCATGCTCAGAGAAAGCAGGCGGCTGGCTGAAGATAGAGAATCGTGCAATGCTTTCATCATCAAAGCGAAATTCGCTCTGTCGGCTGAGCCCGGATATTCCCAATCAATATCCACTCCGTCATAGTTATTTAGAAGACAGAAATTTTTCAGGTTGCCGGCAAAGCTTGCTCTTGCAGTTGCGCTTGCGGCGATTTTCGGAAAACCGTAGCCTTTCCCGTCGCCATAGCCGCCAACAGAGACAATAACTTTGACATTGTTCCGATGCGCCGCGTTGATCATTTCGGGGTAAAGATAATTTTGCCACGTCGCCCCGGCTTCGGGTGACAAACTTCCGTCTGCATTCGGCACAATGAATGCTTCGGCTATGCAGTTTATTTTGTCAAGCTTGATCAATGTATAAGGGAATGCGGATTTATCCCAGAAGTAATAGTAGCCTACGACGAATTTGTTTTGGGCGAAAGAATCCCTGGACATCACTATGAAAGCAATAAACGCCAGCAGAAGATGGAACGGTGGAACGATGGAATATTTTGTGTCTCGTGCCGCCATACCAATTTTCATAAGTCAACTTTGAGACCGAGAAGTATTCGGCGCGGGTTCAGGAAAATTGGCGCCGTCCACCAACCAACGTTTATGTACTGTTTACTCGCTGACGGTATATCTCCCCATTTATCATTCCCTTTCATGTCTCCGGAATTGAACGGCAAGTGAAGAGAATTCTTGTAAGCATCCAACTGATTCGGAGTCATATTGCCGATGTCCAACCGCTTCTCGTTCAACACGTTTTGAACTGTGAGCATGAGTTGAAAATTTATGTCGCTGATAGAAACTGTTTTGGTCAATCGTAAATCAAGATTTGTGTAATCAACGACATCTACCCATTCCTGCTTTTTGAAATCCGGTTCCTGCGGATTCCACAGCATTTTACCGCCGGACCGCCAATCAAACAAAAGATCGAAATACCAGCTGCTGAACGCCAAGCCCCAATCGGGCGGAGTATGAAGATTAAGATCAACATGTGCCCGCGGTTTAGGAATTGTTGTTGTAATGTTCGCCGAGCGAAGTGCGTCGGATGCTTCAAGCAGGTTCTCGTAAACATAAGCGAGGCCGCTCTGCCCATAACTTTGCAGCATATAATTGTAGTTCGCCCAAAAGGTTACAAACCTTCCCACCGTTCTGTCGAAGCGCATTTCAAGACCTTCAACAACAGTATAGGCATCCGGAATGTACTGTGTTACTTCGTTTTCATGGTAGTAATCAACATACGTTTGAGGCAGCGGCTGATTTCTCACATCTTTGTAATAGAATGAAATTGTTGCAAGATAATCTTCCAGGAACGATTGTTCATATCCGAACTCGTACGAAATTGTTTTTCCCATCGTAAGGTTGGGCGATGGAACAGTTGCCGCCGCAGGATAAAGCGCGAGGTCGTAAAGAAATGAGACCGGAGGACGCTGATAGAAATGTCCGTAATTAAAATAAAGCTTGCTGCTCTCTGTGATGGGAAATGAAACCGACAATCGCGGCGAAACCGGCACTTGAACTTTGCCCGGTGTGGTCGGCCATCCCGGCGGAGACGCGATCATCCCTTCGTACGCCAACCATTTCTGATACGAACCGAACCCACCCGGCAGATTTGAATACACGTCGTTGTAGAACGCCGTGTAAGCAGGTGAAGGCGGATTGGTCATGGTGAATCCGTCCTTATTTGGATCCCAATAATCCACTCTCACGCCTAAGTTCGCAATCATTCCTTCGAATTCTAACTTATCTTGGAGATATAAGCCCGCTGAGATCGGTGTAACATTGTAATATTGCCATAAATCCGGTGTCCACGATGTTTGTGACTGAAGCCATGTGCCTGCATACACATGAAAGCGTGTCATCTCCATCGAGAAACCGGCTTCGAACTGGTTGTGCCTGTCGAACTGCCACACGAGATCGCCGTTCAACTGCCCAACCCACGTATACGAAGAATCAATTCTCTGCGGACCGCCCGCGAGATTGAACATACTGAGCACATCAGCAATGTAATTTGTCGAGCCGTTCGGAGTGCCTCCTGCAGGAAGCTTCATAATTTTTATCGCGCCGGGCTGCGGAGTCGTGAAAATATCATGTCCGACCATATAGTACCATGCGCTCGCTTGAGTTGTATCGAGCGAGTACGACGACAGGCGTGGCGAGTTATATTGAAAATGTGTGCTTAATGTATAAAAAGCTGTCGGCGAAATTGTGTGTGTATATTTTGCGCCGCCGATCATGAACCGCTGATCGTAAAGCTGCATTCTGCTAATGTTGTAGATTTGTGGAAAGCTCCCTCCGCCGATAAGCAACGCCTGCTGCTCAACTGAGCTTTGCGTGTTTGTCAGGAATCCGTAGCTGGAGGAATTTTCCTGAAGCACACCGCTGAAGTTGCTGGCTCTTCCTGTATTCAATGAATTGACATTCGCATACATTCCTTCGATTGTAAGCTTATCAGCAGAAGCAACCTGTGTGGTAAGTTTTAGCTGAGCGTTCCAATCTACATAATTATCCCGGCTGCCGATCGGATAAGCAAACTGAGTGTCTTCATATTTTACTCCGAGGAGAAATGTCGTCCGCCCAAAATATTCTCCAAGCAGAGGGATGTCTCCGCCGGGAACCGGACCGGTCAAGCTTCCTTCGAAATAATAATCGGGTCTGCTCGCAATAGAGTATTGCGGATGCTGAAGCTGCCAAATCTGCATTCGTTGGATAGAATCGAGCTGCGTTTTTGGATTGAAGCCCGCAGGGAATTGAACATAAGGCGCCGTGAATGTCCCCGTGCTATAAGCATACGCATTGCCGTGACTTATCCCGTCTGCCCAGCCTTTAAATCCCCAAAACTCCGAGGGCACTGCCATGCTGTCAGTATGCGTACGAATACCATGCATCGCATATTTACCGGTAAACACCTGATAAATCATTGACTGATTGCTCCATGGGTTCGTGCCGAAAAATTTCTGTTCTCCTCCCGGTGTCATATTGTAATTCAAAGACATGTTGTATTTTTGCCGGCTTCCCTCTTTCGTGATCGCATTAACAAGTCCCGATTGAATGCCGCCGTACTTTGCCTGAAAGCCGCCTGTCATCACCTGCAATTCCTGGATCGTCGTGGAGTTGAAAGAAAGATATGAGTTTTCCGAGCGCGGATCCTGAAGAGAAATATCATCGAGACGCACATCGGTTTCACGAATTGCCCCGCCGCGAATGCTCAAGCCGTGTCCCTGATTATTGTCAACAAGTTCGACACCCTGCAGCTTACCGACAAATTCATCAACGCGCGTCATCGGCGCTTCCTGGATTGTTTGAGCGTGCACTACCTCCTGGGTTCCTGCAACATCGGCTTTGATGACATTTTGCCGGTACACTACTTCAACACCCGAAAGCTGAATGGCACTTTGCTGCAAAGAAAAATTAACGGTGATGGTTCGCTCCGCTTCAACCCGTACTCGTTGCTCAATGACAGGAGTATAACCCAATATTTTTGCAGTCAAACTGTACTCTCCCGGCGGGATATTGAGGATGAAGTAATAGCCGTCGGCATCCGTCGAAGCGCCGAACGCATGATCGGGCGACACCGACGAACCATCGGAGAGTACCACGCCGGAGATGATGACATTCACGCCGGGCATCGCCTCATGCGTTTCTGCATCAACAACTTTGCCGGTAATTTTTCCGTTGGCGGCAAACGCAGCGCCGGCGAGAAAAAAGAAGCTGAGTGCGACAAAAAGAAAGAACTTGCGATAGGCACAACAAATAGTCTGGCGTTTCATAGCACATCCTATTAAAAGTGAAACCGTGACGGGAAGGTGTAATAGTGAGTTGTTCAGTACAAGCAGAAACGAAAAAGGCATGATACCGATATCATGCCCGTGAGAAGGTTCAACTTGTTACCTGCCTTCGACTCACGAGATATGGAATACCCATCACTCGATACGTCTATTTTTCTGATGCCAGTATAAAAAATATTTCCCCATTTGTCAAGTACTTTTTTTTACGAAAATTGAAACGCAGGCGGCAAGCCGATGGCGCGCGCCTGCGCACCGAGTAATTCCAGACGCACACCATGCATGGAGGCACGCCGGAAATGTTCGTTGCACGTCGTGAGCAGCGAGACAATTTCATAACGATCGTCGCGCAACATCCGGTTCAACGCGAGCGCAGAATCTTTCCCGCCGCTCCGGCAAAAGACGACTTTTTCTTTCATGGTTTTATTTCTGGTGCATCACTCAAGTTCACTTCCCTTGATTAAATTGAATGCTCAATCCGAGCCGGTATGTTCGTCCGGGCATCGGATAGGCATAAATCACTTCGTATCTTCGATTGAAAAGATCGTCAACGGCAATTCTCGGCAAAAATTCTAACGAGCCTGCATCAATACGCGCTGAAGTGGAAACATCAGTGACAGCATACGGCGGCACCGAAGCGCTATTGTCCGAACTGTAGAACCGCTCGCCGATATACTGAACCGCTGCTGAGAACTTTAAAACGCCCGGAGTAAAATCAGCAACGAATGAACTTTGTTGTTCCG
>JAGWND010000113.1 GCA_028873075.1 Bacteroidota bacterium
TGTCATCGGCATGAGAGAGAAATGAAAAAATTTTCCAAACACAAATTTACAACACTTCACTCTAACAATGCGCAATAGTCAAATTCTCCGTGCAGGTAAGTTACACAAATATGCCTAAAAGTCAAATGAAATTTGATGGAATAGCCCGGCTTGTCGGAAGCCGTCGGAATGCGGAAGGACAATTTTATTCTTAATTCTCAGGACCGAGCGTCAGTTGATAGGCAAGATATGCGTGCACCCCTCCGGAGCCGTTCAAGGAAGTTCCCGCCGAAAGTAAAAGGTGTTGCGTTTCACTGAAATCAATCATCGCACCAATATTGAAACGCGTTTCAGAGTCCGCTACAACGTCTTGCGGAGTACTATGAAATACTTCCACGCCGATGGCAGCATTATCTCGAATTTGATTTTGAATTTCCGCACCAACGAAAACCCAATTGCGGTTTCCGGTTCCGGGATTGAACCAGTATCCAGCACCGCCGTAGGTCATCCACGATCCGAAACTTTTTTGGAGCCAGAGCGGAGCAAAAGTCTGCACATGTCCGCTTCCAAGCCCGCGTGCTTCGTTTCCGGTCGGAATCTCGACAAGAGGAAACGAGCCTATTTGCGGAATGTTGTCGCTTTCGTCAACAAAGCGGTACTTGGCGCCAAGCTCTGTATCGCCGACTCCGTATTCTTTTGTGCCGTGAACTGGAAACTCAAATGCAAGAGGGACGATAAGATGAAGCTGAAGATTTTTTACCGCGCCGTAATTCAGTTCAAAATGAGGACACGTGCCCGACCAGCCCCCTTTATCATGCGCGGGTTGAGACGCAACGTAGACTTCCCAATGATGAAGCTCGACTGGTTCAGGGTCATCGGTAACAAAAGGCGGACCGGCAAGAGCCTTGCCGTTTGCGACGAAAAGCAAGACGAACGCAACAAAGTTAGCAATACCATGAAACAGCGGATTCCCGCCTTTGCGGGAATAACGCTGAGCAGTAGGAGGTTTGCTAAAAATTGATTTTGTCATTCGAATCTGCCAGGAATTTGCTCCCGTTCTAACAGCCGTTTCGCTAAAAGCGGAACATGATGCGACGCCGCTCCTCCGAGCACTTCATACCCGTCGAGCATAGCATAGGCAGGATTCGGGTCAATAAAATATTTCTCCGGTGTTGCACGAAAAAGCGGGAGCAATCCCGCCGCCGGATACACTTGCGCCGACGTTCCGACGCCGATGAATATTTCCGTTTTCGCGATCAGCGTTCGCAAATAATCGTGCCGCATATCAACCGCTTCGCCGAACCAGACAACATCGGGGCGAAGCTGACCCCCGCACTTTGGGCATTTATCGCCTAACTGTGTCGGTGAAGAAATTTGTGCGCGGTAGTTGCAATCAAACTCACCGCTTTCATCAGAAAAAATTGAACAATGACGTTCACACTTCTGGAAATCGATTCGTCCGTGAAGGTGCCATACATTTTTTGCGCCTGCGCGTTCTAACAGTGTGTCAATATTCTGTGTGATGTTCACGACATCAAATTTCTTTTGCAGCGCAGCAATGGCGATGTGAGCGGGATTCGGCTCACACGCCGTTGCTTTTGCAAAACGCTGGGCATAAAAATCGAGAACCAGCTTTTTATTTCTTTGCCATCCCTCCGGCGATGCGACATCTTCAATGCGATGCTGTTCCCACAATCCGCCGGAATCGCGGAACGTCGAAATTCCGCTTTCCGCAGAAAGTCCCGCGCCGCTGAAAAGGACGATGGCTCTCTTAGGTTTCAAACAATTACCTTTACCTAAAAATTTGTTTCTTACCCACCTTCTCTCTCACTCCCCCCATTAAAGGGGAGAGAACCATCCCCTCCTAGGGGAGGGTTAGGGTGGGGTCATTTTGAAGATTTTCCCTTCACAGAAATTTCTACCGGCTTTCTCGGAAACATCTCATCGCGCATCGCCGCGTCGTACGCAAACGACGCCATGATGATTGCGGCTTGTTTCAAATCGTCGCCTTGTACGCGGTCGTACACATCCATGTTAGAATGATGCGTCCGCGCTTCGTAATCCAACTCATCCTGAATAAATTGAAATCCCGGCAAACCGACGGCATCGAACGAGAGATGATCCGTCCCTCCGGTGTTCTCCAGTGTCAATGTTGAACAACCCATACCGGCGAACGGTGCAAGCCACGATCTGAAAATCGGCCATACCGCGGCATTCCCCTGCATGTAGACGCCGCGGAATTTTCCTGTACCGTTGTCATCATTGAAATAGACATCAAACTTTTCATAGCCGGGTTTTGTCGTAACAACACCGTGAGGATTCATCCACCCGCCTTCACGCCGGGCAAAATGCTGCGCCACATACGCGCGCGAGCCGAGCAAGCCTTCTTCCTCGCCGCTCCACAAGCCGATGCGGATTGTGCGGCGCGGTTTCAGATTCAGTGCTTTCAAAATTCTCATTGCTTCAATGCACACGGATGAGCCGCTTGCGTTGTCTGTCGCACCGGTGCCGGCATGCCAAGAATCGAAGTGCGCGCCGATCATCACGATTTGATCCTTTAAATCGGTTCCCGGGATTTCACCGATGATATTCATGCCTGGCTGCTCATCCGTGAACTTCACATCCACATCCATACGAAGCCTCACAGGGATTCCTTGTTCAAGAATGCGAATGATGCGATTGTATTGTTCCGATGAAAGAACAATCTGCGGAAGAATTTTCGGCGCTTTCACATCGTACGGCTGAATGCGTTTATCGAACGGCGTATCGGCAGGCTGAGGAACCGTTGCCGATTGCACGAAGATTGTTCCGTCATCACCGCGCGAGACTTCGATAAGCAATGCTGCTTTTTCTTTTTTGGCAGAATTCCATTTTCATCCGAACGAGATTCAGCCGTTGACGAAACCGCTGCATCGCTGTCGAATCGCCAAACGGGAATCTGCCGCGCGGCGGCGGTGCGCCTGCGTTTGCCATCTTCAGCAGGTCTTCCTCCGAGCGGCGCTCGGCATCCGGCTTGAAATGCGGGTGTAATTCTTCCGGATCGCTGAGCAGAACAATCTTCCCTTTTAATTTCCCTTTGTATTGATCTAACTCGGCTTCGTTGCTTGCCTTAAGATAAACAACTTCACTTTCAACGACCCCATCAGTTCCCGGCGACCATGCTTTCGGATAGGCAATCAACGGTGAGACGCGCGGCGCAACCATTTCTGCGGAAAATTTTTTCAGCGACCAGCCGCGGCCGAACGGACCCCATGTTTCAATCGTCACGTTTTCCAAGCCGATGTCTTTCAGCTTTTGTTCTGTCCATTTTGCCGCTTGTTCAAATTCCGGCGAAGCTGTCAGGCGAGGTCCATACACATCAGTCAGGTAACTCTCGATATTCATGACTTGTGAACGGTTCATTTCTTCGTTCTTGATGTGAGCAATGACGCTCGTGTCAACTTTTTCCGAGAGAGACTGCGCAAAGAACGTGAGCGGGAGAAAAATCAATGCGCAACAAAGTGTTGTAAAGAATTTTTTCATCGGCGATCTCCTTTCTATTGGGTTGGATTGTTCAAACTGCCACTAAATCACAAAGGCACGAAGAGAAGGTTCAGGATGCAAGATTCATGATGAAATGATTGAAGTTACACAAAATTACAAGAGAGTCATTCCCGCGAAAGCGGGAATCCATGATTTTGAGTTGTTGTTTTGCAATTAGATTCCCGACTAAAACTTTCAGGAACGACGTTATTATTGCTTTGTTCAGCTTCAGTTAAATACGACACAACAGCAAACAATCTGTTTAATGCAGAAACGCTTCGCTCAGCAATTTTTCCTGCTCTTCAGTATGCCGTTTCAGCGAGCCGGTCGCAGTTGCGGCGCTTGCCGGACGGCCGGCGTAACGAAGTAGTTGTGGCGGAAGAATATTTTCATGTAAACGGGCCTCGAGGAAATTCCACGCGCCCATGTTTTGCGGTTCTTCCTGCACCCACACAATATCTCGTACAGAAGAATATTTCTGAAAAATATCCCTCAATTGCAATTGCGGGTACGGATAAAATTGTTCAAGGCGAACAATGGCGGCGTCATTCACATACTTCGTTTGGCGGAATTGAATCGCATCATAATAAATTTTTCCGCTGCACAAAATCAATTTCTTAATCTTACCAAATTCAGATTCTTTATCGTCAATCACTTCTCTAAATTTTTCTCCCGAAAATTCTTTCGCCATCGAAACAGCGAGTGGATGTCGCAGCAGGCTTTTCGGCGTCATTATCACTAACGGCTTCCTTTTATTGTCGTGCATTTGACGCCGCAACACATGAAAATACTGCGCCGGTGTCGAGACATTGCACACCTGAAGGTTATCTTCGGCACACAACTGCAAAAAGCGTTCGAGCCGCGCGCTCGAATGCTCCGGTCCCTGCCCCTCGTATCCGTGTGGGAGCAATAGTACAAGATCACACGGCTGCTGCCATTTCGCTTCAGCGCCGGCAATGAATTGGTCAATCATCACCTGCGCACCGTTCGCAAAATCGCCGAACTGCGCCTCCCACATCACCAGCGAAAGCGGATCGGCAACGCTGTATCCGAATTCAAAACCGAGGACCGCGGCTTCGGAAAGAAGACTGTCGAACGCAGAATATTCTGACTGTTGAAAATCCCCTTGGGATTGTTCGCGGATGTGATTCAGCGGAACATACTCTTCGCCGGTAATCGCGTCGAACAAAACTGAATGGCGCTGGCTGAACGTTCCGCGCGAGCTGTCCTGACCGCTCAGGCGCACAGGCATCCCTTCGAGCAGCAGCGAGCCGAACGCAAGCGATTCGGCAAGCGCCCAATCAATTTTTGTTGTTGCCGGGTCAAATGTTCTCCGATGATCGAGAAACTTCACCAATTTCGGATGGATATTGAACTCTTTCGGAACGAAGCCGAGCCGATGCGCAATTTCTTCAAGCAATTCCATACTCACTGCGGCTTCTCTCAACGGGTAAATATTTTTTAATTCTTCTTCAGAAACCGCCAACGGGACTTCCGCTTTGAAATGCATTTCACGTTTCTGTGTCGCTTCGAACGCTCGCTCGAAACGAAGCTTCGTTTGTTCATCGAGGTGCGCAAGCTCGTCTTGTGTGATTTCACTATCCTTCAGCAATCGTTCCGCATAAATCTGACGCACAGACGGATGCTGCTTTATTTTTTTGTAAAGTAGCGGCTGTGTGTAGCTCGGTTCGTCTCCTTCGTTGTGTCCATAGCGGCGATAGCAGAACATATCAATGACGACATCCTTGTTGAACTCGCGGCGGTACGCAAGCGCAAGCTTCGCAACGCGAACAGCGGCTTCGGGATTATCTCCGTTCACGTGAAAGATCGGCGCCTGCACCATACGAGCAACGTCTGTGCAGTACGGCGTTGAACGGGCATCGTCCGGCGATGTTGTAAATCCGATTTGATTATTGATAATAATGTGAATTGTTCCGCCGGTGCGGTAGCCTTGCAACTGAGAAAGATTCAGCGTCTCGGCAACGATGCCTTGTCCCGCAAACGCCGCGTCGCCGTGAATGAGAATCGGAACGAACTGTTCGCGCTTCTCATCGCCGCGGCGCTCCTGCATCGCTCGCACCATCCCTTCGACAACCGGATTGACCGCTTCAAGATGGCTCGGATTCGGCGCGACCTCAACCTCAATTTTATTCCCGTTGAGTGACGTGTGCTCGCCGTGTGCGCCGAGATGATATTTCACATCCCCGGAACCCTGAATCGAATTGGGATCGCTCTCTTCAAACTCCGAAAGAATTTTCGCGAGCGGCTTGCCGATGGTGTTGGCGAGAACATTCAATCTGCCGCGGTGCGCCATGCCGATCACCGCGCGCGCTGTACCGTGATCCGCCATGTCATCGAGCAGCACATCGAGAATTGGAATCAATGTTTCAGCACCTTCGAGCGAAAAGCGCTTATGCCCGATAAATTTTGTGTGAAGAAAATGTTCGAATCCTTCTGCAGAAGTGAGCACTGAAAGAATTCTTTTTTTCCGGCGGGGACTGAGCGACGCACGGTTGCGTGTCGGCTCCATTTGCTTCTGCAGCCACAGCTTTTGCGCCGGATGCTGAATGTTCATGTACTCGACACCGATAGCGCCGCAGTACGTCGCCTGCAGCGCATCGAGAATTTCCCGAAGCGTCGTGTTGCCGAATCCTTCCTGCGCTGCGCTGACGAAGCGGCGGTCCAAATCCCACACCGTTAGTCCGTAATATGACGGATCAAGCTCAGAATGATTGTGCGGCTCGTTCACGAGCGGATCGAGATGCGCAATTAAATGTCCGCGCACACGATACGCATTGATCAATTGCAAAACACGCGCCTGCTTCTCAATAAGCTCAGCATTCGTTCCACCGGCAATATACGGATTTCGATCCTGCTGCCACCGAACCGGCTCAAACGGAATCTTCAAATCGGAAAAAAGCGAATCATAAAACTTTTCTTCGCCAAGAAGAAGTGTGTGAATGTACGCAAGAAATTGTCCTGATTCGGCACCTTGAATAACACGATGATCGTACGTGCAGGTAATATTCATCACCTTGCTCACGCCGAGCATTGCGATTGTTTCCGACGACATTCCCTGATACTCCGCCGGATAATTAATTGTGCCGGTGGCGATAATTGTTCCTTGCCCCGGCATCAGCCGCGGCATTGACGAGACAGTTCCAACCGTTCCCGGATTTGTCAGCGTGATCGAGGTTCCCTGAAAATCCGCCGGATCGAGTGTTCCACTTCGTGCTTTTTGAACGATGGTTTCGTACTCGCGGACGAATTGCTCGAATGTCATTGTGGCGGCATCTTTGATGTTCGGAACCAACAGCGAGCGCGAACCGTCTTTCCGCGTTACATCAATTGCCAAGCCAATGTTGATCTGCGGCTTCTCGTCGCGATACGGCTGCCCTTCAATCATTGCAAACGAAGCGTTGATTGCCGGAAATTTCTGAAGCGCTTTGACGATTGCCCATGCAACGATATGAGTATAGGAGATTTTTCCGTGGGAACGCGCGGCGAGATACTGATTCAGGATTCTTCGATTCTCGTCCAGCACTTTCACAGGAATTGTTCGCAGCGACGTTGCAGTCGGGAGAGCAAGGCTTGCTTCCATGTTTTCAACAATTTTCGCCGCAACGCCCTTGATTGCGGTAACGTTGGCTGAAAGCGTTTGTTTCGATTTTTGCGCCACGGGTGCATCAGCCTTTGGCGGGGCTGAAGTCCGCGTTTGGCGGATTGACGTTGAAGTTCCTGTGCGATCCGGCAAAGATATTTTGGGAATTTCTATTCCTTCAACAGCTTCGCTAAAAAGCTTACGCCACGTTTCATTCACAGATTGCGGGTCGGCAAGATATTCCTGAAGAATATCCCACACGTACGTCGTGTTCGGACCGAATGATTCGAGAATTGATTCTAATTTGTGCGCCACAGGTCGCTTACGCTCCAGAGCTTCAGCGACGGTGTGCGCATCAGCCTCTGGTCGCAAAGGACTCCTTTGGAGCTGAGAGACACCGTTGTTTTTCATTAACAAATTATCCTGTGTGGAATTCGGCAAAAGATTCAATTGCAAGATGTAGGACACCTCAGAGGTGTCCTACCTCTGCTGGAATGATATAATGTACACAATTTCTGTTATTCCAACAATTGGCGGGAAGGCGGTGTTCCGAAGGAAATAATGTGTCAGCGGGATGATGAAAGAAATCTCAGAGCAAATTCACTTACTTCTTCATTAACGGCAATATTCGTGCTCGTTGTCTTGATTCATCAATGCTTATCAAAGCACCATTCTCAAGTTGAGTTTTATACTGCGTTAACGAAGCTACGACAAGTTTCCCAATGTGTGATGGTAAAACATCTTGTATTCGGATTTGAATAACGCTTGGTAACGTAAACTGATTTGCAGCGAGCAAGGCACCGAAGTCTAAATCATTTGTAAAAACTATGAACCCGTTTTCTTTAGCATAGTGTAATATGACTGAATCTTTCTCCTTGGGGTCCCCAATTTTCGACCAGTGAACAGCTTCAAATTTATTCTTGGCAAGAAAATCAACCCACACCGGAGATAAGTTCATATCAACCAGTATTTTAAGCTTCATAGTGCAGAGGGAGTTCAATTTCCTCGGCACGCCAAGCTGCATACGCTAAAGCCTGCCGAACATCTTCCTGCTCAAGATATGGATATGCTTTCAGAATTTCTTCAACTGAATGCCCTGCTGCCACTAATCCCACAATAGTACCGACAGTTACCCTCATTCCTCTAATGCACGGCTTGCCCCCCATTACTAAAGGGTCAACTGTAATGCGATCTATTGCAATCATTTTTTTCCTTTGTTTTTTTACAATATACTGATTCGAAGATAAATTTCAAAGAGACAACGGTCACTCTTCGCCTTAACGGATTTGCACTGCGATGGGAAAATCTTGATGAAGATATTACTGTTCCCGGAATTGTTGCGGGAAATTTCGAGTTGCCGCTGTAGAATGCCCAACCTTGCGAAGGTTGAGAACCTTCGCAAGGTTTTGAGTTCTTACCTCATCAAGATCATTTTCTTTACTTCCACAAAATGTTTGTTCGGATCATCCAGCGAGGTTGCCTCGATGCGGTAGAAATAAATTTCGGAAGAAACATTCGGCGACCACTCCGCTTGATAATACCCTGCATTCTGTTTTTTGTTTACCAGCGTTGCCGCTTCCCTCCCAAGCATATCATAAATCTTTAGCGTCACAAGGCTGTTCATTGGTAATTGATAGCTGATCATTGTTGAAGGATTGAAGGGGTTGGGGAAATTTTGAGCTAAACTAAAATTGACTGGAACATTAAACGTAATTCGATTCAGTAGCTTGATTCCAAAGTCCTTCGTGGTTTCATTCAATTGAACCTCACCGTTATTAGATAGTGTGCACAGCTTCTTTGTGTCCGCTGACAGTTTGTATTCACTTTCATCTTTGATGTTCCAAGCCAATGTAATGGGAAAGCTCATTCCCTGAATTTCAATTTCCCTTTCTGCGTTGTCGCTCGTAAATGCTTCGGCAAATTTCCCCGTGCTGAATCGAACGTCCATAACGCTCGTTGGTGGCTTCGGCGGCAGTTCGCATTGGCTTACGTCAGCAAGTGTGGATTTGAAATAAATGGTAGCTTCCTTCCCATTTACATCGGAAACACTTAGTGTGTTCCACTGTTCAAAGCTGGACGCCTGCGCCGCTATTGAAGCCCTCTTGTGCAGCACCGCAGATTTCAATATGATCTTTCCAGTTGCGTTCGCTTTCACCCAATGCCCGTTTCCCGGTAATAGTGAGTTCACCACTTTATAGCTATTTTGGTAACTAAAAAAATACGAGTTCAGAATTCCCGCTGGCATTTGCTGTATTGCGCTGACGTCTACACTGTCAACTATTGAGCCGATGAGATTCCATCCTGAATTGACAGAAAAAGTATCCTGTTGGAAAGGTTCTCCGGTAAAGCTTACTTGTGTTGGAGAAGAAAATTTTACCCAATAACCAATCTGCCTTTGCAGCGTATCTTTTTGAACGTATCCACCATTGTAGGTGTACGCGAATGAACTGGCGGTTGGGAAAAGAGAATTGAAATCCCATTGTTTCACCTCCACGGGGATCGAAAGCAAATTCCATCCGCTCACCACAGACACCGTTTTCTGAGCAGTGAAAACGTGAACGACTTTAATTGATTTGATTGTTTGATCTGTTATCGTTACCGAGCTTCGAGTGCTCATATCGTAACTGAACTTTGTGCCGTTCGTTTCTCCATCGTAGATATAGAAAAAGCCGCTCCATAGTTGTGTTGAGTTCCACGAAATAGTCATCGGATACCCAGCCGCGCTCGGCTGAAAGTTTCCTGTCCAGAAATTTCTTTTTGAAGAAACACTCAGCGTATCTCTATAATCAATGCTCAATCCCTCTACACCTGGAACAATCCAACGGACATCAAACGCGCCGGAAGGAGGGATCGGCGGCAATTCATATTCTCCGAGCGAAGCATCAAGTCCGTCAGTAGCTCTGCCATCTTCCCCAAAAATCAGAGAGTCACCTATGCCTCCCGCGTCGGTTATCTTAAGTGATAACGATTTAGTTACTTGCGCTTGCGATGCACCGACAATACATCCCAGCACACATGCAATAAAAACAGTTCGTAATATTTTCATATTAACTTCAATTACTTTGTGAGAATCATTTTTCTTACCATGTTTCTTCCCAGAAGGCTTCGTAGGCTATAGAAATATACCCCTGACGGAAAATTGCGTGCATTGAAGAGAACTGTGTGCATTCCAACGCCTTGATAGCCATTCACTAATGTCTCAATTTCTCTGCCGAGAGGATCGTACACTTTCAACGTAACAATACTATTTGCGGGCAGATAATAGCTGATTGTTGTAGAAGGATTGAATGGATTGGGAAAATTCTGAAATAGCTCGAATTGATTCGGCAACACATTCGGAATGCCCTTGATAAAAGTGGTTATCTCCTTTGCGCGCAAGATGAACG
>JAGWND010000114.1 GCA_028873075.1 Bacteroidota bacterium
ACATTCCTTCTAAGCTCGTCCCTTCTTTTAGTTGGGTGTGCTTCCTCCGTGATATCGATTCAGGTTCCAGAGACGGCGCAACCAATCAATGTTTCAACTTATGGATTCCCTGAGTTCGCCGTCTCGAAGATAACAAGTTCGTTGGCTCCTGGGTCAGTAATTGGGGGACATTTTGACGGACTCGCCAAAGTTAAGCAACTGAACTACTATGCTCAGGGTGCGGTCTCCGAACAGTGGGAGAGTCAATATAAAAGTATTACAAATGACGAACTATCCAATGCAGGCTACAATGTACCATCAAGTCTATTCGAGTCAGAGCAGTCTGGTGACGCGCGCTTCCTCATTGCTGGCACAATTGTGAACTCTGTTCTTCAAAGTTTCGGGCCGCTCGCGGGCAATTATACGGAAGACCTCGTAGAAATTCGTTGGGAAATCTTTGATAGGCAAGATAGAAAGACCATCTACCAGACAATATCGAGAGGTTATGCAAGAATCGACGGCGTGTCAATCGAGGCTTCCTCGGTCGCCTTTAGAAACTGTGTACGCAATCTTCTCTCCGACCCAAGCCTTGTTGCAGCACTGAAAAACGCAGTCTCCGCAGGTTCATTCGGAACTGGACCTGAAACTGAGGTCAACTTTTTTGAAGGCAACGACAGTATCAAAAGCAGTGCAAATAAAGTTGCTGAAGCGGCAAAGGCAGTTTTTGCGATAAAGACAGAAGACGGCCATGGCAGCGGGTTCATCATAAATCCAGATGGATACGCCATTACCAACTACCACGTTATACAAGGCCAGAATTTCTTTGATGCGATATTCACCGATGGCAAGACCATCAAGGTGAATGTGGTAAGGATAGACCGTGCTAAAGACTTGGCCCTTCTAAAACTTACTGGTAAGGGTTATCCATACCTCGCTTTGGCTGACTCCCAAGCACTTACCTTGGGCCAAGACGTATATGCTATCGGCACGCCTGTGTCGCTCGGTCTCTCTGAAACTGTGTCTAAAGGGGTTGTTAGCGGAATCAGAAAACTTGAGAATGTTACTGTCATACAAACCGATGCTTCCGTAAATCCCGGAAATAGCGGGGGCCCGCTTATAACTCCTGATGGCAGAGTGATTGGCATCGTGTCGCTCAAGCTTGTTGAGGAAGGCGTGGAAGGGCTTGGATTTGCTATATCCATTCAAGAAGCGATCAAGGCATTCAAGCTTGCTCCGCTATCGAAGAAATGATCATGGTTGTCGACAGTTTAACTAGAATGCCATTTAGAATTGAGGTGGGTAATGAAAGAGGACATTGAAATCCTACAGAATTACAATGATGTCTTTGTTTGGCTTGCGGTACTCGGGATGCAAGATTTCTTTCTGTTCAAGCAGGTAGTCGAGGACGCCATGGCATTCACCGCCAAGAATTTCAACATGACCTATGAACAAGTCAAAGCTCTCGTGGGCGAAACAAAGTTTCGGTATTCTGAATCTGAACTTCCCATCGTTGTCTTTTTCCACGAGTATCTACGGAAAGTTCGTGACTCAAATAAATAAGAATGCGCCACTTTGATTCTTCTCAAACCACCCAAAGGGCTGCAAAGCTTTCCAAAGACGACTTCCAGGAAACCTGTGAGGAAGAAGCCAAGCGTAAACGCAACATGAACCCTGCCAATCTCAAAGAGTCTCGATGAAGCAGAAGAGGTGCATATATTGCGGGAGGTCAGATGCAACGGAGCGAGACCATGTTCCGCCTAAATGTCTTTTCCCAAAACCGTTGCCGACAAACCTCATAACTGTACCTGCTTGCTCAAAATGCAATAGAGAGTTATCCGAAGACGAGAAATATTTTAGGTCTATAGTTTCCCAGCTTGCAGAGACGGAGAATCATCCCGCCTCCAAGAAAATCCTCAACGATAGGATAGTCAAACGTCTCAAAAGGGAACCGAAACTTGCTTTACGGATTCTCTCCACTGTCAAACCCGTCAAGATAATCCGCGAAGGTAAACACGTCGCAACCGTGACTGCCTACGACGTCGATAACCAGAGTTACGACCGGGTCATGGTTAAAATTATCAAGGGTTTAGTGTACCATGAGACTGGACTAATCGTTCCATCTAGTTTTTCCATAAAATGGAATGTGCTCCGTGAACCCCTGCAACTGTTGCAGAATTTACGAAACCGAGCAACCAATATTCCCAAGCGCGTGATCGGAGACGGTGTTTTTGCGTATGAGGGTTACGTTCGGCGTGACGACGTAAGGTCACTTTGGGTAATGCAATTCTATGAAGGTGTTACCTATTCTGGAGTAGTGTATGCTGGGCGCCACTTCGCCTAACACCCGCAAAAAAGACGCTCAATTATTATATATGATTGAACTCGTTTCATCCCGATTGCCGCAGGCATTGGAGCTACGCACATTTGTAAGCGGCAATCGGGACGACTTTTTTGCGGTGGACGTTATGTGAAACGCAGCCACTTAAAATACCCGAAGAAGGAAGCTACCATGGCACCACATTCTAGACTGCTTTTATCGAAGGACCGCGAAGAGATTATCCTCAAGTTCAGGGAGTTAATAGAGAAGGCGCAGCTTGCTTGCGATGAATTTTCACAAAGCAAGGATGGCACTATTTCTGGCGACCTCTATTTCCAGGTACGCGCCAGCGCACTAAATCTTCTGGCTCGTCTAACAAGTGAAGATAGTTTTTATGTGAGAGAACTTCGGGATATGCCGAAGATCAACCCCTTTGTGATGAGAGGAATCTTGAGTGCAGCGCTCGTTGATTACATGCAAGGATTCCTCGCGGACAATAAACTCCTCGTTTCAGCCGAGGTCTTTGCCGATTTCCTGAGCCAAGCTGAGGTCTTGCTTGAAAACGACTACAAAGATGCGGCAGCAGTTGTGGTGCGTTCTGTGCTTGAGGATGGTCTTCGACGTCTTTGCGAGGCAAGTAAACTTGAGACCGACCGAAGCGATGGTGTTTTCAAGTTGGCTGAAAAGCTTGCGCGGGCAAATGTACTTACCAAGATCGAGTTCAAAGAAATCGAAGCTAAGAAGGAAGTCGGCAACGACGCTGCCCATGGCCACTTTGACGCATACACGAAAGCGGATGTGCTCGCCTTTCACGAGTTTGTCCAAAGGTTTCTAGCGAACCATCTGCGATGACATCCGAACGACGAATATCTTGAAGAGGAGATCCGGTGGCTGCGCATCGCCTAACACGCCGCATCACGACGCTCGACATTTTTATACCTCGTTCTCGCTCCATGCCGCCGTCATTTTATGTTGCATAGAACGGCGGCACGGCGTGATGCGGCAGTACGTTAGGCGCCACGCAGCACGGTAAGTGAAAAGCACATTCCATTGCACGGTATTTGAGGCGGGAAAATTCTGTTCGAGCAAAAGTTTCAGTACAGCGCCCCGAAATTCAGCGTAATGAAAAATCCGCCGAAATCTTTTTTCGCATAGATTGCGCCTGTGTTTTGATCCTGCATGCTCGGAAGTCCGTGCGGAATCTGAATGAAGTAGTAGCGAATGTTCACACCGGAAAGATTGTCCTTCGCAATTCCGAAGAAAGCGCCAAGCCCGATATATCCACCGAGTGTGTAGTGCGCTTGGCCGTACCCAAGACTGCTGAAAAATTCTTTGTCGTATGGTGTGGAAAAAACAAGTGTCGGTCCCACGCCGGCGTTGACATACGGACGGAAATTATCCACAATCTCGTCGGCGAACAATCTGTACTGCACACCAACGTGAAGAGGAATTAAAAGGAAGCGGTTGATCTTTCCCGGCGTGTACGTTTGCCCGTAGTAATCAACGTACTCCACTTCATTATCATCTTTTGCTTCCGAGACTGAAAGCGCTAAGGTGCCGTAAATTTCTTCCGTGTACTGATGGCGGTAAAACGCGCCGAGTCCAAGTCCGCTGTTGGAAAGAAGAATATCCATGCCGTAGGCGTTATCGAGTTCGGCGGCGGGGGAGGGCTTCAGTATGTTGGAATTTGGCGAGTGGAAAACGATGGAAGAGTCCGACGCCGATTTTTCTTGCTGAAAGCTCCATTGGAGTTGAGAAAGTTTATGAAAGGTTGATTGCGCAGATGCAACGGCGACCACGCCGAATGTTACTCCTATCAATCCTGCAATTTTTAATAACTGTTTCATGCTTCACCTCATTTCTTTATCACTCTAACCTTTTTGTGTTTGAATTGGTTTCACTCCGCAGAAAACACTGCAAGCTTCAGATATTTTGTTTCGGGCATTGCTACGAGTGTCGGATGATCGGGAGCTGCGCCGGCAGTTTGGAGTAATCTCAATTTTCTTTTCACTTTGACACCGCTTTCCTGCACCGCGTTTAAGAATGTTTCTTCAGCAATATGATGCGAACACGATGCGGTGATCAAAATGCCGCCGCTGCTCAGCACAGCGAGTGCGGCGGTGTTGATTTCTTTGTATCCTTTGAGAGCAGTGGCAACCGTTTTTTTATTTTTAGCGAACGACGGCGGGTCGAGGATAACGACGTCGTACCGTTTTCCTTCCTGATGCGCAGAAGCAAGAAATTGAAACGCATCGGCGCAGTGGTATGAAATATTTTGCAGACCGTTCAGCATCACGTTGACTTTACATTTCTCGATTGCAAATTCGGAGCTGTCAACGCACGTTACTTCTTTCGCTCCGTAATGCGATGCGTACATTCCGAAGCCTCCTTCGTTGCAGAAGCAATCGAGCACTGCCGCATGTTTTGCGTGCGGCTTGATAAGTGTTCGGTTTTCGCGCTGATCGAGATAGAATCCTGTTTTCTGTCCTTCGAGGACATCAACGCGGAACTTGAGGGAATTCAGTTCGATGATGGTCGGATCAACGGAGCCGCGAAGAATTCCTTTGCGCTGCGGAAGCTGCTCAAGCGAGCGAAGCGGCGATTCGTTGCGCTCGACGATGCCGCGCGGAGAAAAAATTGAAACGAGCACATCGCACAGAAGCGTGAGACGCTCGTCCATTCCCGCAGAAAAAGTTTGAATGGAAAGATACTCGTTGTACTTGTCAATGATAACGCCGGGAAGGAAGTCGCTTTCACTGTTCACAACGCGGAATGTTCCGCTTTTCGGATACAATTTCTCGCGCAGTGCGAGCGCGGAGCGGATACGCCGTTCGAAGAACTGAAAATCAATTTCCTCGTTATCAGAAGTAAGAAGCCGCGCGGCGATGAGCGAGTGCGGGTTGTAAAACCCGACGCCTAATTTCTTCAAATCGTGCCGGAGAATTTCGACAACGTCGCCGCTTTTCGGTGCGCCGTTGACGGCGTGGATTTCATTGCTGAAGACCCATTGATGTCCGTTCGTCAGCCGCCGCTCTTCGTGTTTCTTCAACACGATATTTTTTTTGAGCACAATACTTGTCATGCCAGTACCAAAGTACCAAGATTGCGCAGGATAGTCAATATTGAATCTCTCCGTCATTCTTGTATATTGATGGAGGAATAACGGATAAATCTGCGATGGGCATCCCAACGATCATAGAGCAAACAACATCAATCATCAGAAAGTATCTGCCTTTGGGTTATCGAATTGTCTTGTTCGGCTCGCAGGCAAAAGGGAATGCTCTTGCAACATCCGATATTGATATTGTTGTTGTTGGGAAAGAAAAAGTTCCGCCGCTCATTATGGCAAAGATACGGAATGAAGTAGAGGAAATCAGGACTCTGAAGGGAATTGATGTGGTGGATTTGATGACCGTTGATGAATCGTACCGAAAAAATGTACTATCGTATGCAAAGGAAATTTCTGTATGAAGGAAATTTACCTGTCGTACATCAAATCGCTAACCCGGCTGAAAGAAATTCTTCAGGCTGAAAAAACAATTGCCAACCGGGATTCCTCGATCAAACGTTTTGAGTTTACGACAGAGATTGCGTGGAAATTGATTCAGGTATTTCTGCGCGAACAGAAAATTATTTGCCGTTCACCGAAGGAATGTTTGCGTGAAGCGTATGCGTTTGGGTTAATCACGGATGACGAGCGGTGGCTGCAAATGATAGACGACAGAAATATGACTGTTCACACGTATAACGAAACAACCGCTGATGAAGTTTATTCCCGCTTGCCGCAGTATCTTGAATTGTTCGAGTCGCTGCAGTCAAAGATTGTTGTGTAAAATTCTCTCCGCATTTCTCAATGCCGAGAGTTATTACTAAATATGCCTGTCAGAATTGCGGTTATGTTTCACTGCGGTGGACGGGGAAAATGTCCGAACTGCAAAGTTTTTGACTCTCTTTTTTGTGAATGCTAAATTGTATCCGATGAACAAGAAGAAACAAATTCATTACTGGTTGACAACAGCCGAAAACGATTGAGAGACTGCCGAGATTATCTATGACGCAGGTAAGAATTATCACCACGCTTTATACTTCTGCCAATTGGTACCGGAAAAAGGATTGAAAGCTATTGTTGTGAAAAATACAAATGGGATGCCGCCGCGAATTCATAACCTACCGTTGCTTGCAGAAAAAGCACAGTTGTCTCTTGACGATTCCACGAACGATTTCCTTCTTCTCATGTCAGGTTTTAATATCGAAGCTCGTTATCCTGATGAAAAACTGAGAGTTTATAAACGGTCAATAAAAACATTAGCTAAAAAACTGTTGAAAAGAACCAAGGCGGAATTTATATGGATGCGAGAACTCGCTCTGCGGTCAGAATAGCAAAACGATATTTGCTTGAATTAAAAAAACACAGATTTCATGTTACGAAAGCGTATCTGTACGGCTCATACGTGACGGGAAAAATCCATGCTGGCAGCGATATTGATATCGTGGTCGTTTCCCCTCAGTTTACCGGTTATCGGTTGATGGACAGCTATACTATCGCTAAATTTTGCCGCGCAATAGATCTCAGAATCTCACCGCTCGCGTATCGTCCGGAAGATTTTGTTGAAGACAATCTTATTCCTTACGAAGCGATCACAAAAGGAATCCGGCTGCTTTGATCTTATCCAACTAGTAAGCTTTTCTTTTTGTGCTCACACGCCATGGCAAAAGTTATCACTAAATATGTGTGTCAGAACTGCGGCTACGTTTCGCCGCGGTGGACGGGAAAATGTCCGAACTGCAATGAATGGAATTCGTTCGTCGAAGAAGCGCCGGTGCCGACGCGCGTTGCAAGAAAATCCGGAAGCATCGCATCGAAGCTTGAACCGGTTCCTTTAGCGCAGGTCAACGGGCACGAAGAAGAGCGTTCTGTCACCGGGTTATCGGAATTTGACCGCGTACTCGGCGGAGGAATTGTTGCCGGCTCTGTGATTCTTCTCGGCGGTGATCCGGGCATCGGCAAATCAACACTGATGATGCAAATTGCGCTGATGCTCAAAAATAAAATTGTTCTCTACATCACTGGCGAAGAATCCCTTCAACAAATCAAATTGCGCGCAGATCGTTTGGGAGAACATTCCGATTCCGTTCTTCTTCTTCCCGAAACAAATCTTGAGCTTATCACGGAAATTATCGAGCGCGGCTCTCCGGAACTGATCGTCGTTGATTCAATTCAGACGATATTCCGCCCGGATTTGGAAAGCGCGCCGGGGAGTGTGGGACAAGTACGTGAAGCGACCGCGTTGCTGACGCGCATTGCAAAAACACGGAACATTCCAATATTTCTCGTAGGTCATGTGACAAAAGAAGGGGTGATTGCAGGTCCGCGCGTGATCGAGCACATGGTTGATACGGTGCTGCAGTTCGAAGGCGAGCGGCATTACTCGTACCGCATTCTCCGCGCAACGAAGAACCGTTTCGGCTCGACGAACGAGATCGGCATTTTTGAAATGCACGATAACGGCATGCGCGAAGTGAAAAATCCGTCGGAAGTTTTTTTGTCCGAACGCGCGTACGGAACTTCCGGCTCCGCCATTGTTGCGAGTATGGAAGGAACGCGTCCGATTTTGATTGAAGTGCAGGCGCTTGTCACTTCAACGAGTTATGGATTGCCGCAGCGAACGGCGACCGGTTTCGATCTCCGCCGTCTGCAGATGCTCCTTGCAGTTTTGGAAAAGCGCGGCGGATTGAATTTAGGCTCGCAGGATGTGTTCGTCAATGTTGCCGGCGGCATTCGCATTGACGAACCTGCCGCCGATTTAGGCGTTGCTATTTCCATCGTATCGTCGCTGCGCGATGTGCCTGCCGATTCTCAAACTGTTGCGGTTGGTGAGGTCGGGCTGGGAGGCGAGATTCGCACTGTTTCGCACAGCGAGAGGCGCGTGCAGGAAGCGGCAAAGTTGGGATTCAAGCGCGTTGTTGTTCCGAAGAACAACATCAAACATGTGAAGCAATCAAAAGACGGGATCGAAATTATCGGCGTTGAATCAATCAACGAGGCATTGAAAGAGTTACTCGGGTAAAGTATGTGAGTTCAAGGTTTAATTTTTAAGATACAGGATGCAGTTCACAAGATTCTGGCTTCCGACTTCTGACCTCTGATCACTTCATATTCGTCGAAGGAAAAATTATGTTCCAGCCAATATTCATGAAGGAAGCAATTGAGCTTTCACGTAAGAATATTTCCGATGGGAAGGGAGGACCATTTGCCGCCCTCATTGTGAGAAGTGGAAAAGTCATTGCCAGCGGAACAAATGTTGTTACTTCAACAAACGATCCGACTGCTCATGCAGAAATTGTTGCCATCCGCGAAGCGTGCCGCGTGCTGCATTCGTTTCAATTGGATGGATGCGAGGTATACACAACATGCGAGCCGTGTCCGATGTGTCTCGGCGCACTTTATTGGGCGCGGCCCAATAAAGTGTATTTCGGGAATGCGCGCGACGATGCCGCGCGCATCGGTTTCGACGATTTGTTTATTTATGAAGAGATGGAGCATGCTTTCGCGGAGCGCAAAATTCCGATGGTGCAAATGATGCGCGAAGAAGCACTGACGGTTTTTCGGGAGTGGGAGGCGAAGCAGGATAAAGTTCGGTATTGAATAGATGATGTCTGACGGCGTTTTCCAGCCGGCCAACATCTTCATAACGGCAACTTATATTTCGAATTATTGCCGCGGAAAGAAGGGCAATGGAAAAATTATTGTTAGCAACACATAACCGTCATAAAGCAGAAGAGATCAAAAATTTGCTCGTTGCAAGCGAGTATCAGATTCGAACGCTGAGCGATTTTCCGCATCTGCCGGAAGTTGTTGAAGACGAGCCAACGCTTGAACGCAACGCACTGAAAAAAGCCCGAGCGGCATACGAGGTAACCAACATTCTTTCGCTTGCCGATGACACGGGTTTAGAATGCTACTATCTTGAGCTTCAGCCCGGCGTTTATTCTGCGCGGTACGCCGGCAAAAATGCGACGTACGAAGACAACAACAAAAAACTTTTATGGGCGTTGAAAGCCGTCCCGTTTCGCCGCCGGAGCGCGCGCTTCCGGACGGTGATTGCAATTGTTGGAAAAGGCATCGAAGAAGTTCTCGAAGGAAGAGTCGAAGGTGATATCCTCGAAGCGCCGCGCGGGACGAACGGCTTCGGCTACGATCCGCTTTTTGTTCCGCGCGGCCGGAAAAAGACATACGCAGAAATGACACTCGAAGAAAAAAATCAGATCAGCCACCGCGCGATGGCGTTGAAGAAAGCGGTGGAAATTTTAAAAACGATCCGGTAAAAGGAAAATTTCTCTCGTTACGGGCATTACAATCCCTCTGCGACCTTCGTAGTAGTCCGGCGAGAGAGCCAGCCATATATCAGTCCTGCCGCGACGGTAAAAATTGCGGCAAGTGCCACTGGTCCGACAAACGGTAAGATGGCAAGCGACATGAGCAACGAGATCCAAGGAAAAATTTTGCCTCCTTTTTGTGCACGCAAAAGTTTTATTCCCGCCGCCGAGCCGATGATGTAAATGAGAATTGCCGCTCCGCTCGGAATGAGCAGTGCCGTTGCCAAATCAACGTCGAAAAAATAATAGACGAAAAGCATGCACAGTGCGCAGCCGGAGAGCGCGACCAGGCTTCGATGGGGGACGCCGGTGGCGGGATTGATATGCTCGAGCACCTTCGGAAAGCCGCCGTCTCTCGCCGCCGCGAAAATGACTCTCGACATTCCTGCAGTGTACGCGTTCGCTGTTCCGAAAATAATGAAGAGAGCAAGCACGGCAGTTCCTGCCGCTCCGTAACTGCCGAGCAGATTGGAAAAGATCGCCGCGAACGGTGCCACACTTCCGCCTGCTTCGTACGCCAGCGTTCCGATAGACACAATGGCGACTGCAATATACAACACGCCAATAAGAACGACGCTGAGAATGATGCTGCGGCGAAAGTCACGCTGCGGATCGCGAAATTCTTCTGCAACGTTCGAGACGTTTTCATAACCAAGATACGACCAGAAGATCAGCGCTGCCGCTGTTCCAACGGGAAAGAAGCCGTTGGGAAAGAACGGGGAAAAATTCTGAGGCTTGACTGAGCCTGCCGAAAACAATACTGCACCCAACAGCAGCGCAACAATTGCAATCACAAC